>JACRFH010000014.1 GCA_016217975.1 Candidatus Kaiserbacteria bacterium | reverse complement strand
TTTACTCGATACCGTGCTACGGTCGCGAGGAGAATCATGAACGGTATCCTTTTTTTCATGTGATACCAGTCTAGCGCATTCGGCGCAGACTACAGCCGTGAATGTGTCAAACGTTATGCCGTGTGGGGATACTCACCGATAGCTTAGAAGGCTATCAATACATTGCTCGTGTGCGATCGAGCTATCACTGCCCTGCTACGAAGCGGTGACGGTAACCGTCGCAGAAACATCTTGCCCGTCCATTTTCTTGCACGTCATCGTGTATGTGCCGATGAGGCCCGACTGAGCAGTACGATATACGTTAGCATCGACAGGAAAACTGCCGGACCCATTACTTGTTGAAGAATACGACATGGTGCACGAACCGCTTTGCACGTTGCTTGAGGTATACGCCAGCGTGTAGTTTGCGCCGGGGTACACAAGGTGCAATTGTCCGTTTGCGGTGAGCCCGACCGTGCCACCGGTCCCCGATACAAGGCTCGCGCTCTGCGAGACCGAACCCGCGGAATTTGTACAGGTAATCATGTACGTATAGATCGTACCGGCAGCTGGTGCTGCGCCCGAAGATGAGCCAGCGACATTCGGCGGCGTCGAGCCAGCTTGCCCCTGCGCATTGGTGATCGTACACGATGTCGCGTTTGAAGATGACCAATCCACACTAAACTGTGCGCCCGGAGCGATCGTCGTAACAGCCTGGCCGTTAATTGACATAGATACTGTCGGAGGAGGCATGGGCGCAGATACCGTAACGTTCACCGTCGCGAGTTCGGTCTCCTCGGTGGGCGCTGTTTTCTTGTTGAGATGTGCGGTGTATGCGCCAGGCTGAGTATACGTGTGCATAGCGACATCACTGCCGATCACGCTCGTGCTATATGGCGTCGAATTGTCTCCGAAATAAACAATGTAGGACGTCGGAGACCCAGTGAGATTGAGCCCCTTCATCCCGAACTGAACCGAAAGCGGCGCGGCACCCGATGTCGGCGTCGCGGTAAACGTAACATTTGATGTACCGCCGGAGCGCACCTGCACGAGTCCGCTCGCCGGAAGGCCGGGCACGCTGTAGCCGTTGGTCCAGTCGGCGTCGGTGGCCATCGTTGTTCCTGTCGTGTTCGGAGTCCAGACAAAGTTGCTAGCGAGAGTGTTTGCTGCGGTCGTGAGTGGTTGTGCGGACGAGTCACCCATGAGGGTCGAGGTGATCTGGGCCCCTGAACCCACACCAGAGAAGGTACCGCGGAGTTCGAAGTAGTTTGTAGCGCCTGCAGCGATCTCTATCGGACCATTAACAACATTAACCGATACTTGGCTATTTGGATTAGGGATCGAGCCGGTAATCTGACCTCCGACTCCCTGCCCTGCTATTGGCTGCGTATAGCCGGCGTCAGTGTATCCATACAGCGTAAGACTCTGGACGGTAATACCTGTGCGGATCTGCGAGAAGGTAAATTTGCCGATGCCGATAGGGCCTGTATTGGCAGCGGTGATTTTGAAGCGCAGCAACCGTGCGTCGGTGGTCCAGTCGAGTGGAGATAGCGCATCGAGTGCAAGTGTGGGACGGGATCGGAGGGTAGTTGCGGCGTCAATAGTGAAGTTCACAGAATTCGTCATTACGAGGCCGTTGTTCCAGCGGATCTGGTAGAGCCCCGGCGGACAATTAGCCGCGAACGAATCGGTGAAATTGAATTTGAGCATGGTGTCGGATCGCTCAGGCAGTATCCGTGGACCTGAGACAGCGCATCTCAGAATGCCATTCTGCAAGAATTCCACCTCGTCTTTCGTGCCTTCTTGCGCAAGCCCGGTTCCGGTGAGCGTGATAGTGGTTCCTGCGCCCGCGTGACTCGGTGAGACGTTTGAAATGTATGGACTGGGAGTCGCTGAATTTGTAATCGTGAAAGGAGCGTCACTTCTATCCGTTGCCCCTGTACCATTGTCGACGAGAAAAATATAGTACTGCCCAGGACCGACGATAGTCGTGTTGTACAGACAGGCGGCTCCCTGACAATCGGGCTTAGTATTCACGATACCGACGACCCATCGTATCGAGCCGACAGCAAATGCCGGTATCCGTCCAAGTCTAACGAATACTCCACCATCCCACTGTTCGAGGTATGCACGAACACGATCGCTCGAGTAACCTGCATCCTCCGGTGCACCGACCCACGATATCGACTGCGTGTATTGTTCGTATCCGGAGATTGTATCAGTAATCGTTGGTGTGGCTCGCCATACTTCGCCGCCGTTCGGAGCAATCAATCTAAATGAACCCGTCTGCCCTTTTCCACATACTTCTGCAATCTTCGCGCGAGTGAGAGAGCCGACGATGCCGTAGGCCGGAAGTCCTTGTTCTTGCTGGAATTGGACAACGTACTTATGCGTAAGCCTGCCGAAGTATCCGCCGACGACGATGTTTTCATCCAAGCTGTAATAGTCGGTAATGAATGTCTGGAGTTCAGAGACTTGACCGGGAGGTACCGTCTGCGTGTCGCGCATGCCTCGCTTCAGGGTCTGCGAAAGTTGCGGACAGTATATGCCGACCGAACCCTCGTCTTCCGGCGTATCGTCTGTCGCCGCGCCGAGGACTGCCCCCTGCCCGATGGCAAGTTGAAGCTGCACAAGCGCCGCCTGGAGCTGCGCTTGCAGATCTGCGAGAGTTGCTGCGGAAGCGAATAACGGAGAAACGAGAAATGCCAATCCTACTCCGGCAAAGCCGATTTTTTTAAGCATGATGCGACATGAGATGGTAATGCCCACAGTATGGCACGCCTTGTGGATAGGAATTACAGCAATTACTTCACGTACGCGTCCCTCTCCGCCTGAATCGTCTTTATCTGCTCCGCCGCAGAAACCGGCGTTGCGACCGATGGGTCAGTGGCGAGGATTGTACCGGCAAGAAAGCTCCTCGAAAGTTCGAGGTGCGAAACTGGCTCTACATCGTAATCCCAAGTGGAGGGAATGCTGAGGAAATTATGAGCCGATAGCGGGATCACTAGTTCGCCATAGCCGTGTCCTGTGCTTGCGTAGAATTGATGGAGACCACCCATTGTGTTGTGAGATACATCTGCGGGGTTTACTGAGAGAGGCAGCCCGTTCGCAACTCGATATGCATCTTCGTATTTTTCCATCCAGGTACGCGTGCCCGTATCAAAATAGAAAGTGGTGGGTCCTCCTTCATCCATACCGCCGGACGGAATGGTTATAGACTTCGAGGGAGATGATGCTTTCCAGATGAAAATATGCTTGCCCTTATATGGAATACCGCCATTGTTTGATATCTCGATGACTCCTGCTACTGTCCCGCCCGGATACATTGTGGTGGCGGTGGAGGTGGAGAAACGTGCGGAATCAGGATAATAAATCTTATTAAATTCAGAAAGACTCAGCGCTCTAACGCTCCACCCGCTCGGATACCAAAACGAAAATCCGAAATCGTGGTCGGTGTATTTGCTCATGCCGAGGACTGAGATGTTGCCATTTGATGTGGGAATAAGTTTAAATGTGTGCAGAACTTGCTCTATGGTGGAATCTCCTCCGCCGCTGCGATCCCTGATTTCATATACTGTTCCATTCTTTGCTAGGCAGTACGCGAGCACATACCATCCACGGCTATTCATACTGTTGTAGTCAACACTCACATTTGTTTGGTCAAATATTTCTGTTCCGACTTGGACCTTCTTTATAAATTCATACCCACTACCATGCGTTTCGTACCCACTACAGTCTTTAGATATATTTACCGATACAGTAATTTCATTAAGCCACGCGTTTGCATAGGCTTCATGCGAAGTAAGACCGAGGTAAACAACCTCATTATTACTGTTATCACTTGCCTCTATGACTCGGATCTTGTCTGCAGGATACTGTAAAGAAAAACCGTACTTTTCATTCGTATATGTTTTCCAATTTGCGATCACTGCGTCCGAAGCCGAGGCGGGATTCTTTTGTCCGGGTGCGGCTTGCCGTGTCTTTTCCGGCACAACTCCTTTGTATTCTGGATTCGGGAATATCCTTCCGTCGGGAGTTCTGCAATCGATTGCGCGGGAAAAATCCGGCTTCTCCGGAGCACCTCTTGCCGGTTCCGCGATAGAAAGCGCGTGTATCTCATACCCAGCATTTACGCATTCTTCAAAAGAATCGACGTTTGGTTGTCGTTCCTGGGTTTTATTTTCGAAAAATGTAAACAAATTCTGCCCGCTCATCACGTAGTACCCCGCCCCGCCCGCAATTAGGGCGATGAGAATGAGAAGTGCAATGCCGGCGAATCCTTTTTGATGCATGGGATATTTATTGATTCGTAAACGTTACTGTCGCGAGTAATTGTTTTAACGCACGATGGCCCGGGTCATTTTCTGCGTCGAACTTCGGGTCGGACCACGCAATGCCTTGTGCATTAAGATTGAAGGTATATATCTTGTCGCCGTGTAAGATGTAGTATTCGACAACGAGCACACCTTCAAAAAGTTCGACAAACCTATAATAATAGGTCTGTGAACCAAAGACACGTGCCTTTAAACTGTTGAACGGAATTTCGCGTCCGCTGTTTGCATCATGCATCGGATTTTTTGCCAAATAGTCCGCAAAGGTAGCGGCTCCAAGTGTCGGCGAAACTGCTGTTGAGATCGTGTCGCCGTGTCCGTCTGAATATAACCTTGTGAGAGCGACACTTTGATCCTTAGCTGTATATATCTTGTACGTGGGAGGATACTTAAACGAGAGCCCTGTGGTCGGATCGGAATATGACGCAAACGATTCGGGACTGGTACAACTCTCTCTGATCTTCGCCCGTGTCATTTTGCCGACGCCGCTCTTCAGCGTCACGAAATCCATGCCGTGCGCTAGTTGCCATTTCATAACGGCTGCCGCCGTGAGGTTTCCGTAATAGCCAGTCGCGGGTCCTCTGTAAACTCCCTGATCCGTAAGAAATAGCTGCAGCTGTAACACTTCATCATCATGCAAGGAGTCGGTTGAACCGATGATCAGATTACGCGTGAGCGCCGGGCATACGCCCGCGCGAGTCGTATTCGCCGGAGCTGTTTTCATAGCGGCGATCTGCGCAAGAAGCGCTTGTATCTGCGCCTGCAGTGCAGTTATCTGCGAAGCCGTATCAGCTGACGCAAGAAGAGGAGAAGCGAGTAAAAGGAGCCCGACGACGAATCCGAAGATTGAATTCATATATGTTATTAAAGTTCTATTTTCTGCATCAACTCATCAAAAAGTGCTTTATTCTGATCAAATACGGCCATGATTGCTGCCTGATTGCTTGTGTGCGTTGAACCGACGGGCATAGAAAATGTCTTCGCCACGCCGTAAGTGATCTCGCGACTATCCGCGGTAATGTCTTGTTGATACGTCTGATTATTTACTTGCTTTGTGCCGATAATGACATGTGCAATCTTCAGATAGCATTCGCTCTGTGACGCTCCACCTTCGGCGGAGCATCCATCGAACGTTTTAAAATATGCCTCTTTGCCGAGAAATGTTCCTTTCGTATCTTTTTGGGGATCATACGAAAACTGACCGACCTTAGCAATGCCTAACATCAGGCGAGACCCATCAGGCATCTCTTTCGATGCGCTTGCCCCGAATTCCGTCTGCTCTATTTTCCAATCGCTCGGATATGCGAACGAAAAAGCATAGCGCGAATCGCTGTATGTTTTCCAGACTGAAGCAGAGCCGGTTTGCTCCACCACGCGCGATACGTATTGTGTCTCTTTTGTCGTCACTTTGCCGCCTGTCCTTGTAACGACAAACGTCCGGTCGTCAGATGCGCTCGCACCAAAATTACCGCCGATATACACAGTAGCTTGCGTGTGAGCGGCGTCGGTGAATTCGTATTTGTAGATCCAGAACAGTTCGTTTTTGATCGCGACTGTGCCTGTCAGGAGTCCGTTGTTTTGCACGGGGGACGGAAAGACGATTGAACGTGCCGAATCCGCACTAAAAGGTTTTCCATAGCCAATCATATAGGTTGCGCCGAGGATGTCCTTTGCGGTAAGCGCCGCGCTTGGCATCTGTGGAGAATCAGGTACGGGTGCGGGGAGTTTGGCAGGCGCTTTCGGCTCGAGCGGGAGACTACTCACCTCAAAGCTGGGGCCCCACTGATCGTAACTTGCGTTTTTCTTTAGTATCGTATATTCAATCGCACCCCCGACGATGAAAACCGCGAGGATGAGTATGAGTGCGACGTTCGAGAATCCTTTTTGATGCATATGCACAAGTGTTACATGAATACGCGCAGTATGTCACCCAGCCCCAGTTTTGCCGCGGCAAAACTGGAGCGGGGTGGGGATAGAACTCTCACTGCCCGACTTTCACGTAGCCACTTTTGCGAATTCGTTCCGTCCACGCGCCTTGCTGCCCCGTTGGGTTTTCATAGTAGATGAGGTCGTATGAAGCGCCGATAATTCCCGGAACCGTCACAGTCTTCATGCCGCTCGATTGCCCGTCGGTCCAAAACCACTGATTGTTCTCCGTCCATTTCGCTTGGCCCGTAGGAATGAGCGCGACCCAATCTTTCCCCTTCGGATTAGTTACGTCGGTCTTCCAATAAATTCCCATCTCAAAACCATCTTGCGGGCGCACAAGCGCGCGGCGCGGGACGAGCGTCGTGCCGGAAAGTGGCGGCCCGATGGTAATTGATGTGTTGGTAATCTCGTGGAATGCACCATCACCATACAAGACAATGTCATACGTTCCCGGCACACCAGGCGCTGTCAGGATCCCATCACCCGTTGTTGTTTGGGGGACAGAGAACCACGGGCCGTAGTCAGTACGATTGCCCGTAGGGACGATCGTGATCCAATCGGTGCTCATTCCGGAGCCGGTACCGAAATCCCAATGCGCGGAAAACTGCTCGCCTGCGGCGACAGAAACGGGGGCGCTTACGACGGGCCCCACAATCGTCTGCTGGGGAGTTATCGTAAACGCGACACTCCTTGCCTTCTCGATATTAGTTCCGTTTTGGATAGACATGTACACAAGCTGATAGGCACCTGGTGGGATCGTAGATGAGAATGATGCCGCACCCTGCGTTTGGCCACCGGTTGTTCCCTGCGTCTGTGAATTCGTGGTGGCCCACACCCAATTATTCGGCGTTGCGGATCCTGCCTTCCATATTGTTCCCGCAGCAAGAATACCGATCCAATCGTCGGCTGCCGCTCCTGAATTGTTCGTCCACGTGGCCTGAATTTTGAGACCGTTTTGAGGATATTCTGTCGCGGAAGTGGTGATGGTCGGCGGCGGAAGTGCTGTGACGTCAAAGGATGCGCTTCGATAGGTTATGTCTTGGCCATCGTTGGGGAAATACGCGATCTGGTAGCGGCCCGGAATTGCGGGCGCGTGGAAGGTCTTCGTCCCACTCGATGTGCCGCCGGTATAAAACCACATTGTGGCACGCGAGGCAGTGTAGTCTTTCCACGCCCTATTTTCCATTACAACGCCGATCCAGTCTTTTGCTGCGACATCGGAAAAATTCTTCCAGCTGACTTGAATCGGACTGCCGGCTACATAAGAGGCCCGATCTATTGTAATCAAGGGCTTCGCGTACGACACGGCAATTGGCGCGCTGCGCACCAGTTCGTCATAGCCGTCGCGAGGGAAATACGCGAGCTGCCAATACCGTGGTTGGCCATCTGGGCCGTTTGAAAGATTAGGCACGACAACCGTTTTCGTTCCGCTCTTTGTACCATCGGTATAAAACCACATCTTCGCACGCGAACCGGTGTAGTCGGTCCACTTCCAGCCGTTCATGACGAGCCCCACCCAATCATTTGAATACGTCGTGTCGAGGTTGCTCCATGAAGCTGAAATCGTGTCGCCGCCTTGGTATGCCTGTTTATCGCTCACCAAAATCGGCCGATGCGAGAAATCGACTTTTACCGTTGCCGACGTAGCAGTGTGGCTTATTTGCGTGATCTGTATACCGTTGTTATCAGTGAACGTTTTACCATCCCCGAGGAAGCCGTCATGCCAGTCGGACAGTATGCATGAGTTGGGATTCGTCGGGTCCCCCGGCGGATAGCAGCTTCGCGGCGTCATGTCCATCAAGAGCGGGGAAAAAGGAGTGCCCGGCCAGATGCGTAGCGTCACGCCGGTTACGTACTTGCTCGGCATGTACTGGTATTGGGTCGGGAGGTATTCAACATAGTAGTAATCATTGCTTGTGTAGGGGAGCGTCGGTTCAGCGTCGGGTTTTTTGATCTTTAATCCGACGATACCTGCTAGCGCATCAATCTGATTAATGGTGTATGTTCCATCCGTAGTAATCTCTGGCGTGCGCGATGGGGCGAGCCAGCCCGCTTCTATCCGGTGGGGTAGGTTAAAAAGAGCTCCGCTAACGCCTAAGACCGCCACATTCTCTCCAGTCCCCAAAACGTCGAAAGGATCCCCGTATTCTTGGTGGCGACATAACGATAAATAATTCGCCGTAATACTCTGCACGCCGCAGTCGAGCCCATTTGCATGACCAAGGGTAGCTTTGCCTTGCCCGAGTTGGTGCAATACTTCATGCGGGATGATACTCGGCGCCGCGGCGACAACACGTTTGTACGGCTTATCCACTTCATACAATGCCCAGCCTGACGCGGGACAATTTGCCCATGCCGCCGCAGTAGTTTCGTCCCCGCGAACAGAGAAGACATATGCAATATGCGTATACTGATTAAGATCTATGCCGTGGCTCCCTGCAATAGTATCTGCGCTGTTGAGCCAGTCCTGGTACGGGCAATGCTCGGTTGTCGTGAGCGCAAATGGCACCTGGTACCATCCTTCGACTGCACCGGAAACGTGCGAAGTGCCGTACGATGCTTTTTCAACAAGACTCTTCACCGATTGACCGCTCCCAAACAACACATCGCGCGTCCCTTGTTCAAAGCCCACATTCGGCGATGTATTCGAAAACGTGAGAAGCAGTGTCAGTATCTTTATGTCGTGTGTCGCTGACTCCGTCGTTGCGGCAGCTGCGCCGGTCTGGCTCGTCGCGGCAATATGGACCTGCAATGCCGAAAGGACAGCGCGGAGCGATTGGAAGAGCGATTGGAGATCGCTCAAGGTATCGGCGGACGCGAGCACCGGTGAAATGAGAAACGCGAGCCCTATCATCGAACCAATGATTTTCTTTAGCATGTAAAAATTACGAGAATGGTACCCGCAGTATGGCACCCAGCCTCAGTTTTGCCGCGGCAAAACTGGGGCTGGGTGGGGATAGTCTTCTCACAAAATTCTATGCACTTTTCAGATACTGTTCGCAAGCGAAAAGATATTGATCAGAAAATATTTTTTTTATTGGAACGATGGAGAGCTGTTCGTAAAATGTGAGCATACTTTCCCGATAGAGCGTCTCGTCAACGCTTCGATATGAAAGGGGCGCCAGGTCGTTGCCAACGAGAATGGCATTCGCAATGAGCCGCGCCGTACGTTTGTTGCCGTCTTCAAACGGCTGTATATAACTGATGCCGACAAGCATCAGGAGCGCCTGCGAATACGGATCTTTTGTCTTCGCCGCAGCCTGGCACAGGGCGTCCGTCTCTTCTTCTAGTTGCGCCGGAACATCGAGTGGCCGATATGATGAACCCGTGACTCCGACAACACCTTTTCTGAATCCGTGCGAGATACCCATCTCCTCAACCAAGATGCGATGTATATCCTCTACAAAATGCCGATCGAGAAAAGTACGCGATCCTTTTGTCGAGAGAATGTATTGAAACGCCTTCTTGTGATTGATGATCATCTTAGCCTCGTCCTTCGTATGGCCGGGTGCTTCGACTCCTTCGCGAATGAGTCGTTCGGTATCGAGAAGCGTATAGGTGTTGCCTTCGATCCGCGAAGATTTCCACGATAGCTCGATGACGAAGCGTTCCTGTTCCTTCGCCTGCACGACCTCGGAAATATCACGCGATCGCGCTCGATATGACCGGTACCCCAAATCTTGGACACAAAAGTTTCTCTCATTAGCAGAGTAAACTTGTGTGTATGGAAAACAGCCCAACGATCAATTACTTTGAATATCGAAATGCAAAAGTCAGCGCACGCTGAACACACCGCAAAGATCACGGGAGGTATCTGAAAACTCTCAAGACTCAAGACTCGTACACGGGAACGAACTGAAGAAACCAAAAACTGGTAACGACGATT
>JACRFH010000015.1 GCA_016217975.1 Candidatus Kaiserbacteria bacterium | reverse complement strand
CTGTGAATAACGAAATGCAACCCCCAATCCAAACTGAATAGCCACAGCCGTCTGTGTTTGAAAGAAAAAGACAATTCAAAACTAAAGTTTAGGAAACGAAAACAAAAGAAGAAACCTTTTAATAATAATTAACTGACAAGATGGGCTGTAATAGCGGCCAGGTAGTGAGTGAGATACCCGTCAATCGAGCGGGGAAAAGAAGTAACGAGACCGTAGCAGAGTTTCAACACCCGGAAGTGAATCTCCACTCTCATTCGGAGATTAAGGAGGGCAATATCAATTTCGGTGGCAAGCTTTTTCATGTTTTTTCTCGTGCCAGTCAAGAGTAACCTTTCATTCGGAATGTGGAACTCCCGCTCCAGCGGTTCTGAAACATAGCCAGCATCGGCCACAAACAAACCCCGAAGTTTAGCGTTCATCTTCTTGAAGATGTTCCGATCGTTTGAGTTACCCGGCGTGAGTTTGAGAGCCAAGACTCGGCCCTCACAATCGGCCGAGAGATGAAGCTTTAAGCCATAGAACGAACCTTTGCCGGTTTTTGACCATTCAGAGAGGGACATCATAGTTCTGTGGTATCGGGCGTTTTTGTTAAGGCAAACTGGAATGTCGGTTGAGTCGGTAAATTTGACAGGGCGAGCTTCCCTGCGAAGGAAGTTAATGACAGCAGTGATGATGCGAATGAGATAGGTTGCTACCCGATTCAAAGCAACAACAAAGCGATTGTACGAGCCTGACGGTTCGAGAATTTCGTAGAGCGCTTTTTTGGTGGCGATGTTTTGACGCTGTTTGAAGACAACGGCCGCGACAATTTCAGAATTTAGGAGAACTGGTTTCCGGCCTTTAGGGTGTTCCCGTTCCTTCCATTTCAATGTTTTGAAGAACTGTGATACGATAGTTTTGATTGTGTCATAGATTGTGATGAAAGAATTTATCATACAAGCGGCTCCCGTTCGGGAGCCGCTTGTATTGTATCAAAAGTTGTTGTTTGGAGCATTTCGTTATTCACAGCCGGTATGTATGCATACCCCATATACTTCCGAACGACCGCCGCGTTCTTCCCCTCCACGAGCGCATTGTCGTTGGTTCGCCTCGCTCTCGACTTCGTCTGCTCGACCGTGAGCTTGGCGAGGAGCTTCGCCACCACATAGTTGATGTACTCGCTTCCATTGTCGGAGTGGAAACCGAGTATCCTGAAGGGAAACAGTGCCAGCAGTTCCAGAAGAAGCGGGAGAAGGAACTGCTCGCTGATACCTTCGACGCACCCCACCACCTCCCATTGGGTCACTTCATCCACCAGATTGATGTGGTAAACCCCTTTTTCCTTGTCGGAGTCTCCCTGATGCACCGAATCCACCCTGATGTAGCCTGGTTTTCCGTCAGGCTTCGGTTTCCTGCGGATGCCGATGGGGACGGTAGTCGCTCTTGTCTTTTCGATGTAGAGCGCATGCGATTCGTACTGTCGCGCACCGCGGAGGTTGTAGAGGTGCGAGACGGAAATGTGGCGGATATGCTCAAAGCGCTTGTCTCCGAACACCGCATACTGACGCTCCAGAATCCGCTTGGTGGCTTCACCGGACATCCTCCCGTGCGCATTGTCCGTCTCGATGAGACGTGCGATGTCATCCGTTCCGTAGACCTTGGGGAAGAAATGACGCGTACTCGTGATGCGGAGTATCTTTCCGTTTCGTTTCTTTCGCTTCACCAGTCTTTTCACGTGTCCCCGCGAGAGTCCCGTCATCTGCTTCAGGTACGAGAGGACGACGGTCTTCTCTTTTTTCGACCTCAAGGAGAAGTACCGGAACTTCCCGAGCGCCTCTTCGATCCACTGATACATCTCCGCTTTCGACGCGCTTCTGAACTCGACACGATTGGTGAACTTCACGAGCTCACGGAGTTGTGCCACACTCACGATGTTGGCATCGTTCATGATGATGTGCATAGCATCCATCACCATGCCAAACGATGTCTTCCGCTTCAATGAGCCCCATTTTGGGGCTCATTTGCGTTAGAATCGTTCCTCATTTCGGTATCCTTTTGTATTGGAGGAGACTGGCTTGAGTTTTAGTACACTTTTCGTGCTACACTTACAGGGTAAGGGAGTAGGTCGACCATCGGTTTGCATTTACAACTCCCACTTTCGTAAATCAAGGAGCGGCACCGCAGGGCGTTAGACCCGTGCCTGGTCGCCCCGACTTCTCTGCGCGGAGTGCAGGGTGTCCCAATTCGCGTGCGCCATTCGCTAAGCGTATCTACTATGAATCCTCCGGAACATATTTCCACCATCCTCGCGCCGCTCGCGGCCTCTATGCGAAGGAAACGGAAGATTTCCCGATTTTTCTACTGGAGTCCCTGGCTCTTGCAGAACTTCATTTGGCCGATTGTCCGACCGCTGTTTGTTTTTTTCATGCATTTTGACATCAGAGGCGGGGAACATCTAGCGTCGCTCCCTCCAGAGAGGCAGGGAACCGTGTTTGCCTCCAGTCACTCAAGCGAATTGGACTCAATTATCGTGCCAGCCGCGCTGCCTTTTCTCTCGCCGCTTCTTCCAATGTTTTATACCTCGCGGGAGTGGACATTTTACAAAACAAGCGGCTGGAGAAAGTATTTTTACGGCGGGCTTCTGTTCAATTTCTGGGGGGCTCATCGTTTGCATTCCGGCAAGCACGACTACGAAACTTCGCTTGAAACGCACATTGAACTCCTCAAAAATGGAAAAAGCTTATGTATGTTTCCGGACGGCCGGCGTTTGCCAGAGGAAGAGGTCGGCTCGAACGCTCACGGCGGGATTGGATTCTTGGCGTGGAGGACAGGCGCGGTGGTCGTCCCCGTGCGCATTACCGGCATCTATCACATGACGCTCTCCGAATTTCTCACGCGCCGTCGCACCGCGCGAGTCGCGTTTGGCAAACCGCTCTATTCTCCCGACCTTTTCTCTGGTAGCGCACGGCCGTCGCTTGAAGATATCAAATCGGCAACGGAGAAAATCGTTTCATCCATTAGAGCTCTTTAGATTATGAGAAAGGTGGAAGACAAAGCAGTAAATATTAAGGCGCACAAAGGAAGCATTGCGTTTGAGCCGTCAGAAGCGGATAAAACCACTATTGTTGTTGCGTTGCCTGTTGCGGGTTGAGGTTGTAAATTTTTCTATATCAAAATGGGTTGTATACAATGCGTTGACTATTACGCGTAAAAATGCAAGCATCTCTCTAGCCGTAAACCAGAGGCTGAAAGAAATGATTACTCCTACTGGGATACTAAACAAATAGTTCCTTAAAAATAGGAACCAAACAAAATGAGCATATGACTCTTCGCTTTCTTACCGTTACTCATGATTTTCGCGACCCCGCCATTTTGCCGATTGAAATTGTTGAACGCAAAGGAGTAGGGCACCCTGATTCACTTGCCGATGCGCTGGCAAATGAAGTATCCGTTCACTTTTCCAAATATTGTCTTGACCGGTTCGGTATCATCTTGCACCACAATGTTGATAAACTCTACATCGGAGCGGGAAACTTCCGCACTGATTTCGGCTCATGCGAGCGCATACAGCCGATACGAGTATCTACCAACGGGCGACTTTCAAATAGATTCGGTGATGAAGAGATTGATATCGCATCCCTGCAAAGGGAGGCAGTTGAGGGATATCTGTTTCGAGTGCTCCCGGCGTTAGGCGCGGAAGATGTCG
>JACRFH010000013.1 GCA_016217975.1 Candidatus Kaiserbacteria bacterium | reverse complement strand
CATGATGGCGTAGTCAATTATTCACAGGTTGTTTGCATTCGTGTGTTTCCGTTTCCAGTTGCGTGTATCCGCACCTCGCCCGAGGAGTGTTTGGTGTGCGTCAAGAAAACGACGGTTGAGGGGTTTCGTTATTCAAAGTAGTAGAGGAATTTCTCTACTTCGCGAACGATCGTATTCGTATCTCGCGGATCAAACCAATGTATATCCTTGTTGCGTTTCCAATAGGTGAGTTGGCGTTTCGCGTACTGCCAGATCTTTGTCTCAAGTTGCTTGAGCATTTCATCTTTTGATAATTTCTTTTGAAGATGTAACGCCAAGTAGCGGTACTCTAATCCCAACGATTCCATTCGTTTCCACGAAAGTCCTCCGGCATGGAGCTTTTGCGCTTCATGCATCATTCCTTGTCGTATCCGGGCAAGAAGTCTCGCATTGATCTTCTTGCGCATGGTATTTTTGTCCGGCCGCAATCCAATCCAAAGAACATCGAATTTTGGGGTTCGTAAACTCACATTTGGCTTTATATGAGGTAATGCCTTCGCTATCTCAATTGCACGAACAAGTCGGACCTTATTCACGGAGTCGATCTTTTTAGCTCGCGCGGGATCGAGCTTTTTGAGCATGACGAAGAGTTCTGTCACCGATTTCTTCTCTAATCGCGCACGAAGTCTCCTATCTGCTGGCACATCGGGCAAGTTAATGCGACCAAGGAGGACATCAATGTAAAACCCTGTCCCGCCGCATATGATAGGTAATTTGTCCCTACATACAATTTGAACGGCCGTTCGAGTTGCATGTATCTTGAAATCGTGCGCTGTGAATGTCTTTTTTGGGTTCGCGACATCAAGAAGATGGTGCGGGATTCCTTTCATTTCGCGCTTTGTGATCTTTCCACTTCCGATGTCGAGGCCTTTGTAAACCTGTCGAGAGTCCGCTGAAATGACTTCACCATTGAATCGTTGCGCAAGCTCCACCGCCAGTGCACTCTTGCCCGAAGCGGTAGGGCCGACGACTACGATGACTTTTTGTTTTTCGCCCATATTGACGTAATATTAACACGTTTGCCCTCCTTCGCATAAAGCTGGAAGGCGACGCCGGAGTGGCGGAATGGTCTACGCGCACGACTCAAAATCGTGTGGGCGCAAGCCCTTGTGGGTTCAAGTCCCACCTCCGGCACATGGTTTTTGAATACTTCTCTAAAAACGGTGAACTACTACCAATAGCAGAGGCGGTCGTTCCACTCTCGAATATTGAATACGCTTACGGCTTCGGAGCATACGAGACGATACGCGCGGTACGTGGGAAACCTAGAGATGTAGAGGATCACTTGGCTCGCTTGATGGAATCCTGCCGGATCATTGGCATTGAGCATTCTTTTACGATCGATGGCATCAAAGCTGATATAGCAGCACTTGTCGAAAAGAACGCAATCGACGTGTGCAACTTAAAATTACTTCTTGTCGGCGGCCCAACTCTCGACAAAGCAACTCTTTCCATATTGTGCCTTAATCCCATCTTTCCGGACAAGAAACTCTATCGCGATGGATGCGATGTGATTACGTATGAGTACGAGCGGATGTTTCCGCATGCAAAATCACTCAATATGCTCGGAAGTTATCTGGCCTATAAAAAAGCCAAGGAAGCTGGTGCATATGACGCGCTTCTTGTGAATCGAGCTGGATTCATCACCGAAGGCACGAGGACGAATTTCTTTTGCATCCAGGGTAAGACCATATATTCTCCGCCGGAAGACGAGATACTGCTCGGTGTCACGCGTGATCGTGTGCTTGCGTGTGCAAAAGAAAATGGCTTTACGGTTGAGGCTATGGATATCAGACCAGAAGACGTCGCATCGTACGACAGCGCATTCGTAACCAGTACTTCAAGCAAAATCATGCCCATTCGGGCGATTGGCCATGTGCCGCTCAAAGATATTTCCACAGAATTGCGCACACTTATGGACCTCTACGAGCAAATGTCGAGATGATATACTTCATCTGATGCAAGAAGTACGACGCATACAAGATTCTATATTTTGGGTAGAAGTAGATAGGATAAAGCCCAATCCGTTTCAGCCTCGCAAGGTTTTTGATGAAGCGGCGCTTGCCTCCCTTGCGGAATCCATTCGCCAGTACGGCGTCTTACAGCCGCTGGTAGTCACCAGAAAAGAAATTGAAAAGCCAGAAGAGGGAATTGTCGTTGAATATGAATTACTTGCAGGCGAGAGGCGTCTTCGCGCTTCCAAGATTGCAGGCCTGCGTGAAGTCCCGGTTGTCATTCGCAGCGGCGAGGACGATGATCAGATGAAACTGGAGCTTGCCATCATTGAAAATTTGCAGCGCGAAGACTTAAATCCCGTGGACAGGGCGCTCGCGTTCCAGCGACTCGTCAATGAATTCGGCCTCAAACACGGTGATATTGGCAAGAAAGTGGGAAAAAGCCGCGAATATGTCTCCAACAGTCTTCGTATTCTCATGCTTCCCGAAGATATGCAGGCGGCCCTGAAGGCGGGAGATATCACTGAAGGGCACACACGACCGCTCTTGATGCTTATGGATAAAACAGAAGAGCAGCGCGTGCTTTTTAAGGAAGTTGTTGAGAAACACCTTACGGTGCGTGATACCGAGCAGCTTGCTCGGCGTGTTGCAATCGAGAGAGTACGCAAGGGTGATCTTACTCCTGAGCTCATACTGCTCGAGCGAGAGTTTACCGAACGCTTGGGTACCCGTGTCCGCATTGAGAAAAAAGAACAAGGGGGAAAACTCCTCATCGATTTCTTTTCTGCAGATGATCTCGCACACATTAGAAAGCTCTTAGGCAACGTCCAGCAGTCTTCACCGCAACCATCTCCACCATCCCCCGAGCCTGTACCCGAAAGCGAGCCCCAAAAGAAACCCGAATCACCCGAAAACGATCTCTACTCTATCTCGAATTTTAGCCTCTAACCTTTTTTGTCTTCTTGTTGCCCCAAAGCGTTTCGAATGTGTTTTTTTGCCATGTTGGTCTTTGCGATGTTGTGCCACTTGCGCGAAGGCTTTGCGGAAGGCTTCGTAATTATTTCCACCATATCGCCATTTCGTAGAGCGGTATCGAGCGACACCATCTTGCCATTTACGCGCGCGCCAGACATTTTATTTCCTACGTCGGAGTGCACCGCATAGGCGAAATCGATCGGCGTTGCGCCCATGGGCAAATCGATAACGTCGCTTTTTGGCGTGAATACGAATACGCGGTGGCTAAAGAAGTCGCTCTTGAGTCGATCCAGATATTCCTCTGACTCTCCGGGCTGATGCGCAAGCGCGAGCTCTTTTACCCAGTCGGGAACGCTGCCCTCCGTCTCGGATGTCGATGCTGTCGCAGGTGTGCTTCCGCGCAAGCGCGGAAAGAACTGCCGCACCCAGGAAAGGCTGCCGCGACCACCTTGTCCGCCTTGCGCGTCTTTGTATGAGAGATGCGAAGCGATGCCGTAGAGCGCTTCGCGGTGCATTGCCTCGGTGCGCAGCTGCATCTCGAGTGCGCCGCCGTCCCCGGTATATACCGTTGTGTGTATAGACTGATAGCCATTTGGTTTTGGAAACGCAATATAATCTTTGATTTTTCCGGGGACGGGACGCCAGTGCGAATGAATGATGCCCAGCGCCGCGTAGCAATCGGCGACAGTGGGAAAAATGACGCGAAGCGCGAGAATATCGTAGATGGAATTAATGTCCCAATTCTTCCGCTCAAGCTTGCGAAACAAGCTGTAGATTCCTTTGCGACGCGCTTCGGTGCGGAATGTCCGGATCTTGGCGTCCCCGAGTTCACGCTTGAGATCTTTTTCGACTTTCTCGAGTCGCTTGTCATTTTCATTGTGGCGCTCTTTCAAGAGTTCTCGTGTCTTCTCAAATTCTTTTGGGAATGCCCATGGAAAAGCGGCATCTTCGAGTTCCTGCTTTGCAACGCTCATACCGAGTCGGTCGGCAATTGGCGCATAAATTTCCAAGGTCTCGAGCGCGATTCGCTCGCGCTTTTCGGGACGCGGTACATGTTCAAGCGTTGTTGCATTGTGCAAACGGTCCATCAATTTGATGATGAGTACTCGAATGTCTTTTGCCGTTGCGGCGAAGAGTTTACGAAGCGATTCTGTATGACGCTCAAGGCCGCGGTAACGCAATTCTCCAAGTTTAGTCACGCCTTGAACAAGAGAAAGCACTTCCATACCGAAATCCGCCGAAATCGTCTCTGGCTTTACGCCCGCGTCCTCTACCGTATCGTGCAGCAGGCCCGCAGCGATCGTTGCCGGATCCATGCCGATCAAGGCCAGAAGATATCCGACTTCCGCTGGGTGACCAAAATACGGGTCTCCTGAATATCTCTTCTGCGGCGCATGAGCCTTCTCGGCAGTCGCATATGCCTTGGTGATGAGTGCAACACTCGCGGCGTCTTTGGCCGTCATCTCGGCAAGAATGTCTTTGAGCGGGCGGATAGGAGTCATCTGCCTATCCTACGCTCCTTTCCAGATTTGAAAAGCGGAATCTATTTCTTTTTGTGGGGGTTATGATTAGGACACGTTTTATTTGAACACCTCTCGGGAATCGTTTTGGTCCCTTCCATCATGAGAGAACCACACTCGTCACAAATTTTTCCGGTTGGACGAGATTTGATTATGTGCTTGCAACCAGGATAATTTGAGCACGAAAAGAACGGACCGAATCTGCCGCGTCGCTCGAGCATTTCACCGCCAGTGCGGCCTTCCTTGACACATATCGGGCACATGACGCCGGTTTTTGCCTTTGCTTCCTCCGCGGGGTCTTTTTTGATGAATTTACACTTGATCTTTTTGTCGTTGAAATTGGCGCATGCGATGAAGCGTCCAAATCTCCCTTCGCGTTCAATGAGCTGACCTTTGCCGCACAGCGGGCAGATCTCGCCAATTTCTTTCGGCGGCGGGATTTCAGAGCCGTCTTCTCGGCGTGCCCCGAGGCATTTAGGGAATTTTTTACAACTCATAAATCGTCCCGCACGCATAAGTTTGTATTCCATCTCACCGCCACAGATCGGGCAGGGGAATTCTTTGGGCGCGTCGCCCATGCCGGTGATTTTCGGGATCTTCGCTTTTGATTTTACGGCTTTCGTAAATGGGTCGTAAAAATCCTTGAGTGTCTTTTCATATTCGCGCTTGCCTTCGGCAATTTCGTCGAGTTCGTCCTCCATCTCGGCAGTAAAAGTATCGCTGATATAATCGCCGAAATTATTCTCAATAAAGGTCGAGACGACATCGCCAGTGTGCGTAGGCAGGAGCGTGCGGCCCCGGCTTTCCACATACCCGCGGGCCTCAAGAGTCGAGATGATCGACGCATAGGTTGAAGGCCGGCCTATGCCGCGCTTCTCAAGTTCTTTCACAAGACCCGCTTCAGTGTAGCGAGGAGGTGGCTGCGTTTCCTTTCCCTGTGATCGGACATCAACGAGAGTGAGCGCTTCTTCTGTCGCGACTTTCGGAAGCTCGACATCTTCGCCTCGCGCATCTGGATCTGCTTTCAGCCAGCCGTCGAAAATGACTCGAGAGCCGTTGGAGGTAAAATCAGGAATTATGGACATGGCATGTCCATATATGTTTGCAGTGATCTTGGTGCGAAGCACGCGAGCGTCGGTCATCTGGCTTGCGAGTGTGCGGGCGCGGATGAGCTCGTACAATCTTTTCTGATCGTCGTTCGCTCCGGCGCTATGCTTCTTTGCATCGGTGGGTCGCACTGCCTCGTGCGCTTCTTGTGCAGATTTTGATTTGGTCTTGTAGACGCGTTCTTGTGCATATACGTTGCCAAATTCATCTTTTATCACGGAGAGCATTTGCGCCTGTGCATCTTTGGAAAGATTCGTCGAGTCGGTACGCATGTAGGTGATGAAGCCCGCTTCGTAGAGCTTTTGCGCTGCGCGCATCGTGCGTGAAGGCGAGAAGCCAAGGCGCGTCGAGGCGACCTGCTGGAGAGTCGAGGTCGTGAAAGGCGCACGAGGCGTGCGGGCCTGCTCGCTTTCGTCTACGGATATCACTTTCCAGTCGCCCTTGCGGGCTTCTGCGAGAATTCGCTCCGCTTCTTTTTCATCACGAGGCTCTTCCGTGCAGGTGGCAGTAAACTGACCGCTCTTTGCCTTGAGATCGGCTTCCAAGACCCAGAATTTTTCCGGCACGAATGTACGAATCTCGCGCTCTTTCTCCATGAGAATGCGAAGCGCTGGAGATTGTACGCGGCCCGCCGAGAGTCCATAGCGGACTTTTTTCCATACCAGGCCTGACAAATCATATCCGAACAAACGATCAAGTACTCGTCGGGCCTCTTGGGCTTTGCGCAAATGCTGATCAATCCCGCGGGGATTGGCGAGTGCTTCTTGCACCGCTTTTTCGGTGATCTCGTAGAAAACGATGCGCTTGGGCTTTTTGAGACCAATCGCCTCCGAAAGATGCCACGCGATTGCTTCTCCTTCGCGATCGGGGTCGGTTGCAAGGATCACGTCATCGGCTTTCTCCGCAATATCATGGAGCTCATCCATCACATGCTTTTTTTCGGCAACCATCTGGTATCGAGGCTTGAATCCGTTCTCAATATCGACTGCATCCTTGTTACTCTTTGGCAGGTCGCGGATGTGGCCGACCGACGCGCGGACGGTGTACCCCTTACCGAGGTACTTCTCTATCGTCTTCGCTTTTGACGGCGACTCTACTATTACAAGTTTCATACGAGCAGCAGTTAGTACCCCAAGAGTCTAACATAGTCAACCCCGTGGACAGATTTTCTATCTTTACGTGGTCAAGTATCCGCTTTATCTATGCGATGCGCACGACACCAAGTTCTTCCACGATTATTCCTTTGATTTCCATCGTCGAGAGAAGTACATTTGCATCTGTAATCGGTAATTCGAGCGCTTCGATGAGCGCGTCACGCGAGCATGGGGAGGCGATGATTTCGATGACGCGCATCTCGCTATCAGAGAGATCTTCTCGCAATTCCGCAAGCGACCTCGGCCCTTCACGCGGGATAATGCCTAGAGCTTGAAGCAAGTCCTGCGGACTCGTGATTGCGGTAGCGCCCAGTCGTAGGAATTGATGCGTGCCCTTACTCTCTTGGCTGAAAATCGAACCGGGGACGACCAAGAGATCGCGATTGTATTCGGTTGCAAGCCGCGCGGTGATGAGTGAGCCTGATTTTTCTTTGGCCTCAACGACAAGGGTCGCATGCGAGAGGCCGACCATGATGCGGTTGCGTTTGGGGAACATATAATCCACCGTCCTTGCATCAGGCTTTTCTTCGGAAAGAAGGCATCCGTCCGCTTTTAGTATCTCGCGCGCGAGATTCACATTGGCCTTGGGATACAGAACATTCCAATCCAGGCCCGAGCCTGGGACGCCCACTGTCGCAAGCCCCGTCTCAAGCGCCGCTTTGTGCGCTTCTGCATCGATGCCATAGGCGAGGCCGGAGACGATAACGACGGGATATCCCTTGAGCCCCTCGATGAGATGCTTCACGACTTGCCTGCCATAGGGCGTGCACGCGCGGCTGCCTACGACCGCAAGCCACTTTGATCCTTCGGATGGAAGAACGCCTCGCACATATAATTGCTTTGGCGCATCTGGGATCTCGCGCAGGAGCACGGGAAAGTCCCGGGGAGAAAGTAGTTTGAGGTCGTCCGTCATGGTGCTAATATGATACACGAGCTTCTAGCTTCTAGTGTCTAGCTTCTAGGGAAATGCTGCATAGTGGCATCTTTCTAAAAGCTAGAAGCTAGTTTCTAGCAGCTAGATTTCATGTTGGACATCAAATTCATACGGGATAACAAGGATATCGTCATTGCGGGTGCAAAAAAGAAGCACATCGAGGTGGATATTGAGAAGTTGCTTTTACTTGATGATAAGCGCAAAGAATTACAGAAGATGATCGATGACAAGCGTGCGGAGCAGAATGCCGCATCAACTAGAATTGCATCTGCGAAAAGCGACGATGAACGCAAGGCGATCATCGAGACGATGGGAGATGTGAAGACGGACCTCAAGAAAGCCGAGGAGTCGCTGGCAAAAGTTATGAAAGATTGGCAAGGGCTCATGGTCTTGGTCCCGAATATTCCGGATATGTCGGTGCCGGAAGGCGAATCGGATGCCGACAACAAAGAGGTGCGCACATGGGGCGCGATTCCGGAATTCAGTTTTGAACCGAAATCACATGTTGATTTGATGCTCTTGCACGATATGGCGGATTTTGAACGCGGGACCAAGGTCGCCGGATTTCGCGGATACTTTCTCAAAAACGACGGCGCACGCCTGGTGTGGGCGCTTGAGCGATTCGTGCAGGATCGATTTATGCACAAAGAAGGATTTAGCCCGATGATCGTGCCATCGCTCGTGCGTCGCGAGCCGTTCGTCGGAACCGGCTATTTGCCACAAAGCGAGGAAGATTTATACAAAACACAGGATGGGGAGTATCTCGCTGGCACTGCCGAAGTTGCCACGATGGGCTACTACATGGACGAGATTTTGGACGCGCAGCAGCTGCCAATCAAGTTCTTCGCATTTTCACCGTGTTTCCGAAGAGAAGCGGGGAGCCACGGCAAAGACACCAAAGGAGTCTTCCGCATCCATGAATTTATGAAATACGAGCAAGTAGTATTGTGCGAAGCGTCGCACGAGGAGAGCGTGAAGTGGCATGAAGAACTCACGGCGAATTCCGAAAAGTTACTGCAAGAGCTCGAGCTTCCGTATCATGTAGTCTTGAATTGTGGCGGAGACATTGGGCTCGGCCAAGTCAAGAAGTACGATCTTGAGGCTTGGATGCCAAGCGAGAAGAAATATCGCGAGACGCACTCATCGTCGTATTTTCATGATTTTCAATCTCGTCGTTTGAATATCCGATATCGAGACAAAGAAGGAGTACTTCGCTATGTGCATTCGCTCAACAACACCGCGATAGCCACGCCGCGCATCCTCTGCCAGATCGTTGAGAACAATCAGCGCGAAGACGGCTCAATCGCCATACCCGAAGCTCTGAAAGGGTACATGGGCAAAGATGTCATCACAAAAAATCGTTGACCTGCGCAAGAAAACCCCCGGGAGTGATTTCATTCCGGTGCGTTTTGCGCATGCGCCTGCGCGGCAGTCGACCTTGCGTGCAAAAAAAAGAAAGATACGCGTTGTCATTGCCGTATTTGTGCTCACGGTGATCGGTATTAGTGTGTACGGCATCAGCTGGGCATCATATTTGCCGCAATACAATGTTCAGCGCGTTGACGTGGTGGGCACACAAGCAGTCGCATCCGGCGTCATGCGTGCGTACGTCGAGACCCTTTTGCAAAAAGATTCATATCCACTCCTTTCTCCGCGAAACATCTTCCTTTTCAGTCCTCGAACGATCGAGCAAGATATCATGAGATATTTTCCACGCATCAAATCCGCAAAAGTCAGTCGCGCATCACTTCTCTCGACCGGCATCCAGGTAGACATTCAGGAGCGTCAGCCGTTTGCACTGTGGTGCGAGTCTGAGTCCAATTGTTTTCTCCTCGACGACGCAGGATTTGTGTTCGCACAGGCAACAAGCTCTAGTCAAACGTCAAGCCACTATGTTTTTTTGGGTGATATGCCTGAAGATGCGTCGAGCACCTCACCTATAGCACATTCATACGCGAGCGCGCATTTCCAAGGACTTCTGGCGCTTCTGCGATACCTCGGACAAGCCGGTTTTTCTCCCCAAGGCGCACATATCGTTGATGATCGGGATTTTACAGTACCGCTTGCGGAAGGATTTTATATCAGGGCGTCTTTTGGCGAGGATGCCTCCGCTGTAGCCAAAAACCTCAAGCTTGTCCTCACGTCAGACGCACTTCAGGGCAAAGAATCCGAGCTAGAATATGTCGATCTCCGGTTTGGAAATCGCGTGTATTACAAACTGCAAGGGGGAGAAGAAATGCCGTCATAATCACTTGTTTATCTTCCGCGGCCGCGGAAGATAAACAAGTGCGCTTTCGTGAGGTATGGTGTGATAAGGTAGCAAAATATGATGGATTTTTGGCAGACGCTGTCGAAGCCAGTAATGGCGCTGGCGCCGATGGAAGACGTTACGGACGCCGCGTTTCGGAAGCTCATTGCAAAAAT
>JACRFH010000012.1 GCA_016217975.1 Candidatus Kaiserbacteria bacterium | reverse complement strand
TAATCGTCGTTACCAGTTTTTGGTTTCTTCAGTTCGTTCCCGTGTACGAGTCTTGAGTCTTGAGAGTTTTCAGATACCTCCCGTGATCTTTGCGGTGTGTTCAGCGTGCGCTGACTTTTGCATTTCGATATTCAAAGTAAAAAACCTGGCGAAGACGTTTCTCACCGCCTGGCGGCAGCACTTGGAATCGAGCGTAACAGCTTGATGATCTATCTGTGGGGTCTCGACACGCGCACCGACAAATCCTTCAACATACCCGACGAAAGGAAAACGTAGTTTATTTCCCTTCGCGAAGCGGCAATCCGAGGTAGCGCAAGTACGCTTCCGCCTCCTTCGCATTTTTCGCTGACGTATTGATCGTGACTGCGAGGCCAAAGACGTCTTTTGCGTCTTCGTCAGAAGTCTCTGGGAAAACGGTGTGCTCCTTGAAGCCGATCGTGATGTTGCCCATCTCGTCGATTGATTTCCCCGAGATGCCGCGGAAGTCTTTGACGCGCGGGAAAACGATATGAATGAGCTTCTGGAGAAAAGATTCTGCGCGCTCACCGCGAAGTGTGACTTGGTAGCCCGCTAGGTCTCCCGCGCGCGTCTTGAAATTTGCGATCGATTTGGTGGTGTGGCGCTCGGCCGGCTTCTGACCGGTGATGCGAGCAAGGCGGCCTGCGATGAGCTCGAGGCGCTTTTTGTCTTTTACTGATCCAACGCCTATCGAGACGACGAGCTTCGTCACCTTCGGCGCTTGCATGACATTCGAGTAGCCCTGCGTTTCCTTGAGAGCGTCGAATGTTTTCTTTTGTGGGGTGATAGTTGCCATATATTATTTCAAGACTTGTCCGCTATTCACCGTGGTGCGCTCGCGCGCGCCGTCACGGCCTCGCTTGATCGTAACGCGAGTGCGCTTTCCGTCCTTGGGGTCCACGATCATGACGTTGGACGCATGAATCGGCATCGGCTTATCAATGATCTGACCCTTGCCTGGCTGGCCAGCCCTGCGATGCCGCTTCACGAGATTCAGTCCGTCGAGGACGACCATATTTTTCTTGCCGATGACGCGTACGATATTCGCGGACTGTCCACGTTCCTTGCCTGCGATCACGAGTACTTTGTCTCCTTTTTTGAGTTTCATATTGTATTTTTATACGGTATACGGAATACGGTATACATCTTTATACGATCTCAGGCGCCATGGTGCCGATCTTGCCATAGCCCTTTTCTCCAAGCTCGCGGGGAATTGGGCCAAAAATACGCGTCGCCTTCGGATCCTTGGGCTCCTTGCCACTGCCGACTATGAGCACGACGGCATTTTCGTCGAATCGCACATAGCTGCCGTCACGGCGACGCAAGGGTTTGGTCTGGCGAACGACGACGGCGCGATGCACTTCTTTCTTCTTGACCGACTTTCGTGGCTGCGCCGTCTGGATCGAGATCACAACCTCGTCGCCGATCTCTGCATAGCGCTTCTTGGAGCCACCGAGAATTTTGAAGACGCGTCCGATTTGACCACCGGAGTTGTCTGCAATTTTTACGAGTGTTCGATCTTGCAACATAAATAAATAGCTTCTAGCTTCGAGCCTCGAGCTTCGAGGAAGAAACAATGATAAAGCGCTTGCGCTTCGATATTGGGCGGGTCTCGCGGATGGTTACCTTGTCGCCCACTTTTGCTGTATTACCTGCGTCATGCGCAAGGAATTTCTTGCTGGATTTGTAGTACTTCTTGTACTTGGGGTGCTGCACGTACCGGCTAACAAGCACGGTACACGTGTCTTTCATGGCCGTCTTTACGACGACGCCTTGGAAGGTCTTACCTGGGTTGGTGGTGTTTTGGCTCATAACAAAGAATGGCTATCCTACGCGGTTTTCTCGGGCTTTGCAATGCCCGCTGCAGTTAGCGTGCGCTTGCGAAGCTCTGTAAGTACGCGAGCGATCTCTTTGCGGATAGTGCTCCCCTGCCGCACGTTGCGGGCACGCGATCCAGCGCCGCCGAAGCGGAAACTCCGCAAACTCTCACGAAGCGTTGTGAGTTCCTGCTTGAGTACCTCTATGCTTTTGGATGAAATATCGGCCATATTATTGTCGTGCAACAACGCGCACTTTTACGGGGAGCTTGGTGCCAGCCTTGCGAAGCGCTTCGCGTGCCATACTCTCTGGTGCACCGTCGACTTCAAAAATCACGCGTCCGGGGCGGACTTCGCAGACGTAGCCCTGCACGTCGCCCTTGCCGGACCCCATGCCCACTTCCGCTGCCTTCTGCGTAAACGGTCTGTCGGGGAAAATGCGCACCCACACCTTTGCGGTCTTGCCTGCGGCACGCGTGAGTGCCCGGCGAGCCGACTCAATCTGATTTGAGGTAATGCGCGCTTGCGTCATGGCCTTCAAGCCATATGAGCCAAACGCAACGGTAATGCCTCGCGTGTCGGGAAGCATGAGGCGCTTTGGATTCTTGCGTCCCATTTGCCACTTGCGGTGTTTTGCTTTTTTTGGTGCGAGCATAAGGGTAGGGATTAGCCAATAGGGTGTAGGGTATAGGGAAAATTCAAATTACTTTTTATCGGCACCGGCAAAAATATCACCGCGGTAGATCCACACCTTAATGCCGATCACGCCATACGGCATGTATGCCTCTTCGCGAGCAAAATCGATATCAGCACGCAGCGTCTGAAGCGGGACGCGTCCGCGCTTGATCTCTTCTTGGCGAGACATTTCAGCGCCCCCGAGTCGGCCGGAAATCGCAATCCTGACTCCCTGCACGTCACGGTTGGCCATTACTTTCTCCACCGTCTGCTTCAAGACGCGGCGGAAGGTCTGCTGTTTTTCGAGACCCTCCGCGATCATCCACGCCACGATCGGCGCCTGACTTTCTGCCGAGCGCACTTCTTCGATATCGAGCTTGACCTGGCGTGGCCCTGTGCCGGGTACACTTTTTGCGATGCGCTCGATTTCTTTTACAAGCTTCTGGCTTCCCTCTCCACCGCGGCCGATCACGAGTCCCGGGCGCGAGGTTTTGATAAGAACGCGAATCTGCTTTTCATTTCGTTCGATTTCGGTCGAGGTGACGAAGTTACCGCGAAGACGCTTCTTCAAGAAACGACGAATAGCCGCGTCTACCATGACGTTGTTGCGATACTGCGCGGGAGTCTTGGAAAACCAGCGGCTCTTCCAATCTCGGATGATGCCGAGGCGGTGAGCGTATGGATGGACGATGTGAGTCATAGAACTAGTTGCTAGTCACTGGTTGCTGGTTACTAGTAGATACGACGACCTTTGCTTTCTTGAGAGGCTTGCTCTTCGTAGCTTTAGCGGAGAAGAGGCCGAGCTCTAACGACACTATGCTCATTGTCTTTGCAAAGCGCGAAGCGCGGCCGCGGGCCTTGGGCATGAAGCGGCGCATGACGATGCCCTTATTGACCTGAATAGTCTTTACAAAAAGATTCTCTGTGCTTGCTCCCATCTGGCGCGCGTTGGAAACCGCAGAGTCGAGAAGTTTTTCAACCGCAGGAGAGGATTTCTTGGGCAAGAATGCGAGCGCCGCCTTGGCCTGTGCCACCGATTTGCCGCGGATGAGGTCGGCCACGAGGCGCACTTTGCGTGGTGACTGATGATAGTTGGTAAGAAGTGCTTTCATAAGGATTAGTTAGTAGAACGTAGTTCGTAGTTCGTAGTTAAAGACATATTACTTCTTTGGTGCCGCGGCAGTCGTCGCTTTTGCGGCTTGGGCCGTCGCGATCTCGGCGGCCTTGGCTGCCATCTCGGCTTCTTTCTGCATCTTACCGCCGTGTCGGATGAATTTTGTCGTCGGAGAAAATTCTCCGAGGCGATGCCCCACCATGTCTTCGGTCACATAGACCTCTTCGTGCGATTTGCCGTTGTGCACGCCAAACGTGTAGCCGACGAATTCAGGCGGAATCTGCGATGCGCGCGCCCATGTTTTGATAGGACCTGCATTGGGTTTCCGCGCCGCGACTTTCTTCGCGAGCTTTACATCCACATATGGTCCCTTTTTAAGACTTCGCGTCATATTTGCAATTGAAAACCCGCCGCAGCGGGTGCCTGTAATGTATCTGAAATAGGCCAAAGAGTCAAGAAAATGGCCACGGAGGAGTCGAAAACACCGCAAAGTAATACTTATCCAAAAGCGCGAACCAGGCCAGTAAGATTATGGCCACCAAAAAGTATCCGACACCGGGATGCGCATTGAGCCATTTCCTATTCCAAAACAAGAGTATAAGCACAACGCCAAGGATGAAAGGTGCGTAAAGTGCTACCGCATAAAGAAGGTCACCATTTCCAGATACCATACGCACACAAATGGTAGCACATGCGGAGGACTGTCAAATGACCGTTTTGCGGACTTTTTCCTGGCTCTGAAGATTAAACTCCCGGACATTGAATGATGGACTTCGGAAATCCATCAATGCCCATCATTGGGCAAGCGGGGAATATTCGGCGATGAGGTCATTCAGATCGTCGCTGAATTTTCCAAGCGCATTGTCTTCACGAGCATGTTCAAAGTCTCGCAACAATTGCAGACCTTTTTCATACATGATTGGATCGCCCGCGTTGCGTAGGTATGCAAGCGTTCGATGCATCATCTCGACACATAGTGCATAAGCCTCCCGATCACCTTTTTCTACCGCGGAAACCATTCGCCCGACGTCAACTCCGAAATTGGCAAAATAGAAACGCGCATCCTTGATCATGCGATTTTCTTGCCGTGAATATGCTTACGAACAAATGAGACGATCAAATTCTCGGGCGACATGCCTTCTTTGGCAGCTCTGGCTTTAAAGAGTCGTAGATCTTCGGATGGTACGACAATCTCGACCTCGACCCATTTCTTCTTCATGCGCCCATTCTACCAAATTACTTTGAATATCGAAATGCAAAAGTCAGCGCACGCTGAACACACCGCAAAGATCACGGGAGGTATCTGAAAACTCTCAAGACTCAAGACTCGTACACGGGAACGAACTGAAGAAACCAAAAACTGGTAACGACGATT
>JACRFH010000004.1 GCA_016217975.1 Candidatus Kaiserbacteria bacterium | reverse complement strand
CCCACCAAAAATCTGGCCGCGCTCCGCGCCGAGTGGGACAAAGAAGTCGCGCACGCTCGCAAACACGGAAAGAGATATACAGATGTTAAAGAACTCTTCAAGGATCTCGATATAGAATAGGGGCGTGTATACGATATTACTATCGCGGCGTTTCAAACGATCGTTCAAAAAGCTACAAAAGTCGGGCACATTAAGCTCATCTGCCGCGACAGATTTTAAAATCATTGTTGCTACGTTAAAAGCAGGCGAGAAATTGCCAATAATCTACCGAGACCATGCACTTACAGGCGACATGTGGGGATATCGCGAATGCCACATCAAAGGTGATTTGTTGCTCGAGTATAAGAAAGATGACGACAGGCTAATAATTGATTTGATCGACATCGGAAGCCACTCGTATTTGTTTGGCTAATTTCGCAACATAATTCACGCCAAACTCATCTCATTCTGCCATGCTTACAGCATGGAAACGATTTCAAAGATTTCAAACTTGAATCTTGAGAAGGGAAGCATGGAATGGACTGCGTTTGACGCGGTGCGCGATGACAAGGTCTCGATATTTGGCACGCCGCGATTTCCGGCCACAGAGCGCAAGCTCCGTGTGCGCGGCGAGGTGGAGTACCGACCGCTTGTGCTCGCGCATCGATAGAACTTTCATGATTCATGAGAATCTCATGGCCTCTTTGAGACAATGCAAGCCATGTTCGCCATTCTCAAAAGACTAGGTAACCGATATGCACGAAGGCGCATGCGCCTGTTTTCACTTTTTCGCCAGGCAATTCGCGAAAAAGAGAGTGAGGACGACTCTACATGGCAGCGGCCGATCGATACTTCGCGGCCCCTCACGCGAGAAGAACGTCACGAGCAAATCATGGCCGCGTATCAGTGACCGCGCGAATGCTTTTGGAGCCACGCTGCGATTTGTGGCACATCCATTTTCTTTTGTGCGACATCCAAAACCATTTCCTCGGTTTCTTCTACCGGAAGTTCTATCTCATAACCATTCCGATATAGAAACGCGCTTGCTGCGGTAATCGAGGTGCGTTTGTTGCCATCGGAAAATGGATGGAAGACCGCGATCCCTTCCATGAGTACCGCAGCTTTCGTCCATACGTCAGGATACACATCACTGCCGCCAAAAGCCGTCTGCGGGCGCATTGCCGCAGAGCGGAAAAGATTCTCGTCGCGTACCCCTCGGATTCCGCCGACTCCATCGATGATCCGATCATGTATGGCCAAGACCTCGGCAGCCGAAATGTACTCGATCTTATTTTTTCGAGAGGCGGTCAAGGAGAGTGCGGTTACGTTTGATAAAGGTATCAGTCCAGGCGATGAGCTTGGGGTCGACTTCGTCGTGTTTTGGGGGAACAGTCTCGATCGTAATGCGCTGACGCTCGGGCAAAGCTTCCATCCGGACGTGGTCGCCCACATTCAAATTCATCTCTTCCAGGATGTACTTGGGAATGGTGACGCCAACCGAAGAGCCGATTCTGATTATCTTTTGAGCCATATTTTCTGGCATTACGACTATTATAATCGTATTATAACAACAGATTATTGTGTGCGCAAGCTAGCTTCGTCTTTTCCCGTGGAAGGCTTTGTGCACTTCGCGTAGGTGCTTGTCGGTCACGTGCGTATAGACCTGCGTCGTTGCAATGTTGGCGTGTCCGAGGAGTGCTTGCACCGAGCGGAGATCGGCACCGTTTTCGAGTAAGTCAGTCGCAAAGCTGTGACGCAATGTATGTGGAGTGACCTTGCGGGTGATGCCGGCTTTCACGGCATATTGCTTCACGATGCGCTCGATTGAGCGCGAGGTGAGGCGGGCAGAATCTTGTCCCATACCATAGCCCACGAAGAGCGCCTCGCCCATATCGCCACGTTTCTTGATGTATTCGGCAATCGCTGCCTTCGCGCCCTTGGAGAGAAACACAACGCGCACTTTGTCGCCCTTGCCGCGCACAGAAAATTCGTCACGCGTGAGATCAATATCGGCATTGAGTGAGCAGAGTTCGGAGACACGAAGTCCCGTAGAAAAAAGTAATTCAAGAATCGCTTTGTCTCGAAGCATTTGCAGTGTGTCATTGGCAGAGGCGCCTCCCGCCTTCGCCAAGGCTTCGGCGGGCGCAGTCATCAATCTATTGAGTTCGTCGGCCGTAATGAGGTCGAGGTCGCGCCCGCCGACCTTGGCGAGCTCGATCTTTTCGGGAGAAAGTGACTCGATGCCGAGTTTGCGAAGATATTTGAGAAAAGCCCGCAGCGCGATGAGGTAATAATTCTGTGTCTTTTTCTTCATCGTCCCCGCAGTCCCTGGCTGCCTATTGAGCCACATGCGGAATTCACGCACTACCGTCTCGGTCAACTTTCCCGGAGCCGCTACCTTGGTCTGCATCAAAAACTCCTTCAAATAGTGGTCGTAATTCTCGACGGTCTTTACGCTTCGCCCCTTCTCTATCTCAAGATACTCGAGGAATTGCGTCTTGAGGCTCTTCAAATCCTGCATTATCTCTCCATTGTACCCTAAATATTGTGCGACATAGCGTGTCGTACAATATGCAGGAAGATTCTTTCGATATTCCTGACTTACTCCACTTCACTAGAAATTTACCGAACGCTAGGTTACACTTCAGGGATGAAAGTAAATGCGGACTTTACCAAGATCCTCGGCAAGGATACTGAAGAGAAATGGGTGGCTTTGTCGGAGGACAGAAAGAAACTTATCGATTCAGGTCCGACGTTGCCTGAACTAAGAGAGCGTTTGGGTGAAAAGAGGAACGATTATATTTATATGAAGGTCTTGCGATCGGATATGGAATATAGCTTCGGTGTCTTCTCATAGAAGATTTGCAATTTAGTGTTCTTCTGGGTCAAAGAGATTTCTTCGAGAAATTCAAGATTCGTTTTGAAAAGGATATCGGCAAATTCTTCTTGGCGGCAGTCTAGGATCGCATACGGAAAGACGTATCGCCCAAAGAAAAAACTTCCGGCAACGCTGATATGGAACAACGTATAAGAAAACTGGCTCGCCGCATTTCGCGGCGAGCCAGCGTGCGACAGATTGCTTCAGCGCGAACGAGGGCGCGTAAGGACAGCCACTACGGTAGCGATGGCACCAACGACAAGCAGTACAGCATTGGCAACCTGACGCGATGCGCCAAGCTCATGTTGCACATACCTGACGAGCCAATCTACCAAATCTGGACCTCCCAACGCCGGACCTAGTCCGACGCAGAATACTTTGAATATCGAAATGCGCCAGCCCACTAATGTTGATAGAATACAAGCGGCTCCCGAATGGGAGCCGCTTGTATGAACGAATCAATCACCGTCTACCAAAACCTCAAGACAACAGTAGCACAGATATTCAGCTCATTGAAACTCAAAGTACGGGAACATGACAAAGGT
>JACRFH010000011.1 GCA_016217975.1 Candidatus Kaiserbacteria bacterium | reverse complement strand
AGTCATACAAAAGGGAATGGATCCCAAGAAAGCAGTCGAGAGCCTTAAGCTCATGCTCGCACGCCAGGGTCGCAGCAAGCTTTTGCCGCGCATTGCCCGCGCACTGGGACGCATCGACGAGCGACAGAAGGCAACGCGTCCGCGTGTCTATGTTGCGGATGAAAAACAAGCACGACAAGCATTTGCAGAATCTGGCATATCTGCGGCAGACGTGTGTGTCGACGAGACATTGATTGGCGGCTGGCGACTCGAAGATGGAGAGCGTCTCGTCGACAACAGTTTCAAAAAGCATCTTCTCAACATCTATTCTAATGCGACAAAGACTGTATGATGTTTCTTTTCTTTCCTAGAAGCGGTAAGCTAGAAGCGCGAAACTAATCTATGGATACATCTATCGTCGCAAAGATAGTCAAAGAAATTGAGCATTATGCACCAAGCATGGAAAGCCAGCATGCGGGGCGCATTACATCCGTCGGCGACGGTGTTGTAGCGATTGACGGACTCTCAAATGCGGTGATGAGCGAGATCGTCATCTTTGAAGAAGGAAAAGGCAAATCGCTCAAAGACTCTCTCTCCTCATCGGGCGAGCTGTATGGGCTCGTACTAAACCTCGAGGAAGACGGCGTGCGTGCTGCGATTCTAGGAGACACCGCACGCGTTGCGGAGGGCATGATGGTGAAATCAACGGGCAAGATTTTGAGCGTCCCATCGGGTGAAGAGCTTTTGGGTCGAGTGGTCAATACGCTCGGGGAGCCGCAGGATGGAAAGGGGCCGTTTAAGAAACCGACCATGATGCCCGTGGAGCGGCAAGCTGCTGGCGTTATCCATCGTAAACACGTATCCGTCCCGCTACAAACGGGTATCACGGCCATTGACGCCCTGATCCCGATAGGCCGCGGTCAGCGCGAGCTCATCATTGGCGATCGCGGACTCGGCAAAACGACTGTGGCGATCGATACGATCATCAATCAAAAAAACGAGCCGGAAGCGACGCGCCCGATTTGCGTCTATGTCGCAATCGGCCAAAAAGAATCTAAGACGGCACGCATCGTCGAAGAATTAAAGCGCGAGGGGGCGATGGACTACACGATTGTCGTCGATGCTCCTGCGTCTGCCCCCGCCGCGCTCCAATTCTTGGCACCGTTCTCGGGAGCCGCTATAGGCGAATATTTTATGGATCGCGGCCGCGATGTGCTCATAATCTATGACGATCTCTCCAAACAAGCTGTCGCGTATCGCGAACTTTCGCTCTTGCTGCGACGACCACCGGGTCGCGAGGCATATCCGGGCGATATTTTCTATCTCCACTCACGTCTTCTCGAGCGCGCTGCGCGACTTTCTGATGAAAAAGGAGGAGGCTCCATGACCGCGCTTCCGATCATCGAAACGCAAGATGGAGACGTCGCCGCATACATCCCGACCAACGTGATTTCCATTACCGACGGGCAGATGTTTCTCATTGCGGAGCTCTTCAACAAGGGCGTGAGGCCGGCAATCGACGTCGGTATCTCCGTCTCGCGTGTTGGCGGCGATGCGCAGACCAAGGCCATGAAATCTGTCGCGGGAACTCTCAAGCTTGAGCTCGCGCAGTTCCGTGAACTGGAAGCGTTCATGCAGTTTGCACAGGATCTTGATCCCGTGACCGCCGAGCGCATCGCTACAGGGAGCCGCATGGCGGAGCTTTTGAAACAAAAGAACGGCGAGCCGATTCCGGTGGAGCGTCAGGTCGCAATTCTCTACGCAGGCACGCACAAGCTTTTTGCGACGACGCCTATTACGAAGGTGCGCGAGGCGGCGCATAAGCTTATTGAATTCCTCGATGGTAATTACGCGGAAACTCTCGCAGAGATCAAAAAGACGGGCGCAATTTCAGAAGATATCAAGAAGACGCTCAATAAGGCGAATGAGGAATTCCGCTTGGCACATAAAGAGCTCTTCGCGTAGCTTCTAGCGCGGAGCTTCTAGCTACTAGCTTATGAATTCAAAAACTAGAACCTAGAAGCTAGCCCCTAGCACCTAATTCATATGGCTTCCCTCAAAAACATCAAGCTCAAGATTCAGTCCGTCAAAAAGACGTCGACGGTAACGCGCGCGATGGAAGCGGTATCGGCCGTCAAGATGCGCAAATCACAGCAGCGTGCGCTGAGTGGCCGAATGTATGCGGCTGTGGCTCTCTCGATTCTCGAGCGCCTCGCAGGGGCAACAGATTTTGGCAATCACCCGCTGATGAAACCGCGAGAAGGCAAGACCGCATTCGTTGTAGTGACGAGTGACAAAGGTCTTGCGGGATCTCTCAACAGTGCAGTCATCCGCAAAACTGAAGGAGAGATATTGGGGCGAAATCTCAATGTGGAAAATGTCGTAATCATTGGGATAGGAAAGCGTGGAGCGGATTATTTTGGTAATAGGGGATACGAGGTACGCGAGCGTCTTACCAACGTTTCTGATGACGTCTCGGAAGAAAACGTTCGCAAAGTTACGGACTCGGTTCTCTCATGGCATGAGGCCGGAGAAATTGGCGCGGCGTATATCGTGTACACCAATTTCCTCTCGACATTCGAGCAGGAGGCAGTGGCTCGTCAGATCGTTCCGATTGCCCGGGAGAATTTTGCGGAGATGATCGCACATATTCGGCCAGTCAAAGGCAAATATGCACCCGATCCTCGAGAGGAGCTCCCAACAGCCTCGCCCGTCTACACCGTCGAGCCCGATACCGATGCGATCATTACGACGCTTTTACCACGGCTCCTCAATGTCGCCGTCTTCCACGGACTTCTCGAGTCGAAGGCATCAGAACACTCTGCGCGCATGGTTGCGATGAAAAATGCGACCGACAATGCCAAAGAGCGCGTCAAAGAATACACGCGCACCTTCAACAAAATCCGCCAAGCCTCGATCACCCGGGAGATATCAGAGATCACCTCGGGCATCGAAGCAATGAAATAAATCATGAACACTGCTTTCCAATTCAGTATGATCTCACTGCAAATTGCTTTTGCATTTGCAATTGGATGGTCGATATACCGCATGTTTCGATATTTGAGACGCAACGACCCTAATTCAAAGAATCGTCGAATCGTAAAGTATACGCTGGTCGCGACTTGCCTTGTCGTCGCTACCAGCATATTGTTTTTCTTATGGATGATGATGGGGCTTGCAACAATGGGATGGTAAAGGAACCAATAGAATGAAAATCCCGGAGGTGTTACCTCTAGGATTTCGACTATAAAAATGAACTATCCAGGAGTCGGTGTTGGCGTATACATTCGAAAAGAAGGCAAGATTTTGCTTGGGCTACGCACAAGCGAACACGGGAAAGGGCAGTGGTGCGCGCCGGGAGGAAAACTTGAGATGAACGAAGGTCTGGAAGATTGCGCACGGCGCGAGACTCTGGAAGAGACAGGATTGCAGGTGGACAAACTTACTCTTATCGGGGTTACCAACGATATCTGGACAGATATTGGCACGCACTATGTCACCGTATGTTTTGCCGCGGATTGGAGTGCGGGGGAAGCAAGGGTGATGGAGCCCGACAAATGCGAGAAATGGGAATGGTTCGAATGGGGCACATTCCCCGAGCCGCTCTTTCTTTCCACTCGCAATTTTATAAAAGCTGGGTATAATCCATTCGTATGAGAATCAGAAAGACCAGAAAGACGAGTAGTGCAAGAAAGCCATCGACTCTTACGGCGCGGGAGTTTGACGTTCTCAACGAGAAACTGGATTTTCTCGTACAGCGGGTCGCCATGGGTAGTGAGCTTTCCGAACTGAAAAAAGAAGTAAAAGAGATGGAAAAGAAATGGGAAGAGCGCTTCAAGCTTATACTTGAGGCATTCGACAAACAGTCTAGGTTGCTTACTGATATGCAGATGGTAAACACGGGTGCCGCGATGCAGCTCTCTCGTCATGAAGAATGGATAAAGTTGATTGCCAAGAAAGCTGGAGTTAAACTACCTGCCTAACAATATGTCTAAAGGCACTGTTACCCAAGTCATCGGTCCGGTCGTGGACGTGCGTTTTGACGACGGCCTTCCGGCAATTCAGAACGCGCTTCAGCTTACGCACAAGGGCGAGAAGCTTGTACTTGAGGTTGCCCAACATTTGGGGCTCAATCGTGCCCGCTGCATCGCCATGGGCGACACGGCAGGTCTCGGGAGAGGCGGTGAGGTGATGGACACTGGCGCTCCTATTTCTGTTCCAGTTGGCGAGAAAGCTCTAGGCAGAATGTTTAACGTGACCGGGGACCCAATCGACGGCAAAGAGGCGGTAGCCAAAGATTCTCCGCGTCTTCCAATTCACAGGCATCCGCCAAGCTTCTCTCGCCAATCTACCAAAGCAGAAGTCTTTGAGACAGGCATCAAAGCAATCGATCTCATGACGCCTTTCATCAAAGGCGGCAAGGTAGGCCTTTTTGGCGGCGCAGGGGTAGGGAAGACTGTGCTCATTCAGGAACTCATCCACAACGTGGCAAGCGAGCACGGTGGTTACTCGGTATTTGCCGGTGTCGGCGAGCGCGTCCGCGAGGGTAACGATCTCTATCATGAAATGAAGGATTCGGGCGTGCTCGAAAAGACTGCGCTCGTATTTGGCCAGATGAACGAAGTCCCGGGTGCACGCGCACGCGTTGCGCTATCTGGTCTCACGATGGCCGAGGCGTTTCGCGATGAGGGTGGAAAAGATGTACTTTTCTTTATGGACAATGTCTTTCGTTTTGTGCAAGCAGGCTCGGAGGTCTCTTCGCTTCTCGGCCGTGTGCCATCGGCCGTGGGGTATCAGCCTACGCTTGCCGAAGAAATGGGTCAGCTTCAAGAACGCATTACCTCCACCACGGATGGTTCAATTACTTCAGTGCAAGCCATCTACGTGCCAGCAGACGATCTCACTGATCCAGCACCGGCGACGACATTCTCGCATCTTGATTCGACCGTGGTGCTCTCTCGTGCACTCGCATCGCTCGGCATTTATCCATCGATCGATCCGCTTGAATCGGGCTCTACCGCGCTTACCCCGGAGATCGTGGGCGAAGAGCACTACCGTGTGGCCAACGAAACTCGCCGCGTGCTGCAACGTTACAAAGATCTCCAAGACATCATCGCCATTCTCGGTATCGAGGAGCTTTCCGAAGAAGATAAAAAGCTCGTATATCGTGCCCGCAAGATCCAGCGCTTCCTCTCACAGCCGTTCAACGTGGCCGAAGTTTTCACCGGCAAGCCCGGTAAGTACGTCTCGCTATCAGATACTGTGCGAAGCTTTGGCGAAATTCTCGACGGGAAGCACGATACTCTCGAAGAGGGTGCGTTTTATATGAAAGGGGGAATTGAAGAAGTGAAAAATGGCTAATACTTTTAGGCTGGTTGTAGCGAGCGTGGGCACCACACATTTCGACGGCGCGGCGATATCGGCAACGATGCCTGGAGAAGCCGGCGTATTCACGCTTCTTCCCAATCACGAGCCATTTGTCACTTCGCTCGTGAAAGGCACGATTTTGATAAAAGAAAGTGGTGGAGTGGAAAAGAAATTCCCCATCGAGAACGGCGTGGCCGAATGTTCAGGCGGGAGAGCAGTCGTCCTTTTATAGGTGGTATAATTTTAGGGTGAAAAAAAGCCGCATCGGCATCCTGTTTTTCTTGTATCTCGTGATTATGCCGACGAGCCTTGCTTTTGCTGCTGCGGACGAAAAAGCGCAACTTCCCGCAACGTGCGAGCGCGCGTGCAGTGCTTCAAACGCGGGTAACTGCCAAGCTGGTAATGTGACGGGAAATCCAAACGGCGACCGAGAGTGTGCGGCATCAAGGATCGGCATCGTCACGTATACCATGCTATCAACGTTTGGCAGTGCCGGCGGCTGCGTAGATAGATCAGATAACAATCGCTGCGCTTCGGGCTCATGCACATCGTATCGAGGCCAACTCACCTTTGGGGTCGCGCATAGGACGTTCCCATTCGGGACCCGTATGGAAGTATGCAATTTAAAGAATGGCATTTGTAACATAGCGACCGTAGTTGAGCGCGGACCGGCTGCGTATGTTGGAAATGTGACAGTGGATGCGCGCGCGGAACTTGGCATCGCGCTCAAAATGAACTGTAACGACAAAGTGCAGGCCACATATAAGGTTCTTTCGGTACCTGGTGTAGCAAGGACGGCTGAGCCATCGGGTCCCACTCCGGTCGGTATCGAGACGATTCTTGCCATGCAACAAAATGGGTACGGCCAAATTACGCCGCAGACATATTCCGCGATCAACACGCCGTGGGGCCTCGGATATCTCGGCACTCCGCCTCCGCCGGGCTCAAGTGCATATGGGCAGCCCACAAGTCCCTTCGCAAATACTTCGCCTGTGCCGATATCACAAACTCCGGTATCGGATCAGATTTTTCCGGGTGGCAATAGTGCTTCCTCGACTCAACAAGGGACCCCAGGACCCAGTGCGTTGTTTCTTTTTGTGCAGCCACGTAGCGTAAAGTTTAGTCAGTCCGTACTTGTGGCGTGGACATCGGTCAATATGAGCACTGCCACTCCATGTCAGATACTTCTCAATGGTCAAAAATGGGCTGATGGCAACGAGGGATCAAAAAGCCTGAAGACGGTGAGTGAAGATGTAGGAACGCTCACGCTCACACTTTCATGCACTGATGCCTCGGGCCAAACACAGGAATCGAAAGATCGCGTCACGGTCCAATAACATGACGTTTATTCGCAATGTCGAAGATTTTGTGTGTGGACATTGCGGCGCGAGCGTTAGAGGCACGGGCTACACCAATCATTGCCCAAAGTGCCTATGGAGCAAGCACGTAGACGTCGAGCCGGGCGATCGGGCTGACAGTTGCGGAGGCATGATGGAGTCAACCGCGCTTGAAGGCAGCACGCCGTCGTATAGAATTGTCCATACGTGCTTGAAATGCGGCGCTACGCGCCGCGTGGATGTTGCAAGTCAGGACTCTCCTGAATCGATACTAGCCCTATCAGGAAAGTTGGCATCCAAGTAAAAATCATCACTAATTCAGCGTACGCCGATTTAGTGTGAATTGCGCCGTTAATAGTCATGCGAGCACCATATGATACTTTGAATATCGAAATGCAAAAGTCAGCGCACGCTGAACACACCGCAAAGATCACGGGAGGTATCTGAAAACTCTCAAGACTCAAGACTCGTACACGGGAACGAACTGAAGAAACCAAAAACTGGTAACGACGATT
>JACRFH010000010.1 GCA_016217975.1 Candidatus Kaiserbacteria bacterium | reverse complement strand
TAATCGTCGTTACCAGTTTTTGGTTTCTTCAGTTCGTTCCCGTGTACGAGTCTTGAGTCTTGAGAGTTTTCAGATACCTCCCGTGATCTTTGCGGTGTGTTCAGCGTGCGCTGACTTTTGCATTTCGATATTCAAAGTATTCTAGCAGACCTCGCAACCTGCGCCAGAGCCAGTGATTTGTGCAGAGGTATAATATCCACAAATCAATATGATGGATTTCGGAAATCCATCATACTATCTCTGCATGGAGCTGTATCATGTTCTGAATCGAGGAGTAGAGAAACGACAGATATTTATGGATACGCAGGATTATGCCCGCTTCATCCATGACATGTTCGAATTTAATGATTCGAAACCGGCCGGCAACGCATATCGCAAATTCAAGCCGGGCAAAATGATGGATCTCGGAAATCCATCATTAGAGCGGGATAGAATCGTCGACGTTCACGGCTGGTGCCTTATGAAGAATCACTATCACCTCCTCATTTCCGAACTCGTGGAAGGAGGCCTCGTGCTTTTCATGCGCAAAATGAATGTTGGATATGCAAATTACTTCAACACACGCTATACCCGCGACGGCGGGCTCTTTCAAGGAAAGACAAAGAAAATCCGTATCAACACTGATGCTCACTTTCTCCACATTCTCAACTACATTCATCTCAATCCTCTGGACTATCTCAAAGGAGCAAAGGACTGGCGCAAACGAACTATTGAGAGTACTACACGGGCAAAAGAGCACCTCTCAAAGTATCGGTGGAGTAGCTATCAAGATTATTGCGGCACAAAGAACTTCCCTTCCATACTATCGACCGATCTTTTCGGCGAACCTCCGAGCAGGTTCCAGAAGAAGACGCTCGCATATCTGCAGGATATTGAAATGACAAACATAAGACCGTATGTGCTCGAATGATGGATTTCCGAAATCCATCATTCCATGTTGCACGTCGCATACGAGGAGCCAAACTAAGGCCCTACTGCGCCCAGGCTACGCAGTGTTCCGGGAGGTAGCACAATCACGGGATGTCCATGCGGCATTTGACCTTGATATTCAAATTTGCCATTTGCTGCAAGAAAGACGTGCGATGAATCTTCGTCCCGATAATATGTTCCCGGCATCAGGCCGATACGCAAATGCGTATACGCGTTTGTAATCTGTAAGTACCAATCAGGCACAGCGACTCCCATAGCTATCTATCCAAGCCGGAGCTGAAACTGCAGTTGCCGGCTCGATCGCGGTCTCTTCTCCAAAATCATTCCACGAGCTGATGATGATGTTTTTTGGGTGGAGCGAGATTGCTCGCAGCCATTCTCGTATATACAATGCGCCATTCTCGCGATCGATGGGTGTGGTCGCCTCGCCCAAATGTTTTCTGTCCCATCCAGGCATAACACCGACTGTCTCACCACTTGTCGGTTGCGGAAATTTTTGGACCCAACCCCAAAACCCGTCTGCGAAATAAGGTTGTAACATGGGATTAGTTGCATCAACTGCGCCCGTGGCACGCTCGACCGAGAAACGACCGTCGGTCCAATCGGCGCCGACGATATTTGGATCGTTGTCGTACCCGTTATGGGTAACGAGTAGCGGTTTTCCTTTCCACATAAAATACGATTGGTGTTGAGCATAATGGTCCCACACATATTGGGCGTCGGACGCCTGTGCGTCGAGAGAGTGTGCTCCCCATAGCGCGTAACCTAATGCAATGGCGCTTGGCATTCGAGATGCGGTCCCGTTGTTGCAGGAATGCCGGAACAGACAACGTTCTGGCTGCATTGAAATTTCTTGACCGCCGCTTCGGTAAGGCGGCCGAAATAGCCGGTTGCGGAATCGGATGCGAGGAAGTTTTGGGAGATTAAAAACTGCTGCAATTTCGATACGTCGCTACCGCGAGATCCGAAGGAGAGATTGCGGGAGAGGTTAGGGCATGTTTGCGCTGATGCAAATACGGGTAAAAGAACTATACCGAGAACAATACCTAGCAGAGCCCGGCGCATGAGAGAAGTATATCGCACAGAGATGGCCTACTCGTTTAGAGCCACTCCGGGTGATCAAGGGTCCAGCGCACCACCTTGCGCAAACTCTCTTTGAAGGATACCGGGTATGAAAATCCTTCCTTGGCCAAGAGTGAACCGTCGAGCGCGTAGCGCATGTCATGGCCTGGGCGTGAGGAATGGAACGCTACGAGCTTGTAGTCAAGCGGCCTTTGTTTCTTTCCTTTGCTGGCCAGATAATCGTTCGTGTATTTTGCCACCAATTTTGCAAGCGAGAGGTTGTCTATTTCTACTTCACCGACTACATTGTATTTGCCCTGTGCTGCTGTGCCGTCGAGGACTTTGCCGTGGAGCAAAAGCCATACTGTCGCTGCAGAAATATTTCGTGCGTGGAGATAGTGGCGCTTTCCCGCCTGCGTGCGCGCCTTGTTTGAATGGATGAAGAGCGTATCACCATCGAGCACTTTCCTGATGATAAGTGGAATGAATTTCTCGCGGTTCTGCCGCTCGCCGAAAATGTTCATACAATTTGTGATAAATATCGGCATGCGGTATGTGTGCGCGAAGGCAATGCATGCTTGCTCTCCTGCCGCCTTGGCAGCGGCATAGGGATTATTCGGATTGTTGCGATCCCATTCTTTGTAGCTCACGTTGTCCGGCGCAGGTCCGAAGACTTCGTCGGTTGAGAAATATTGAAATTTTCCCTCAAAGGCGGGAGTCCGTGATTGTGGATTGACTCGTGCCTTTTTCCGCAAACCTCCATGCCGGGCATAATTTAAAAGATTTACCGTACCGATGCAATTGTCCATGAAAAATAGGAGCGGATCTTCGATTGATCGCTCCACGTGTGAGCCAGCGGCGAGATGCATGATGTAGTCAAAAGGGCCGTGGAGCATCCTCGCGACAGAGTCAGTGATCTCCGCCCGCAGATCGTGATAGACGATGTGTACTCTCTTCTTCTCCCTGTCCCACACACTGATGCCAGGAAAGCGGTTGAGATTGCCCGAAGTATCGAGCCGGTCGATCGTCGTGATCTCCCAGTCAGTGCTTTTCAATATATGTTCGACAAGATGATGACCGACAAACCCCGCCGCGCCGGTGATAAGAACTTTCTTTGGCTTTTTTGATCTCGCCACTTTCTTTACCCTCTTCGCCTTCTTCATTCGCGCAATCAAACACTAATTTGGGCTTTTACGCAAGAAGCGATTCGTGAGAAAGTCCACTCCATAGAGCGCCACAACGATCACAAGCGAGAGCGCGGGAAGGCGGTATTTGGCGTCGACAAAGGGGCCGCTTGAGATGATGAAGTAGGCGAAGAGCGCAAGGTATAGGGTGAATGCAAAGAATGTGATGCGGTCGCGCTTGTATGCGGATAGCCAGCCAATGAGGGCAAATACATATGCGAGCGCTAGCGCTCCGGCCCACAGAATCTTCGGCATATTTGTCTTGGATTCCGGATTATATGGGAATGGAAGCAGGCGGCTATGGCCGTAATAATAGATAGCCGGAAGATCAGAGACGAAGAGGTTGCGGATACTGCCTACCGCTTGTTCTTTAGCATACGCTGCTGGCTGATGTGCTATGCGCTCAAGTGCGACATTAGCGAAGTATTTTTGGTATGGCAGATATCGGCTTGGCTCTCGACTTCCATTTTGGATTGCTTCTGGGATCACTTCGTCCGCCATCTTGATGTGCGCGGTGTAATATTCGTACAAATTGTAGCCGCTTACGGATGAGACACCCCATACGCCAAAGACTTGATGATTGCGGATGAGCCAAGGTGAGATGATGGCGAAGGTAATTAAGACTCCGATGCAAAGATTTGTTACTTGCTTCCAGGATATTGGTCTTGCAAAGGAAATGATGAACGCAAATTGAAAGATGAAAACAAGAACCGCCACATAGAGCGCGCTTGGTTTTGCGAGAATCGAGATGCCGAGAAGTGCCGTGGCCGCATACCAATCTTTGGACGAGGGTAACTTCCATGATCGAGCGAGGAAATACATTGCGCTCACTAGTAAAAGAACAAGTAGCGCGTCGGGCTCGGCTATCTGACTTCGATAAAGAAAAAGCGGCTCGAATACCAGAAATAGCCCCCCTGCAACTGCATAGCTGTGTGGAAGAAACATCCGAGAGAGTTTGTAGAAAATGACAGGCGCGAGAGCGAGAATGAAATTGAGTATTAGCATTGCAAGCCAAATGAGTGAAAGTCCACCTGCGCCGACAAACGGCAGAAAGTAGAGGGGCAAAAGCGGAGTGCGGAGGCCGTCCGGCTCAAATGGAAGATCTACAAAGCGCGAATAGCCGTGGCCTTCCGCGATATTCTTCGCGATGATCACATAATGCTGTGAGTCATTCCCATTCAAGCTTCCATCGGTCGAGAGAAAGAAACTGCTCGGGCCATAGAAGTGTAGTAATGCCCCAAAGACTAGCAAGTGCGCTACGAGCGCAAGAACATATATTGTCCACGTAACTCCCTCTTCCGCGAAGAAATATCGAATCATGCTAATAGCTTACTTGCTTCACTGTGTATGTATGCGCGCTCGCCGCATTCCCTGCGAGCAGCTTCTCGGCGAGCTCGAAGCCCATCTCGATTGAGTTGTCGGAATTGTTATATCGAAAGATGCCGGTGCGACCCAAGAGATGCTCGTGATCGGTCTCGAGGAAACGCACGATCGAATCGAGCTTTTCTTTGTAATCGAGATCATAAAAAGGATACGCATGCGTGACGCGCACGACCAAACTGTCTATGACATGCTCTTTCTTTATGTAACCAACGCGCGCGGCGTCAATGATCGTGCGCTCCGCGAGCGCTTCATCTTTCATCTTCCACTCCGGTGATTGAGGAAACGACGTAATGTCGAAACAGATACTCGTTTTCCCCTTCGGGCACATCTCCGGCGACCAATTCGAGAATTCAACTGCGCGATTGAAGATAATATCCTGATCGGGAAAATAGAGCCAGTGGTCGTTTGAAACCCGTGGCACGTCGAGAAACAAGTAAACGAAGATGATATCCATGTACTGCAATCCCGCGAGATGTTTCTCGATTGCCGGATCACGGCGATCTTGCAGGCGATAGTACATATGAAGCGGAATAGTAGAAATGAGTTCACCGTAGTGCGCAGAGACCTGCCTGCCTTCGTGCTCATAAAAGACGATGCGGTTCTCGGTATCTACGCGAAGGACTCGTGCACTCGTGAGGATGCGCGCACCGCGCCCCATAGCTGCGCGCGAGAGTGCATCCGGCATTTCCTGGATACCTCGAAGCGGATAATAAAAAGGACCGCCATCAGGCGCGAGACTGTCGTCCGCAAGATCGTAAGATCTAAAATCAAGCGTCACGATCTTTTTGATGATCCGCTGCAGGAGTCTAACCAGATCCTCGCCCTGTAAGCGCTGATCCGCCCAATCCGCGGAAATCTCGCGCGGATCATGGCGCCAAACTTTAGCCGTATAATTTCTCGCCATTACTTCGTAGAGCTTGTACCCATAGATGTAGCTAAACCAATCTTCAAATGATCGCAACTTGTTTTTATCTTTGAAACGTTTTGCGATCATATTCCACAAAAAAGAAAATCCTGCCGGAATACTTAGGCTTAGCGGCATCGCGCGCAAAAGATCCTGCACCTCAAAGGGATATTTGATGTATTTGCCAAACATGAAATTGCGGCTTTTCTTGATGTGCCGGTGCATCTCAAGTCCCGGAAGCGTCAAAATCTCATCGAGAAGCGCCTTGTTTTTGGTATGGAAGCGGTGCGCACAGAAATCGAGATAAAAGCCCTTGTAATGGATGCTCCGCGAGAGCCCGCCCACAACAGCCTCTTTTTCAAGCACAAGTACCGACTTGCCGCGCTCGCTTACACGCTTTGCGAATCCTAAGCCCGAGACTCCAGCGCCCAGAACCACGTATTCGTAGTATTCCCCTTCGGCCATTACTGTGCATACTAGCCTCTCACCTCCGGTTATCAAAATGTGCGATACTGACCTCTACCATGCAGCTCTCACGTGAAGCCCTGTCTCAATTCATGCGCTACACGATTGTGGGCGCTTTTAATTTTCTCGTGAATGCCGCGCTCTTCAATCTCTTCCTTTTTTCGAGTGGAATCACCGAAGGACCATCGGTGACACTTTTCGCAATCGTCACTTTTGCGATCGTGGCGACACAATCATTCTTCCTCAATATGTATTGGACCTTTCACGACGCCCCGCAGCAGGAGCGTACCCGGCAATATATGCGCTTCATCGCTATCACGGGCACAACTGCACTCGTAAATGTATCGATCATCCACTTCCTCGTCACCATAGTCGGCGCTCCCGCGAATATCTCTCCCACGCTCTGGGCCAACATTGCGCTTCTGTGCACAATCGTCATCTCCGTCCTTGGCAACTTCGTCGGCTACAAGCTCTTTGTATTCTCAAACTCCTAGATCCCTGGGCCGAATGTGTCGGAGCGTTCTTTAAGCTGGCGCTTGCCCCACCCGATGAAAGACTTTTCGATCACAAAGTAGGAAAAGATCGCGAATGCAAACATGAGAATCGGCCAGCTCAAAAGCGAGCCTGCGGGATACGGCTCGGGTGGCACCGTAAAGACTTCTTGCCACAGATACAGACTGTAGGAGATGAGGCCGATACCGACAATTGCATTGCCAATCGGCGCAAGTTGTGCACTCACGAGTTCTTTGATGCGGTAGCTCTCTACGATCGCAACCAAAAGGAACAACGGCGCGACGATGCGGTACGCGATGTGCACGATCTCGCCTGCATGCAGCACAAATTCCGAGAACGCGAGCAAGAGGACAAGCGTGAGAGCGGTTGGGATTCCATAGCGGCGTATATATGTCCTGAATCCATCACTTAAAGCGCACAGCGCGCCGAGCGCGATGCAGGCAAACGACAGCGGATTGTCTATCCAGCCATGCGCGTTGAATATGCCAAGCGACGAGAGCACGACGAGTCCCGCAATTGTGCTCGCAACAAACGCGATACGGTATTTCTTCCCAATAAACAAGAAGATGAGCGGCCACACGATATAGAATTGCTCTTCGATCGCGAGCGTCCACGTATGCGCCAGATGCCAATCGCAGGTTGCAAATGGCATGTTGCAAAGAAACCCCGTCGCAAACGGAAGCGCGGCGTAATTCACCTGAATTAATCCGAAGAATCCAAAGACAAAGAGCGATACGATATAAAACGCATACGGCGGGATGATCCGGCACACGCGACGGAAATAGAACGCGATCGGATCTATGATTCCCTTTTCGCGCTCTTCTTTGAGCATGAGAGTCGTAATGATGTATCCGCTGATGATGAAAAAGCACTGCACGCCGAGGAGTCCCGAGCGGTACGCGACTGCGATCAGGAGTTTGTCGGCATACAAAAGCACGTCATTGAGAAACACACCATTTGCAACAGTTTCCGCAAATGCCCTAAAAATATGGTAGTGAAAGTAAAAGACGTGCTGCACGAGCACCCCCAGAATCGCAATGCCTCTCCAGAAATCCAACACGATGTCCCGACCCTTGGTTTCCATCATGCGATAATCAATCACGACTTAGGACTTCCTGCCAAAATCATCATCAATGCGAACGATATCATTTTCATCAAACGAGCTTCCCACCGCGACTTCTACGAGAATCCCTCCTTTCTCTGACGTGAGACGGTGCGTCGTCCCCTTCTCGACCATGAATGTCTCCCCGACCTTGAGCGGTGTCTCCACAGTCTTCCCGTTCTCGATGATAACCGCCGTCGCGTCCCCTTCAACGAGTACCCATCGTTCCGAGCGGTTCTTGTGATATTGCAAACTCAAACGCTTCCCTGGCTTCACATAGATAGTCTTCACATACCATGTCTTTCCAGAATCCCACCCATAGAAATCTCCCCACGGTCGCACGCTTCTCCTCGTGTGCCGACTCGCCTCGTCTATCATCCACGACGACGACTGCACCTTGCCGCCACGACCTACATTGAAAACAAGTTTAATACCAAGCTTCTTGCATAGCTCTTGCTCAGGATTCAGAGACGATGCTTTTATCCCCGCATCTTTCTTGTCTCGATCGCCACCATTGGCAAAGACTGCTGGCCGGATCTTTTTGAGCATTCGAACGACGCTCCGATCGGCATCGACCAGCTTGTGATCACTTATCACGACCGAATCCACAAACGGAAACATCTCGATGATCTCTTTGCGCTCCTTCTCTGGCATAAAAGAAAATCCCTTCTTGTCCCGTAGCCAGTTGTCGTTATTGAGAATTACCACGAGCTTATCGCCAAGCTTCTTCGCGGCCTCAAACATCCGTACATGACCAATATGCAAAGGATCAAATCCCCCGGAAACGGCGACCCATGTGGGCTTTTTCTGCGCACTCTTCTCAGCCATAGAAGACACGATACACCGAGCTTCCCGAAGCTCAAAACGCTTCTAGCCCTTTGCTCGAATCGTTTGTATTGCGGAAATAAGTGCGGGATGAAGTTTACCGTTCGAGGCCGCGAACCCTTCGGTGCGAGAAGACCCTTGATATTGTATTGGTTTGCCAAATGTATCTGTGAGTATTCCACCGGCTGCCTCAAGAATGGCGTGCGGTGCACACAGGTCCCACTGGCCCAGCGCTCCAGGAGACCATGTCATATCTGCTTCCCCTTCGACAACAGCGCAAATTTTGGAGCCAGCACCGTGCATAGGGGTCTTTATCGCACCAAGCGCGCGTGTGACAGAATCCATATCTCCCTCATGGTGAAAGATACTCTCAACCATAATGGCGCCATGTGGATCTGTACGACTTGATACACATATGGATTTCTTTTTGCTTCCGAGTTCACAATACGCTCCTGCCCCATCGCTATACCAGAGTTTTTGAAGAGGCGGTGAATATACGACCCCCAAAATCGGTAGTCCATCGCGCGCAAAACCAACCATTACCGTCCATCCTGACGAGCCTTCAAGGAAAGGTAAGGTACCGTCGAGAGGATCAATGATCCACCGTGTATCCGGCATCCCTGCTTCGCCTTGTGACTCTTCAGAAAAAATGGGAAAGCCGAATTTCTCGAGACTGCGTCGAAGTACCAAATCAGACGCACGGTCCGCGGCAGAAACTGCCTCCCCATCTTTCTTTGCTTCGCGAATAGCACCTTCTTGAAGTGCTAGAGCCGCCGCGCCTGCTTCTTTTACTACGTCGATTACATCTTCTATATTCGGCATATTAAATGATGTCTTGGCGCTTCAAGAGATCGATTATTTTTTCGACTGACTTTTCTGATGTCATCTTTGATGTGTCCAATGTAAGCTCGGGATGTTTGGGAATCTCGTATGGATCATCAATTCCCGTAAAGCCCTTAAGGAGCCCTGCTCGCGCCTTTTTATACAATCCCTTTCGGTCGCGTTTCTCGCATACCGCGATCGGTGTCGAGACATAGATCTCGATATAGGTGCCATTTTTTGCGATAAGTTTACGGTTATGCTCTCGCGCACCCTTAAAAGGCGCAATCGCAGCGCATATTGCAATGCCGCCATGCTTGGCAATCTCACTTGCTACATAGCCGATACGCTTGATGTTCTCGTCTCGATCAGCACGACTAAACGTCAATCCCTTGGATAGATTTTGCCGCACCACATCGCCATCGAGAAGCGTTACTGAGCGATCATATGATTCCAAGAGCTTGTGATAGAGCATGTGCGCCATGGTAGATTTCCCGGCCCCAGAGAGACCGGTAAAGAAAATGACCGCACCAAGCCGTCTGGTTTTTTCCATTGCTTTCTTAAGTTCCGCTACTACTTCTGGAAATGCAAACCATGTCGGAATAGGCTCACCGGCATACAGCATCTTCCTAAAATCTGATCCTGAGAGAATCTTTGTTTTGTGATGGGGCTTAAGTTCATCGGATGCCAGATACAGATCTTCTTTCTCCACATAGGCCAATTCTTTCATTGGGACAATCGATATTCCGAGTTCCGTCTCGAGTTTCTTTGCAGTATTCAGAGAATCATGCACACCGTAAAAAGACTTGCCTGAAAGGTCCCGCAGCCCCGCGTGATCGCGTCCCACGATAAAGTGCGTGGCGCCGTAATTTTTGCGGATGATCGCATGCCATAAGGCCTCACGCGGACCCGCCATACGCATCGCAATTGGAAGAAGTGCCAATGTCGCAAAGTCTTTCATACGGCTTTGCACGAGTCGTACATAGCTTCTTACTCGGGATATGTAGTCGATATCGCCCTCCTTGGTAGGGCCCACCACAGGATGAATAAGCACATGTGCGCCCGACTCTTTGGCCGCACGTTTGATAGCTTCGAAATGACCGCGATGAATTGGATTTCTCGTCTGAAACGCGAGGATTTTCTTTTGTTTCTTTTTCTTGAAATGCGCTTTCAGATCTTGGGGCGTAAATCGCAGTTCTTTGAAATCATACACTGGCGCGTATGCTATCAATTCGACGGGTCCCCCAAGATATACGTCGCCAGTATCTTCAAACAAGTACTTTACTCCGGCATGTTCGATATTTTCCGTGCCGTAGACTAGCCGAGCTTCTTTTTCCTTGTCGGGCTCGTAGATAGAAGTAACCGTGAAGAATGCTATTGGATTCCCGAATTGATCGCACAAAATGATTTTCTCTCCCTTTTTCCTTCCATGATCGCGTGAGACGTCGAGAACGATGGGGATCGGCCATAACGTCCCATTTGCGAGACGCATATTCTCGACGACAGATTTGTAATCCTTTTCTTCCAGAAATCCAGTCAAGGGAGCAAACCCGCCCACGAGTATCTGGTCGAGGTCAGCAAGCTGGCGCGCCGTCAAGGTGAGGCGCGGCAGGCGCGCGATATTGCTATTCTCTAAATCCTTTCGCATGAGCGCGATAATACTATGTCAGTCACACTCCTGCTAGTTTGAGATTCTTATTGAGATTCTTATACGAGCGATTCCTTATGTGCATAGAAAGCATTGAGCCAGCCAAAGCATAGGGTGAAGAGCGCGCGAAGCCAGAGCGGCATATCATGCCGCCATTTGTCATCTCGATGAATTGCGTGCCCTGGCACAAAACGCATACGATTGCCCTCGATCTGATGATGCTCTTTTTTATCGAATTCAAGCATCGCGGGCTCGAATGGAATCCCGATTTTCTCGCATAGCTTGCGAAGTGTCGCTTCCGGATTGTCTGCGAGATCTTCATATCGGAGAAATAGAATGCGACGCTTGAAGCGACGCTTGAATATCTCGATTTTGACGTTCGACAGAAACCACATAAATAAATATGGGATGAGTTTCTTGTATTTACGTATATACGACCACGTCGTTCCTCGTCCATCGCGCACGAGATGGATTATGATTACCTCGACGTTTGGATCACGTGCTATTAGTTCCGCACGCTCCACTTCTTTTGACGAATCAACAATAATTGAGGCATTAAATCGCTTTAGGAGCTGTGCATACGCTCGCATCGTGGCGCCTGTAAATTCCGCATCATCCACAGGCTTCTTTCCTATCGAATAGAAGTATGGTCCCCGCCCGAGCAAGTATGAGAGTTTGGGACGATAGATTTCTCGGCGCTGCCATGGTTCGGCACCAAGCGCGTCCCGCCAAACTTCGCAATCACCGGCGCGACGTCCACAGGTACATGGCCGATTCGGTTTCGCTCCATGCATCTCGCCGACGCCGACGACCGACGAATGGCTATCAAGAAGTATGTCCAAAAGTGTCGATCCACTATGACCGCAACTAAGAATGAAGACAGCTTTCATGCTATGCAAAGACAACTCCGCGCAATTCTAGGAGTGCAACGTTAAATTCGGCCGCGCGCATTCTTGCTTCAGCGATGAGTTTTTCGTAAGCGGCAACATCTCGGTATACATCTCTATAAAGATCTTCTTTGTCGAGCATTGCGTGCTTTACTCGCGCTGCTTTAATGATGGCGAGCATATTCATGACACCGCGCTTTGTCTCGATCTTCGGGACAAATTCAATACGGCTCGGTATCGTGTCGCGTATCTTTTTTGCCATCACCGGATCTTCAATATTTGAGACTGCGAAGAATTTAACGTTCTTGTATTTCTTCGCGAGATTGATTGCGTCGGAAAGTTTGAGTTTGGGCTTCGGTGGTCGCGTGCGCCCTTGCGGATAATCGAGGTACACATCGTGCTTTATTTTCTTCAGAACCGAATGTGCGGTTTCCAAATCTTTGATCCATGCAAGATTCACCCGCACGACGACATTTCGTGGGAATAAGAGATCGGTCGTATTAAACAAATGATTTGAGACGATGATCATAGATTTAATTATCTCCGGCGATGATAGTGCTCGTCTCGCGATTCACATCTCCAGGAAGCACTGCGCGCTTGGATGATCGGGCGACTCTCCAGTACAAATAGAGACAGATCCCAAGAAAGATGAGACCACCTACATATTTTACCTGGAGGGGTGCCTGATTGATGAGGAATGCGTACCAAAGTGCAACGATATTGGCGATGAAGGAGATGAACAGGAGCCAGAAACTTAGGCCATCCACCGTCTGCGTTTTCGCGGTCTTATAGATCTGCGGGATGTAGCAGAACGTAAAGAGGGCTGTAGCCGTCCAGCCCAAGATCGCCGAAAGTTCCATGAGGCTTGATTCTAGCCTAAAAACTGGCTTCGGCAATGTATGGACGCGGCATGTCATATTTCGATATAGCACAGATTCCACGGCCGTGGAATCTGTGCTATATCTCACTGACTCTGTGTTAACCCTCGGTCCAACCAAAGAACCCAAATTTGCGGACAGCGCGGTCAATGCGTGAGTCGTCGAGGCCAGCTTCGAGTGACCACACGACCTCGCCTTTTCCTATACGCGCGAGCATCCGGTAGAGGCCCACACGCTTGAGTTCAAGCATCTTTGTAATGACAGTGTCTTCTGGACCAAATCTGCCAACGAGCTCGGATTCTACTGGTGTAAGCTTCGTTTCGATATTCCCTATCTTGAATCCGGTGCAATATTCTTTTTCACAAAGCGGTTCGATCGCGACCACGCCCGCGCGCGCACGATCGCCGAGAGTCTGCATCTGCCCACGAATCGTGAGTGTTCCCTTTTTATAATCTCGCGGCTCGATCACGAGTGCGCGGACACCATTTCGGCACGAAATTGAGATACGATCGCCCCATTTGAGAGCAAATCGGACCTGCCCCGCAAGAGCTTTCACAAGCGAGATGGCGTGGTGCCGATTAGCCGATCGATCGATAATGATCGAGCGAATAGGGCCAATTGAGTCTTTGGCCGCACGCACAGTCTCGAGCCATGGAAGCGTAACGCTATCTTCCGCTACGTGGACGTGCTTGAACGCGCGATACAATTTCGGATCGAGCGGAAATGCGGGCGTATCGATGATGAGTTCGATATGCGAGCAATCATGCTGCGTCACCGTGCGGAGTGCATTTTCTATCCCGACATGCGGTACAGCCATATAGAGGTATGTGGTATCCGCGATATCGCGCGGAGAGAGTTCTGCGACTGGATGGACAAGGTACGTGGCATTTCGAGTGAACAGTGCGCTCGGTCTTCTCGCAAAGACTTTTGTAATGCGGAAAGCATCCGGAAGCACCTCGAGCACTCCAATCACATCAGTCGTAATACGTCTGCCGGCACCAAAAATGAGTATCGGCTTCCCTGTCGCAGTTTTACCGCTAGCGTGAACTTTGAAAAGATTCTTCAGATGCTTGGCAAGACGAATTGAGAGCGCGACCATGGTGTACGTCGGATTTGCGTTGCCACTCGTCGGAAACACCGACCCGCCAGTGATGTAGAGATTCTCGATTCCATGCACCCGCATGTCCGAATCGACGACGGACGTCTTTGGATCGCGTCCCATTCGTGTGGCGCCCATATGATGGCTTGCATCATGGCCCGCAAGATCGACAAGATTTCCGGGCGAGCGCGTGAATGTCCCGATCCCGAGCTTTGTGCACTCACCGGCAAACGATGTAAGAAGCGAATCCAGCGACGCGATATCGCGTTCGGTAGTGGCGTGCACCACGCGTGCGATCTTTTCTCCATGTGCATCTTTCTCATCCGACAGGACCACGCGATTGTCTGGATTCGGCTCCATTTCGAGGAAGCAGCGCGCTCGTGCTACGCGCACCCCAGGGCGTACAACGTGCGGAAGCGAAATTATCCCGACCCATACCAATTGGGGAAGGTATACGAGTGCGAGAAAACCTTCCTTGATAAGCGAAACAATATTTCGCGGAATGACTCTCCATGCTCCGCTTTTGATGTTGCGATAGAGTGCGAGTAATTTCGACACACTTCCACGAATGTGTTTGATCGAAGCGCGATTCGACCATGGGAATTCAGATTCAAGACGGAGGTACGCATTCAACACACCGCTCTCTTTCTGCACGCGCTCACGCAAGCGCAGCCCCGTGTAGCCCACGAAATACCCGTGCGTCCCGCCAAAATAGAATGAGTCTGCGGCAACTGGTTTTGTAAAATAGATCTTCCCGATATATCCCTTCGGATGATTCATCATGTATCTGCCGACCTGATCGTACGCATTGCCGATACTCGAATTGAGGAGAATGCGGGGCGTCTCTATTCCACCAGCGGCAAGCACGAATTTCTTGGCACGAATCTCAAATCTTGTCGCGTTTGACGCGACGCATCGTGCGGCCCGTACAACCCCTCCGTCCGCAACAACACTCGTGACCGTTGCATCGGTGATGAGATCAAGGCCCGCAGGCTCGAAGACGTACTTATATTTTCTTCCAAAATGAGTTGGCTTTGGTTGCTTCAATAGGATTTTCTCTTCAAGCGATTCCCACCGCGGATTAAACGGTGCGTCGCTGGGTACATACATACGTGGCTCAAACGCCGATGGCGCCGGAAAACTATATCTCTGTGCAGCCACTTCCAGATACGGTTCAATGTCTGAATAAGATATTGGCCATCCTTCGTGATACGGAATCGGACGCTTCTCGAAATCAATTGGGTCGAGTGGCGCGGAAAGTCCATTCCACGTTTTCGATGTGCCGCCCACAATGCGCTCACGCGAATTCTCCCGCACCTGGATTCCCTCGCTCTCAATCTTCCGGAGCTTGTCGGCAAAAGCGCTCGGGGCTACAGACCCTGTCTCAATCACACACACCTCCAGCCCCGAAGCTGCAAGCTCCGTAAACACCGTCATCCCTGACGGCCCGCTCCCAATAATCGCTACATCGTATTCGGGCCAGTCCCGCTCCTCCTCGCCGCTGAATATCATATGAGGCGATGTGAGTGGGGCTTGCGCGCAGAGTTCCAGAACCGAAAAACACGCACGAGCCGCTTTTCTTCGTATACGCGATAAATGATCCAATACGAGGTCCTCTGCGAGACAGTGAAAAGAAAGGCGCGGTACGGAGAGCCCGTTTCTTTATAAAACGTGAACGTCTCCGGATAATTAACCAAATAGTAATCGATCGCCTGCTGGAACGCTGCGTAATATTTCTCCGCTATACCTTCGCTGTACCTAGCGAGATACTCAAAGAATTCATCGATCTGAACGATCGCTTCATCGCTGAAGTCGACCCTGAACGACATATCTATCTGTGCGCCGCGTTATAGACCTCGCGAAAACGCTGTTTGAGCCACTCGGGCGAGTACGTGACGTACTTTCCTGACTTCATCGCTGCTTCTGACCGCTTAAGGTCCGCGATAAGCGTCTTTCGCTGCGCACTGGTGAGACGAGGCATCTCTTCGAGAGAAATCACTGGGACGATAACGGTCTCGTCTCGGGAAGCCGAGTTGGATTTGGCTATCGTCGTCATGCGAATACTATAGCATATGCGTCTTTTCTCGCGAGCGGCCGCATCTGGCTGCGATAACACAACACTGGCAAAAAGAGTCAAGAAACGCTAGGATAACGGTATGTTTGAAGGCCTGCAGGAGCGTCTTATCCGCGTATTGCGGTGGAGCGAGAAATACACCAAGACCGACATGGTCTACCTCGCACACGGGACATTCTGGCTTTCAGGCTCCTCTATCATCACGGGCGCAGTCTCTTTCGCCCTTGCGCTCGCATTTGCCAATCTCCTCACCAAGGATGCGTACGGAACCTATAAATACGTCCTCACGCTCTTTGGGATCCTGTGTGTGGCGTGCTTGCGCGGGATGGACACCGCAGTGACCCAGGGCGCCGCCCGCGGCAACGACGGCACAGTCATCTCCGGCCTTCGATCAAAAAGAAACTGGTCGCTCTTGGGGTCGCTCGGCGCACTTGCAGTCGCCGCATACTATTTCTACGGTGGCAACAATATCGTCGCGATCGCGATGATATTTGCCGCGTTCTTCATCCCCTTCATGGAGCCGTATGGCATTTTCAATGCGGTACTCGTGGGCAAGCGCGATTTCAAACTCTCAAGCTTGCTTGGTATTGCTGGGCAAATTGCAGCCGGGATCCCGCTTGTCATTACACTCTTTTTTACCAATAACCCCATTATCATTTTCATCGTCTACGCCGCGTCGTGGACGCTCTCGCGCTACATCTCGCTTCAGGTCACCCTCAAGAAATATCCGCCCAATGAAAAACAAGAGCCCCACGCCCTTTCCTATGCGCTTCACTCAAGTGCCATCAACGCCTCCAACATCCTCATCTCCTCGCTCGATGCAATCCTCGTCTACCACTACCTCGGCGCCGCCGAGCTCGCACTCTATGCGTTTGCGATGGCGCCGGTGCAACACGCACGCACCATTCTCAACACCCCTGCAATTCTCGCAACGCCCAAATTCGCGGCGCAAGACACTGCCACGCTCAAACACATGCTCTACAAGCGATCTCTTATTCTTTTCGGCCTTGGCATCGCGCTCACCCTTGGCTACTGCGTCCTCGCATATCCTTTTTATATGATTTTCTTCCCGCAATATATCGAGGTGGTGCCGCTCTCGATGCTCTTCTCGGTCACGATCGCGCTCATGGTCGGCAACACCCTCATCGGCTCCGTCATTGATTCACGCGCGACGCTCATCCCTCGCCGCTTACTCTACCTCTGGAACATCCCCTCGATCATCATGGCCGTAGGCGCATTTCTCTTGATCCAAAGTTTCGGCCTCTGGGGCGCAATCGTCTCGCAAGTTCTCTCGTACGCCTCCGCCTGCGCAATTGCATGGGTCATGTGGTATGCGATCCGCAACAAAGACCACGCTCCGACATAACCCAGAATTGGCGTTCTACGTTCAACTTCCCGCCCATTTTCGCCATTCTTTTTTCTCAATTTTCGATTGTCGAATCATAGTTTCAAGCGTCCGTTCCGGGTACGTAACATTATTCCCGTGGAAATTAATATCGACTATGGCACTGGTCTTCCTACAGACCCAGGCTTCGTGCGATCCTTTTCTATTCTCAAGAAAAACAAACCCGTGCTCTTTCAGGAAGTCTAGTACATCTCTATATGACCAATTTGAAAGACCACGTGCCACATTGTGATTCAAAGCCGTTAAGCGAACTGCGGCATCATCGCACTGGAATACGGAGATATAGTGAGAAAGCCGCTTCTTGATGTCGGACGATGTTCAATCTGTCTCGCAGCCTCAAAATATTTTTGCCAGTACTCATCGGGGGCATAACGATTCAAGAGATCATCAGGAAGATTGTTTTTTATTACAGTCTCCAAATGAAGTTCAGCAGCCTCCTTTATGCTTTTCATCAACTCAACCGGATCTTTGCCCTCTTCGACAATATCAAAAGTGAGGCACACGCCGACATACTTAGAGTCTTCCCGATATACTAGGAATTCCATTGTGCCGCTCTGTTTGGAATTTGTGTTGCGTTTGATTTTCATACAACTTTACGACGTAGTTCCTCTGTACAATCTTACGCTTGTTTTATGACGCCGGGATAGTACTCTATCAGAAATTGGGGAAAACACCATGAAGCGAACCGGCATCCTTCTCATCCAACCTTTCGGCCTCTGGGGCGCAATCGTCTCGCAAGTTCTCTCGTACGCCTCCGCCTGCGGCATAGCCTGGGTCATGTGGTACGCGATCCACAACAAAGATCACGCTTTGTAATGATGGGTACTTCGCGTATTATTATCTCGCTGATATAATGCCGATACTTTTCGCTATGAGAAAACTGGTTTGGTATTTCATAAATAAGATATTCTTCAATTACGACAATCCTAAGTATTACCATTGGGCATACGTGTTTTCAGAGCGGTATGTGAACTTCTATCGAGGAGACGATATTGGTGGCCGAGAACGAAGTGGCGAATGGCGTTTCCTAAAGGAATACATCTCGAAAGAACAACCAAAGATTATCTTCGATGTGGGCGCAAATGACGGTGTATATACAAAACAAATGCGAGAAGCGGGCAGCGATGCGATTATTCACGCTTTTGAGCCAGTAAGTTCTACCTATCGCGATCTATACAATAATGTCAAAGATGATAGACGTGTTATTCCGGTGAACGTTGGACTCTCAGACAAAAGTGGTGCGGCCACTATTCATATCTGCTCTGACGATAATGTTATTAGCGGCCTCCACGATGACAGCGGGTCTAAAATCTCGAATTATGATAGATCCGAGGAAGTTGTCTTAACTACCATTGATGAGTACTGTGCGAAGAACAACATCGATCATATTGATCTGCTCAAGATCGACACAGAAGGACATGATCTATTTGTGATAAAGGGCGCTGAAGAGATGTTAAGACGTGGGAAGATAGGTACAATCACGTTTGAGGTTGGAATTTTCCATATATTCTCTCACCTTTATTTCTATGACTACCATGTTTACCTAAAACAATTCGGATTCACGATATTTAAGATGAAGGCTTTGGGACTAGAGAAAGTCTTGGTACCCGAGAATGAGCGACCGCCAAGATGGGCCAACTATGTCGCAAAGCGAGTCTAGTGTGTGAAGCGAGACCTACTTCCAAGGAAACTCCATTCAACTCGTAATAAGTAGATAAGGACGGCCGACGAAAGGGCTTAATTTGCCGGTTGGAGCGCGATCATAAACGTATCTATTAGTTCATTCGAACCGGAATTGTTCAGAATGCCTATTGATACTGAACCGGCAGGGTGCGTTACCGAGCCCCGATCGTACACAGCCTTAGGCACTCGTTCAGTTGCATTAGCCCCTCCAGTTATATCTACTTGATAATTGTCCGCCAAGACGGCATAAGAATTATCGACATGAGTGGTTCCAGTTGTCGTTACTTCAGTACCAGGAGATACAGAAGCATTAAGATTCTTTACATAACTATGCGAAGCTCCGTCAAAGTTAGTGTCGAATGGTGTGCTTTGGTTAACTCCGGAATATGTGAGTGCAGAGAGCTGACAGATAGCTGAACTTGCTGCCGCAACAGTTTGCGACCCTGTTGACGGATTGATTATATAGAACCAGTACGCGTGACCGGCTCCGGAAGATTCTGCCTCATCCATAAGTTGCGTCATGGCCGAACCGCCCCATGTCACGCCGCTTACTGTGCCGGCGCTCACACAAACAGCAGTGGCAATTCCAACATAATTCGAAGCGCTTGTACCGCGCGTTATCGCAACGCTAGGATTAATACCGCCATTAGAGACTCCGGCATCAAAGGCGATGGGGGTTGATGGCGGAGGCGGGGGTGCAGAGACTTGGCGAAGGGCAATTGTCTGGGTGGCCCATTGGCGGGAGGCGGCGGGAGAGAGGTTGGAAGACTTGGAGCCTGTTGGCCCAGCGGCAGCTTGAAGCGCCTCGTCTGATGCAAGAGACGGGCCGGACGAGCGATTGATATCATACTTTTCCGTCATGCCCGTCGGTGTGCTGAAGCTCCCTCGCGCAGACTGCGCGAAAAGCGCCACTACTTCATCGCCCGCCTCCGTCGTCGTAATAGAAGGCGCAATTGCAATTTTGCTGTGGCCAGTACTTCCGTCCGACACATCAATCGGATTGCTTGTATCTACTCCGCTATACGGCGTAATGCCACCGACAGCATTGGTCGAAGGGGTGATTTGCCATTGATATGAAGAAGGCTCCGATGCGCCCACGACTTTCCAATATGAGAGAAGCGCGACGTTGTTCGAATTATTCGTGCGCAATATCTGGGTCCAGCCCGCCGGAGGCGTCACATTGCTCGCAGCGCCGTCATTGGTCGAGATAGTTGCGATGAGAATATTGCCTTCGGCCGCGCTCGCGGGCTTTGCGAGGGTAAGCTGCGTGATCGTGACATTGCTCGATGAGCCCGTTGTCGAATTGCCCGACACTATCGCCGCAAACGAAACTGCTGCGATTGAGAATACACTCGCCGCAACCACAATCGCGATCGAAATCGGATAATTGCGCACAAAATGAGTATGCATACTATTTAAGTTGACCTCAATAATTCCAGCATCGTACGCCCCTTCATGAAAGGTGCAATGTGGAAAAGTGGATACGACACACAACACAGGTTTGCGCAATAAGCGCACCAATATGGTATATTGCGTGCATGAGCAAGATAATAGCGTCTATGCAGCATAAACAAATCACGCTCAAGCGAGTGGGCGGTGTTTGGGTTATGCCGCCCGCAGCCATTAATCCCAAAGAGCGTTTGGCTGCATGGGAGCGAGTCCGCGGAATGTGGAAGAATCGAAAGCCAGATCCGATCAAAGAACTTGCAAAGATGAGAGGCTGATTCCGCGATTGCAGCGACCGCGCCGGTACTCGATACGACGCTTGCAACTCGCAATGTACGCGACTTCAAGCGCATCCCTGGACTCTCCATCGAGAAGATCTAGGCCACACTTTCGCTATTCAAACAAGTCAGGATGCGTTCCAGTATGGGCAATAATAAGTTCGCTTTCAGTAACTTTGTAGATCAAAAGCCAGTCTGGTCCGATATGACACTCCCAATATCCTTTCCGTCGCCCTGCAAAAGATGCGGACGATTGGCAACCGAAAGCGGCTCGCCACGTCGAAGTAGATCAACGACCGCCTCTAACTTCTCAATATTATAATTGCGACGTTTGATGCGCTTGTAATCTTTCCGAAATGATCCCAAGTATCGTACCTGCTTCATGCTTTGCGAGACTTTCGTCCCTCAAGCATATCAAACAATTCCTTAGTTGGACCCGTGAACACCTCGCCTTCCCCAGCTTCTAACGCACGTATTGTTTTACGGGTTTCTTTGTTCGGAACGTGCGATCGAGTGCATACATCAAAGGGCAGCCCCTGCTGGATAACGACCTGCTTGAGTGTCATTGTCATGAGGTCCGACGTGCTCACGCCGATCTGCTCTAGCACCTTCTCTGCATCGGCTTTAAGCTTTTTCTCAACGCGTGTATTTACGTATGCTGTTTTAGCCATATCCGCCATTGTATCACATCCGTGTTACAGCGCAAGCGACGCTATATTCAGTCGTGGGGATACCTCTAGAAGTACTTCTTCATAGGCTCAGCGAGGGCATTTTACCAAGCGTGTTTGTTGCAATTAGGCGAATAAGAAAGCCAAAGACCAAGCCAGAAGCTATGAGAAGAAGAGGAATTTTAAAGTTGAATTGGTCAGCAAATAATTCAAATATACCCAACGAGCCCGCCAAAACGCCTGCGACCCAGTATCGTGACCGATCACCCAACGCAACAATGAGAAGCGGCAAAAGAAATTCAATGCTATAAAACAAAACTACAATTCCAGTAAAATTGATGTCAAAACCTCCCCCTGTCTCATTAGGAAAAGCATATTTGTAAAGATTCATTAGTTGCGATTGAAATACAAATACAACAAGACCGGAAAGCAAAATTAATAGTGCATATCTGAGAAAAGAAGGTAGCAAGTTCATATATCGTTATATCTAGTGATTAAGCAACCAGTTAACATCCGCTGTTAATATTTGATAACCAAGTAGAGTAATCTTCCCGCCGCTTTTGGCAGTATTGAGGTCTTTTTGCATCGCATTCAGATACTTTATTCTATCACCGCTTTTCCGTGCGGTTGAAGCTTTGATTAGATCTCCCGTCAACTGACTCTTGAGGCTTTTTGATATCCAGCCGAGCGTGTTTTCGCGATTGATATCGTTCCGAGTGCTCGTAAACGTGGCGATTACCTGAATGACTCTCGCCGAGCTCGTCGCATTATTCACAAAATCTCTCGCATATGCCACGAGTGAGCCATTCCCCGCGAGCTCAAAGAAAAGGTCAATCGTGGTGCTCGCCGTGATGGGCTTGCCGTTAAATGAAACGCTGCTCGTGGCGACACCGGTGGCGTCGCTAAATGCCACTTTTACTGGCATAAGGCTCCCGTGCGTGAATGTGGTGGTAGCCGGCTGAATGATCGTGATAGTAGGTGGAGTGACATCGGCGGGAGTGATCGTCGTATCACTTGGGCTAGAAGCATCGATATGCACGTCCTGCTCAATTATCTGGCCGGGAGCGGTCTGCCCGGTAAAAAACGTCGTGCTCGATGTGGCATCCGCAATCACACCTGTTGCAATGGTATACGTGCCTCCGCCTCCCGTGCCTTGCGTCACGACCTTGTACTCGCCATCGAGTGGACTAGGAATAGTTACATATTCATCATCAGTCCCAAATCCAGAATAGAAGGCATCGGGAATCTTATTAGCCGTAATCTCTTGCCCCGTGGCGAAATCTTTACCGATTTCTTTGCCATCGGGAGCAATAATCTTGATGTCTGCGGGGGAGAGAATTTGAATGATGAGCATCTTTACGTCCAGCCCGCTCTGATCTGTCACAAGCGAGACGGGGTCTTTGTCTGTGAGCACTTTAAACACACTTCCTTGTGCATTCGTAACTAGCTCCGTGTGCTCAGAATTAAAGACTAGCAAATGATTAGGTACGAAGCTTGCGGAAGATAGAGGAACAGTTCCATCACCCACTCCTCGTTCTAGTCCCTGATCCGTTGATGAGTTCCCAAAGTTCTCTGGAAATCCGTAGCCCCAAATGGCAGTTGAGCTTATCGTTGATGGAGGAACAACGCGGAGCGTTGTGATCGTCGTGCTATTGGTCAAATCTCCAACGAAATTTGTAATATCCACACCCGCACTATATAGATTGCTTATGTTGTTATCCAGATTCTCCAAAAATGTATTGCTCGGATACCAGGCAGTGTTTGGATACGTAGGTATATCGGGTGAGCCGAGGTGCTTTATATATCCATAGACGGGAAGAAGTTCTTGGACCGATGGTATTGGCCTAGCTCTTATATAGTCAAAAAGATTTGTATAACCGTGTTTAATAGCTTCGATTCGAAGAAATGCTTTGAGTCTCTGGTCCGCTTTATCAGTATCATTTTCTCCTCCCTCCCACATGAGATATGCTTTTGGCGCACCAAGTTGCGGAGTGCCGAGAAAGATGAGTTTGCGGACGTCGTGGCCATAATAATCGGATTGGATGTACTGGCGGGCGACGAGCCCACCCATGGAATGCGCGACGATGTCCACTTGTGCGCAGTTGCAAACAGCTTTGACCTCATCGATCTTTGCCTTGAGTAATACTGCAGTATCAATATTGGATTTGTGCCAGTCGTACGGGAAAGTGAAAAGTGTTTTATCATTTTCGAATCCATTCCCGATCAACGTATCTATCAGATTGTCATATGCATGGGTGATAGGATCAATGAGCCACACGCCATTGTGTGGCGCTGATCCAAGGATCCCAGGAATGATGATGACCGGAGCGGTCGTCGTCGCATCTATCTGCGGCCCTGCAAGCGTGCAATCTGAAGATGTGCAGACCGTAAATGCCCAATCCAGAAGCCTATTCCCGGCGGTGGCGTTACTCACAAACTGCGTCTGGAATACTCCCGGCTGCTTCATGTGCCCCGCCTCGCCTCCCGCATACAAATCGCTCGTAGAGCCGCCAAAATTGCCTGGATTGTTGTTGCAGCCTGTCGTGAGGTAATACAATCCTCCCGCACTCACGGAAAACGAGGCTCCGGTATACCGACTCCCTCCGTTAATGCTCGTTCTGGTAGGGAAATTCGAGAACGAGAACGCGCCATCGCTTATCACGACACCGCATCCGTTGTCTGCGACGGCGATTGATTGCACAATTCCGGTCGAGGTCGCCGTAAACGATTGCGCAGGATAATTATTCAAGCCGAATGCTTCTTGATCCACGGTCGTTGTCGCTATCACTTGCTCGGCAATGCGTGATTCGGCAAAAGCAGAATGCGCAAAAAGAAATGTCGCGATTATCGCGAAGATTAGGAATGGGAGGAAGCGTAAGCCTAATCCTAGGGCGCGACGCATATGCCCGCCATTGTCACATTCATGAAGAACATCACAAGACGTCCCTGTGGAAAATCGCCCCCTCAATACAGCGCTTGCAACTCGCAATGTCCGTGACTTCAAGCGCGTCCCCGGACTCATCATCGAGAAAATTTGAGTGTCGCGGCAATGCCCGGCCTTGCCGCAAACAGAAGAAAATTAGACCGACGAGACCTTATCTCACCACACGATTCTTGGCTAGATCCTTCTGGATACGGCGCAGGTGCGCGAGAGCTTCCGGATACTTGCCCACCCACGCGACGTAGTCGCGCACGTTGTCTGTGAGCGTGCGCCTTGGCTTCCAGCCAATTTTCTTCAATTTCGAGACATCCATTATCGAATTGCGAGAGGTGTAAGTGCGATACATGCCTGTGATGCCGGGCTTTGACTTTGATCTTGTTTCTTTTGCCACCGCATGTGCGAGATCGAGCACGGTGTCGCGCCTTCCGCTTCCAATGTTGAAAATATTGTAGTCGGCTTTCGAGCTCTCAAGTGCTTTCATGTGTGCAGAAACGACGTCATCAATGTGCACAAAATCCCGCATTTGATTGCCATCTTCGTGAATGCTCATCGGAATGCCCGCAAGCGCCTGCACGACAAATGATCGCAGAGCGCCTGAATAAAAATTGCGGAACGATTGCCGCGCACCATGCACTATTGCATAGCGAAAAGCGACCGTGGGAATGGAGTATTCGCGCCCGAGCGTAAGCGCAATCTCTTCGAGTCCCCGCTTGGAGACGCCATACGGATTGATCGGAAAGAGCTCGTCGCCTTCCAGTTCCGCAATCGGCGTCATGCGTTTGCCACACTTACAGTACACGTCCCAATCTTTTTTCTTGAGTCGCTCCGGATCCCGCGGGGCAGAATATTGCTCGCCGTGCGTGGGGCACTTGTACTTCCCTTCTCCATAGACCGACTGCGATGATGCAAGAAGTATTTTCTTGACCAATAATTTCTTCTCAAGGATGACTTCATACATGAGTGCCGTACTCATGGTATTGGTCGTGATGTACGTGCTGAAATCAGGACGATAATCCATGTATCCCGCGATATGAAATATATACGACACTCCCTTGAGCGCCTTTTCCCAATCCTTCTTGAGGCGCACATCACCTTTCTGAAACTGCGCCTTTTTGTTGAACCACTTCGGGAGCTTTCCGTCGTGAGTAGCTGGTGAGAGATTGTCCAAGACCCGTACGCGATACCCACGTGCTATCAGTGCATCCACCAAATGTCCGCCGATAAACCCTGCTCCACCTGTTACTAATACTAATTCTTTCATATGTTATTTACTTGCCCCGTGTGAGCGAAGCGATTTTACGGGGCTTCTTTGCATATTGTAGTGCGTGCTCAAACGAATCCTGGAAGTATTTCGTGATGAGATGAAGGATTGCCGCATGAGCACTCTCCACAAGATCGTATCTTCCCTTTTCTGTGTCAACAAGTATTTTTACATCTGCCAGTTTGTTGAGCTTGCCTCCGTCGAAACCAGAAAGACCGATTACCGGCACATGTCGCTTCTTCGCATACGAAATCGCCTTCACTATGTTGGTCGAATTACCCGAGCTTGAGATTGCAATCACGCAATCCGTATCCTGCAGATAATTCTGTAGCGGCCCCAAGAACACCATGTCGTGGCCCTCGTCGTTGGCCCACGCAGAATATTCTTCCTCAGTGCTCGGAAGTCGTATTGCCTGGAAACGCTTGACGTGTTTTTTGAGATTATGACTGAAAACAGTCTTATTGAAATCACTCACCCAGTGGGTAGCAAGTGAAAGAGAACCGCCGTTGCCAAAAATATAAATTCGGCCATCGCGCTCAAACGTGCGCTGAATCGTTCGGATTGCTTTTGCTATCTCGTCTGCAGGGACATGTTCAAGTGCCACCGTGAGCTCCCGCATGTGTTTGTCGATGTAGTCTCTCATACGCGTACATGTGAGTCGTTGTTAAAAAGTACATCGGTGCCTGAATCAACAAATGAAAACGGTATTTCCTGAAAATCCGCGAGTTTTGCCTTTCGCGCGGCAGCACGCACCCTGCGCCTGATATCACTATGCTTTTTAGGCGACGCCACAAAGAGCAGACACCCGCCGCCGCCGGCACCCAAGACTTTGCCTCCCCATGCGCCAGCTTTGATACCAGCATCATAGAGTGAATTGAGTGTCGTATTTGAAACCTTGGTACTCAACTGTTTTTTGTGCCTCCACGTTTCATGGAGCATCTCGCCCAACCCTTTGATATCACCCGCGAGCAATTTGTCCCGGAATTCAAGCGCAGAATCAGAAAGCGTTTTGTACATCTCACGCTTCTTCCCGATCTGCTTTTTCTGGTCCTTGAGTACATCGCTCGCATTGCGCGTGAGTCCTGTATAGAAAAGGATGAGACTCTTTTCGAATTCAGCGCGCTTCTTAAAATCGAGAAGCAGCGGTTCTACAATCACCGAGCCATCAGCATTGAATTGGAATAGGTTGATCCCGCCATGCGCTGCCGCATACTGATCTTGCTTGCCGATCGGCTCTTTCAGAAGTTCGATCTCAAGACGCGAGGCCGCCTCGGCAGCCTCGCGCGGACTCAAGCGTTTTCCTTTGTGAGCGTGCAGGCCCTTTGCAAGAGCCACCGAGAAGCTCGAAGACGAGCCAAGTCCTGTCTTGGCCGGAAGCGATGCGAATGAACCGATCTCAATGTTGTTGGTAATCCCGAGATCCATGAGCATGGCCTTGATTCGCGTATGCTGCAATTTAGAAGGGTGCGTAACGGTTTCTGATTGTGAGTAGCGGGCAGAGACTTTGTCGATGAGAGGGGTAGGATTGATCACGAGATAGACGTATTTGTCGATCGTGGTAGAGACCACGCGACCAGGATAGGTGCGATAAAAGGCCGGAATATCGGTCCCGCCACCGACAAAGCTAATGCGCAACGGGGCTCTCACGAGGATCATAAGCCCTTGATTTATACCCGAAAATGTTGTCTTAAACAACTATATCAGATCAACTTGAGTAGCTCTGGAAGTGCGGCGCTCATTCCCACTTCGCTTGGAATAAGAACGCCTCGTACTCCAGCTCCGCGGGCCGCTTCCATATCAGTCTCTCTGTCACCGACGAATATTGCTTGAGATGGATCGATATTGTGCTCGCGAATCGCCTGCAAAAGCAGCCCCGGCTTTGGCTTCCGACAATTGCAATTATCTTCGTTCTTATGAGGGCATACATAGATTGCTTGCAGCGTGATTCCTTCTCGCTCAAACTCACTCTGCATATATTTGTGAAGGGTGTTCACCTCGTCCCACGTCGTCTGCCCACGTCCGATTCCGGCTTGATTAGTAATAACGTAAAGATCGTAGCCTGCCTCGGCAAGTTGCCGTAATGCCTCAAATGTTCCCGGCAAGATCTCGAAATCTTCGACACGAGTCACGTATTCATGCGGCAAGGCACTTCGGTTGATAACCCCATCGCGGTCGATAAAGAGTGCCTTGCGTTTCTTTTCCATGTTCTATGTATATATCAATCTCGACGGGAAAGAAACTTCTCCGTCTCTGTAAGGGCGGGGATATTACCAGTGTCGAGCCAGACTTTATATGGAATCCACCTGAATGAAACTCCTTTTTTGATCATCGAATCAAGAATTGGAACGTCCGAGACTTGCGCGTCATTCGGATCTTTGTCATATATCGCCTGCAAGGTATCCCAATAGATTTGGTAGTCATAGATGCCGTCGAGTCCAACGTGCACCGAATCGAATCCCGGAATCCCCCGGTCATTCAATTTTTGAATCACGCCGTCTTTCATTGTGTGCGTGCGATATTGCTCTAGGGGAAGCTTCGTCGTTGTCCAATCGTCCACAAATCCCCCGATCCAATTGAATCCCGGTGCAGGAATCGGCTCGACGAAGATGCCATCGCATGCATGAAAGATAAAAGGGCACTGCAAATTATCTTTCGCCTTAAGCATTGAATAGCCGAGGCTCGAACCGGGCCCCTCGAATGTGTCTATCCACACAAATTCAAAAACGCGGTCAGGATATTCTTTTTTTAAATAATCTTTGACGCTTTGCCCGAGATATCCGAGCGTCACGACGATCGGCACGTCTTTTGGATACGACGCAAGAATATAACTAATCGCCGGCTTTCCTGCGATCGGCACGAGAGCCTTGTTGGTATTTTTCGTGATTTCTTTCAGGCGCGAGCCGGTGCCTGATGTCGGCAGCAATACTTTGTAGTTAATCATAGTCTATGCAAACCCTTGATAATCCTTGAAGCATTCTAGAAACATATCTTTGTACTCCTCCACGAGCTTCGGATTTCCATAGAGGACTGCTTTTGAGTCCGGATTAGGCGGGAGTCCTTTTTCATCAATGCACGTACCGCCCGCTTCTTCGATTATCAAACGCCCCACAAGGATGTCATAAGGACCACCAACGCCCGTCGTCAACTTCAGATCGCCGTGTCCGAGCGCGATCTCCGCCTGTTCACCTATGTTTGTTCCGAGCGCCCGAAAGTCGGTCTTTCCGGTTTTCGCGATTATTTTTTCAAATAACTTAAGAGTCGGACCAGAGCTTTTACCAGTTCCTACACCATCCCAATAAAATATGCCTCCAGATAGTGATTTAGTATCGGAAACGTGGATTCTTTTTGCCGGCCCGATAATCTTTTGGTTGTCATCCAGTGGAAACACGAACGCACCTTTCCCTTTACCTGCCGCGAGCAATTCTCTTTGGAACGGCCGGCAGATTGCCGCAGTATGCCCCTCGCTATTCTCATACATGCAGACGCCCACCGTTGAAGCCGTCTGTTCGCGGGTAAAACTACGAGTTCCGTCGAGCGGATCCACAAACCACATCATCGTCTGTTCTTCCTGGCCGCGCTTCCCTGATTCTTCCGCATGTACCTGATCGGGTGAAAACAAGCGGCTAGTGATTATTGCCAAAATTCTCTCTTCTGACGCAAGGTCAGCGGCCGTCACAGGAGTCATATCCCCGACTTTGAATTCAGTCTGTAATTTCTCTGGACTAGCTCCATGAAATTTCATCAGCTCGCGGGCACCGAGTCTCGCGGCACCTTGTGCGGCTAACATGAATTGATCAGCCAATCCAATTTCTCTGAATCGCTCAACAAGCGATGGTTCTTTTTGTTGCAAGGTCTCCGTCATAGCATCGAGATTCATTAAAAACCCTTATAATCCTTGAAAGACTTCTTGAACAGTGGCAGCAACTGCCCAACAGCATCTTTGTTGCCGTACAGCGCCGCCTTGGTTTTTGGAGTCACTGGTTTACCATCCGTACCCACCATGATACCTCCGGCTTCTTCGATAACAAATCCGCCCACCGCGATGTCATAAAATCCGCCTACTGCAAGCGTGAGGCCGACATCTCCCTGGCCGAGCGCTACCGCGGCTTGATTGGCGATATTTGAACCTATTGATCGTACCCCAAGTTTTGGTACTGATCGCATTATTTTGCTCACAAAATCCTGAAATGGCGGCGTGCTTCGCGCCGTAAGCGGGCTGTCCCAATACAGCATGCCCCCACTCAAATCTTTTCTCTCCAGAATCTGAAGCTTTTCCGGCCGTCCAATGATATCCAGGCGTTCGTTGAGAAGAAATAGGAAGGCTCCTTTTCCTTTTTGCGCGACGATGAGCTGCTTTTGGAAGGGTCGGCAGATCGCAGCGCGCTGCGGCACAGAATTCTCGTACATGCAGATTCCCACCGTCGCGACATCCTGTCCTCGGATGAAACTCGCGGTGCCGTCAAGTGGATCAACATAGAGCATCACGCCCGCTGCTTCTTTGTCTTGTTTCCCGATGTCCTCACTTTCTTCGGCACATATCTTGTCCTTCGAAAACAATGTGCCGAGCACGCGCATGATTACCTTCTGCGAGCTGATATCGGCAATAGTGACGGGAGTCTGATCCGGCTTCAATCGCGCCTTGAATTTTCCCGGGGTCTTCGATATTGCCATTACCTGGCGTGCGCCAAGACGCGCCGCACGCTCGATCACCTGCATTGCTTCATCATTCAATCCAATCCTCGCAAAGGCCCGACGTTGTGACTTCTTTTGGTCAGATTTCACGCGCATAAAGTCATTTCTCCTGATGCTCTCGTTCAATTCTGCCATCGGGCCGGCCGGTATCATCGGCAATGCGGATCACATCGTCTACCTCCGGCGTCGAGGCTTCGAGCATGACCATATCTTCGAGCGCAATGAGGCGATGTTTCCTCCCGCACGGAATTGTCCAAGAATCTCCCGCCATAAAAATACTTTTCTCCATCCCCCCTTTTTCGTTCTCTTGCCATGCCTCTGCCGAGCCAGAGATAAGGTGATTGGTCTCGAGTTTGTTCACATGATACTGAAAACTCGTCTTCGTGCCTTTTTTGATATAGAGCTTTTTGAAAACATATCGTTTTTCTTCATCGCCCACATTCTCGCCACGTACATAATTGAGCCACAATTCACCAACGCCCGAAACTCCGCCGATTTTTCCATTGCCCCACGGTTTCGTGACAAGCTTTACATCTTCCTCGCGTTGGCTCCACTTCTTGCGCTCGTCCATACGTATCAGCCAGCGATGCTATATCCGCCGTCGACGACCAGAGTCTCTCCGGTGATGAAACTCGCCTTATCACTTGCAAGGAAGAGAATTACTTCGGCAATCTCTTCGGGCTTTGCGGCTCTTCCGAGCGGCGTGCTACGTATCTGCTTGTAGATCCTCTCGGTCCAGGCATCTTTGGTTGTTGCCGTTTCTGTAAATCCGGGTGCGATGGCGTTAACGCGAATATTGGGCGCAAATTCTTTTGCCATACTTGCGGTAAGCGTAATGAGCGCTGCTTTTGAAGCAGCAAAGGCTGCGCGCCCGGCCGTATGGGGATATCCCTTTATCGAGGAAGTATTGATAATCGTGCCGCTCTTTCTCTCCAACATCCCTGGTATAACCGTCTTGGAGACATTCACCACTCCCATGACATTGGTAGACAATGTGTCATCCCAGTCTTTGTTTGTGAGCTCCAAGAACGGCTTCGAGATGCTGATGCCAACGTTATTGACCAAGATATCAATTGACCCAAGCTTTTTAATTCCTTTTTCGACTGCAGCCTCATTCCCAACGTCAAAGAAAACATATTCGGCGTCGAGTTCCTTGGCTAGACTTCTCAATTCCGCAGAATCGTCCTTGCCATGAAGAATTACATTGCCGCCATATGCGACGGCGAGTCGCGCTGTTGCGGCGCCGATGCCGCGCGATGAGCCCGTAATGAGTATCGTTTTATTCTCCAACATAGTGATGTATCACCTCACCCAGTTGCGTCATTATACTCTCACTAATGTCTTCATGCTTACCAAGTTCCGCGACGAGTCTTTTGTATGCATCCGAGGCAAAGTGATAGTGCCCGGCGATAACGGAACAGAGCATTTTGTTCTCTTTCGTGTTGTCGCGCATCCACTTCTTCCACTTCCCGCCCGCATAGACCGTATCTAAGAATTCGGTCGGATCAACGCCATAGATGAGGCACTTGGTAAGTACGTGCTGCGTCTGAATAACGCCGAGCTGCGGCGCGATATTCTGTGTATCGACAATTCCGTCACGCTCCGCTATAGCAGCTTTCGGTAAATAGTCGGCGTTGTGCTCTTTCATCTTGAGCCCCTTTTCTTGCAGCAACGTGTAAATTTTCTCTACAAATGGTCTATTGAACGAACCGACTTGGTTTATTTCCATGACGAGACTCCCGGTCTGCACCACATAGAATTCCGGATCGCAAAAGCTGGTAAAGAAATTAATCTCACGCTCGATTTCGGAAATGTTCGGGAGTCCGTAATTGATGCCTGCATTTTCGTCGGTTCCGATCTCGATCCGGATCTTTGGATTGAGCTTCAGACAGAGCTGCACCGCTTTTTTAGAAGCTGCAAACTGTTCGTCTTTCGTTCCTTTGAAATGACAGAAGTCTATATGCATAAGATCAAACCCTGTCTTGATATCTGCCTCGATCGTTTTGTAGACATCCTTGATATCATGGTTTCCATTGAATCCCGGGCCACAATGGTCGCGACATATAGCGACTTTTGCTTGTGGGTAGCACGCGCGCATCTCTTGTACATAGTCCATGTACTCCTTTGTGGTCCACCCATTCACATAGCCGCCATTCCAGTCGATCTGGTTCTTGGTCGAAATGAGCATCAATTCCTTTCGATAGAAATTCGAATAGCGAAACGTCGCCTCGATAGTTTCTGAGCTCATCGGGCCGATGGCAAGTTTCGCGTTGAATCGATGTGCCATATCAGCCAAGTGCCTTATGAAGCATTGATCGCCCCATGTGATGCAGGAGAAGATCGAAAGGTTCGTTATGGAGCGGCGCCATGTTGAGAAAGATAAGCGCGGTGAGCGTTTGTATCTTTTTGAGATCATACCCATTTTTCAGGATGAAATCTTCAAGTTCCTCGCGCGCATCTATCGAATCGCTCTTTATGAAATATTTGTAGTCCGCAGATGTATCGTTCATTGATACGGTAAACATGCCGTCCTTTATCAGCGGATACGAGATGATCGTGCCACCGTAGAGTTTTGCAAGGTCGTAATACAGATCCCCCACCGAGATCAGCCCGCCAAAATCCTGACGCCAATCCAAAAGCATAAATGGGTGATCTTTATTTTTCTTGTCGAGGGAAAGCACGTTATCAAACTGCAGATCGCCATGAAAAAGTGACGGCATCGCGCGTGAGATAGTGTTCCAATCTACCCTTTTGAGTAATTCCGCCGTGGTCGGAACCTCGACGCCGTTTACCGTTGTCCGCTCTTTTTTCATACCCGTCTTTTTCGCAAACGCCTCTACTCGCTTGAGAGTCTTGTGCTTGTAGAAATCAAGGCTCGCAGCATCAAACTTCTTCTTCTGATCGGCATTCAATGTGACTGGTTTCCATAAATGCTTCCTGGCCCACGCAAGAAAATCACGGACCATTCCGCGCGAGAGTGTATTGTAAATCGTCTGTCCCGGAACCATTTTGTACGCATAGAATCCGCCCTTTTTCGCTTCCATTTTGGGCGCGAGGCCCTTGAGATATTTCTTTGCGCGCTCGAATCGATTGTGCGCAATCGCGCTATCGACAAAGAATTTGATGGCCCGACCATTCACAAAATACAAGAATTCATCGCCCTTGCTGAAGTCAAACTTCTTCTCGCCCCCAGAAAAATTTTTGTTGGTTTCGCTATAGCCCTTGAGACTCCCCGTGTCAAACCAGGTAAAGCCAATAGCCGTCAGTTTCTTTTCTATGAGGCCTTTGAATCCTGCAACGACCTGCACTTCGCCCTTGGTACTCTCCCGCTCTTTCTTTAGCGCGGCGAAGAAATCCCCGTAATCCTTGATACCGGCAAGCCCGATGAATGCAAATTTGTTGTCGGTCTTTATTTTGTCATCAAGTTGGTAGATGAGATTGTTCTTGAGCTTGACCGTGCAATATCTCTCTGTCTCTTTTACCGGCGCGATGCCCATCCAGTTGCTCTCCGGCGCCGGAATGTCTTCCAGAACCATCGTATCGGCGGTAAAAAAGATAAACGGCGATTTGAGATACTTCTCGCATTTGAGAATGCTGTAGCCCGGGCCAGTTCCCGGCCCCGAGTATTTGTCAATCGTGACGAATTTGAATTTCCGCTCGGGATGTGCGAGGGAAAGATAGTCGGTGACTGTTTCTTTTTTGTGTCCCACGGCTATAACAAATTCTGTGCTTTTAGGGAACTTCTCGACGATGTAGGAAATAACGGCTTTATTGTTGACAGGAAGGACCGCCTTGTTGATATTCTCGGCAAATTCGCCCATCTGCGACCCGACGCCTGCCGCAAGAATGCATACCTTGTATTTCCCGGGTTTTCGGGACTTTCGTGAAGTCATTGAGATCCATGCTACTGCACGATATAGTGCGGAGCAAGGCCAAGATCCGGCGTGAATCTCACAATCTCCGAATCCTCAAGAGCCAGAATTTCATGCCGGATATTCGTGAACACCGATGCCCCCTGTCCGGCCGATAATTCAAGATGCTGTGACTTGACTGTAACCCGGATTTTTCCGCGAATGACGCTGATGTGCTCTCGAGATAGGACATGACGCACGCCCTTGGCGCTGTAATAGCAATATGCTTCCGCTGTGCTTGTACCCGCCGTGAGGGCCCTCGTCTCGGAGACATACTTGGAAAGCGGCTGCGGATTCCAAGACACAAGAAGATCCCGAATCGGATACAGCCCCCGCGTCATGAGCGCATATGGATCATTCGGGTCATCGTCGTCGTCCATGCAGACAAACATTTCCTGATGCAAAAGAGCAATTCGTATTGGGAGAATGTCGAACCGAAAATAAGGTTTCTCGATGTCGTGCGGCGCTTCATACGTAGAGAATGGTCGAAATCTAAAACCACTCATGCGATTTATACGGCCAAACCATATCTTTTGTTCGAATCGCAATCCGAAACGTTGTAGCAGAGTCATTGCGCGATAGAGCATCTTTGTAAAAAGAGCCGGGAACATGTGCAGATCTCGACGGAGAAGCTTCTGCAAGAATTCTTTCTTGAATATGCCAAGAAGCGACACGAGATGCGGTTTGTTCCCAGCCTTGAGCATCGTGCGCCACGTCGCCCGATCGATAAAGATGCTATCAATTGTTCTACCTCTCGTGAGCGGGAGTACTTCAAACTGTCGTGTAAATTTGCCGTTCTGCCACCAAGAATATTGTAGATAGTCGACCGATCGTTCGGCCATTTCGGCGACAACGTCGCGCATGTACTTTTGCGGAGCGATATTCATATGATCCTCTAGCCATACAAAGACATGGGAATGTTTGGCATGTGCGAGCATGTCCAGCGAATTTCGGCTCCATCCCCGCGAATCGTCGAGAAGCTCAAAGAAAGTCGCCTTGTTTCCGAGACGTGATTTCAAGAAGGCAATAGTCTCCTCGCGCTTCTTGCCGCGAATATTAATAAGCCAGTCATCGCTTGTGTCCGCAAATGATTCAAAAGAATCCTTGAGGTGCTCCAGCCGCTCAGTACTATTTATGAGCATGTTGGCGAAGATTGTAAGCATACAAAGCGAGCCTATCAGTTTTTGTAGTGATGTTCAAAAAGCTCTGCTTGTTTTGTAAGCGTGAAATCTCTGACTGCACGCGCATGCCCGGCCTCCCCAAATCTGCTGCGCATTGCCGCATCACTCAAGATTTTAGTGATCTTTTGCGCCATCGTTTCCACATCGTAGGGGTTAACGATGTAGCCGGAAATACCGTCATCGATAATCTCACGAGAGCCACCAAAACACGTAGCGACAACAGGTTTTGCGCAGGCGAAAGCCTCCAAATTCATCGTAGGAAACGAATCAAAACAGAGCGATGGCACTGCGACCAGCGCTGATGCGTAATACGCCTGATGCAATTCGCTCCCCGTGATCCAATCAGTAAAGATGACCTTGCCCTTCAAGCCTGAATCAGCCGCTTTCGCAAGCAAGCGCTCGGCGTATGCATCCTTCTTCCCGACAACAAGAAGTTGTATGTCCGGAACCTCTTTGCGAACGATCGAGAGAGCTTCGAGAAGTTTCTCTCCACCTTTGACCGCAGTGAGGCGACCACCAAAAAGAATTACAGAATCTCCTAGCCCGTGCTTCTGTTTAAACCCTGAAACACTTTCCGACGATTCTTTCCAAGAATCCGCATCAATGCCGTTGTGTACGACCGCAGTCGCTTTTATTCCATTGTCCTTCAGCGCGTCAGAAAGCGCGGAGCTTACGGGCAATATCGTATCGACGTACTTGCGCAAGATATATCTAATGACGATATTGCGAAAAGGGTTGTAGCGAAAACGACTCGAGAGTAATTGACGCCATGCGCTTACGCGATAATTGAATTCCCTCGGCACAGAGAGGTCTTTTGGATCTATGAAATCAACGAGTTTGGTGTAGTTGAAGCTGATTACATCGTGGCAGGTGAGAATTACTCGAGCCCCGAGCTTCTTTGCGACGACGAGCGACCACCACGATAAATATCCGTGCACGTTGTGAGCGTGGACGACATCAGGCTTGAATTCCTGCAAGATCCGCTCCACTTTTCTTACAACCGGAGTATTCCAGAGACTCACATACGCCTGGAATCGAAGTGGATAGTGGCTCACAATCGTTCGCACGCGCACACCTTGATATGATGTCTCGCCACCATTGCCCTTGCGGACAGTCGTGATTACGAGTACATCATGCCCTCGTTTTTGCAATTCTTGCGCAGCATTGAGCGCAACAACACCCGCACCTCCAAAGCTGTTCGGCGGAAAATCATCTTGAAGAATCACGACTCTCATTAAAGAAAGAATAGCCCGTTTTACTCCTACCTCAAAACGTGTGGGCGGTAAGGTGCGCCTACGCTTTACGACAAAAGAAGTACAGCGTCTTGTCGATAAAGGGCACCAAGGCCAACACCTTATCTTTCCAGTTCGGTTTATTTAAATGTTGCAATGCAACGCGCCCGCGCACTTTCACATATGGAAAGACTTTCCCGACCCGGCGGCGATCCGACATTGAGAGGTGAATCGTAGAAAGTGTATCCCCCGCGCCCTTCTTGATACTGGTAAAATGTCTTTTGCCCTTTAGAATATCACCGTGCAGGATGGAATTGATAAACCAATAATTCGGAATAGAGAACAGCAATGTCCCACGGGGTTTCAAAATCCGGCTCATTTCTCGCAAGGTCAAATCGAGATCGTCGACATATGCAAGTGTGTGGAATGGCAGAAATATTGAGTCAAATGTACCCCCCCCCGTACGAAGTTCTCAGCAAGTCCATGACCTTTACCTCGACATTCGGCCAGAGTTCCTTGCACTTTTCTACCATTTTCGGTGATATGTCGACGGCGCTAACTTCGAATCCTTTTTTGAGGAGATGTCCTACTGTCCGACCAGCCCCTACTCCACCAATCAGCAATTTTCCAGGTTTGAGAAACTTGACCGCTTCTTCTTCGTCGGGACGCCAGTAGTCTACTTCGTACAGCGAGACGTTCTTGGAAAACTCTTTCTCATTTTGCAAAGATGGCTTCATTGCCAACATTCTAGCATCGAGCGCAAGAATGCAAATTGTGTGGAAAATCAGTATTGTAGTATAATCGCCGCATGCGCCAGTTAGCCATCACCATAAAGGCTCCTGCACGGGCGCGGAAAGTGCTCGTCGAGCTCGACGCCAACCAATTCGAGACACTGGCATCAGTGCTGGGCTTCTTTAGCACTGACTTCTTGGCGAGCGTGAATCGTGCCGAGAAAGACTTGGTAGCAGGACAAACGCGAGAGATTTCCTCGCTCAAAGAATTGCGCAACAAATTCGATTGAATCCTTATTTGCTTATTCGCGCGAATAAGAACATAGTCACACCAGTTCGCCGTTCGTCACGTAACGGCAATCGGATCTGTTGCCCACATGCACAAATACGCGCTCCAAGGATTCCCACATATGATATTTCTCAACTTCCCACGAATGGCCCCAGAGATGGAAGACGCCGCCTTTTTCAAGAGCCGCGTCAAACGCGGCCACTGTGACTGATTCCCAACTCCAGCAATCAAAGATTGATGCGCCGAGCGAGCGGAATCCCGCGTACTTTTCTTGAAACGGCATAAACATCTTCCGAAACCCGGCATCGGGGCGAAGAGGAAATGGATATACATGCACGGTGGTTTCCATTTCAAATGCTGGTCCTCGTTCGAGCGAGAATTGCTTCGTCGTCCGTGCGCCTTTGTATCCCGCGCCTTGGACAAGATCGCGCACTGCGGGTGTGTATCTACCTTTTGGATAGCAAAACACATCTATCTTCTTCCCGCAGACATCTTCGAGCCATCTTTTGCTGCCCTCGATTTCTTCTTTTGATTTATCGAGCGAGATCGCTGACAAGTCTGCATGCGTGAACGTATGCGCGCCGACCTCATGACGATTCCCGAGCGTGCGAATCGCATCGTCCGAAAGTCGCTTGCCCCAATAGTCGTGCGGAATATAAAAAGTGCCCGTCATCCCATGCTTTTCGAGAAGCGCAGCAATCCGTTTGTCCAATACGTCGCCGTCATCCCAGCTAGTGGTTATCGTGAGCATACCCGGTTAGTACAATTTGGCATGGTTTCTGCCGTCGTTAATCGCGACCAACGTTGTTTTATGTTGATTACTTCTGATTTCATGACTTCGTTGAACACCCCCCCAACAAGGCTATGCCAAATTGTCCTACCGGGCATTTTTGTGAACGCGGGGCTTGAGCCCCACAAAAATATGGAAAAGAAACGAGTGGAGGCCGCGCAGAAATGAGTATTTTAATCCTTTCTTGCCGTCGAGATACGTTTTCTTCCGAAAATACTCTTTACGGAATTTGTAGAAGAAACTCGCAAACGCCCGCAAGAACTCTCGAGCAAGGCCGCGCGTATTCTCTGCCCGCGCAACTTCTCGCGCGAGCAATATAAAGAAACGGTCGTGATCGTGGATCCAGTGGCTTTCTCCTTGTTTATGCAAAATAACTCCGTCGAACCAGACTGCAGGTGCGGGGAGATCGAGATGCTCATGTAATTGTCCTTCCGTGTCGATTGCATACTGCAATCCTTCATGATTGCGAATAATTCTCGTTTGCGGGTCAACGAGGTGCGGCGTCATATCGTCCTCCCGCTGCATGATGACCGCATGCGGATTTCTCTCTGCAAGAAACGTCTTAATGCGAGCACACATATCTGCAGAAGGTCGCTCATCGGCATCCAGCATAAACACAAAGTCTTTGGTCGCACGTTTTATCGTCTCATTACGTGACTTCCCGAAATGGAATGGCTTATCCGCGTACTCAAAAATGACGACGGGGTATGGAACTTTTTTCTTCCATTCCTCCAATTTTTTGAGGGTGTCGTCAGTCGAGGGAGTAAACGCTACCACGAGTTCGTCCGCGATAGGCGCAATAGATTCAAAAAAACCATCGAGATTATGGGCCTCATTCTTGGCTATAAGCGCGATAGAAATACTGGGAAGTTTCATACGTAATGGTATTTGCCTGACAGGCAGATTGGTGAAATATATCACCGCTCATGAGAAACCGCACCCTGATACACCTCTCCATACCGTCTTGCGATATGCTTCTGATCGTGGTCGGCGGCAAACGTATGCCCTCGCGCGCCCATCTGCATGGCAAGATTCTGATCGGTAAAAAGCATCACGATTGCTTTCGCGGTCGCTTCCACGTCTCTCTGAGGAACAAGAATACCGGTCTTGCCGTCCTCGATCGCGTCTGCAATGCCATTCCCCGACGTCCCTATCGTTGGTAAGCCGTGGGCCGCCGCCTCGAGGAACACCATGCCGAACCCTTCGAAATGAAAGCTCTCGTTTACTGATGTTAGGATAAAGAGTGATGCCCGATCGTAGAGAGCGTTCAGTTCGGCATCTGATACTTTCGTGAGGAAATCGACGTCTTTTTCTACGCCAAGCTCGCGCGCGAGCTCGATGAGCATATGCGCGTAGCCCGGCTCGTCAGTATGCGTCCCCACAATCGCGTAGCGTAGATTCGGAATATCTTTCTTCGCGAGTACAAATGCGCGCAGAGTCACATCGTACCCCTTCCGAGCTTTCACGGAGCCGACGCCGATCATGAGAAGCGGAGAAGACGTGCGTTCTGCCGGAGCGTTTGTCGCCACGAATTTCGACATATCGATCCCCGGATCGATAATGGTCATCTGGAGACTGGGGACTTTCTTTCTGATCTCACTCGCGGTATAGCGGCTGATTGCAACCACCGCATCGGCCGCTCGATATATGACTTTCGAGAGCGAGGTCATCTTGCGGCTGTAGAGAGGCGCCACTGCATAGGTACCCTGTGCAGTGATAATAAGCTTCGCCTTTGTGAATCGAGTCGCAAGATATCCAGCAATACCAAGCGGATTTATATCAAACGCGTGTACAATGTCGGCGTGTTTGGCAGAGGCCCTCGCTTTCTTCACGAAACGCCAGAACCCTTCTTTGTAGCTCAGCACTTCGACTTCATGCCCCGCGCGTCGCAGTCCTTCCGAAAGATTGACGGCAAATCGGCCACCTCCGCCGGTGGTATCCAGCTCCGGCACAAGCATGCATATCTTCATACGCTCATGGTACTCCGAGTCCCTCCGAGAAGAAAGGTTAGCGAACTAGCGCAGAAGTCGCTCGAAAAATGAAAAAAGAGCTGACGTGCGGGTATAGGTGTATTCGGGAACGATGCGACCGCCGAAGGAAAGTTTGAACATCATCATGCCTGATTTTTGCTCATCGGTGCGATTTACCGACCCGACGTCAATCCCTTTTCGCCCATTTTCGATCCCCCACTTACATGCTTCCTGCATACACCTGCGCGATGCATAGCCGATTTTGGCATAGAGATCCTTATCGTCCACCGAAAACCGCCTCGAGAAAATCGACCGGATACGAGCGACCGGCCTGGTGGGAAAAATAGCGAGCCCGGAGAGAAGTTCATCGCGATAATAGCCGAGCACGAAGACCATGCCGTCAAATGTGCTTTGCGCATGCGGTTTTCCTTCGCGCACTTCGACCGACGAAGCGTAGAGCTGATATGCATCATCGGGCATAGATCCACTTATCACCTCAAAGCGGAAATCGGGGTCGCGCTCGGTACGCGATATTTCATTGCGCGCGGTCTTGTTGAATCGCGCACGGACTTCATCGAGAGAGTCGAGATCAATAATGGCTGTTTCTTTTTGACGCAAAGAAAAACCGTGCGGATCGAGTTTCGCGTGCGTTAGGATCACGATACGGCCATATCCACTTTTGTGCATATATGCATGCGCCGCTTTCTCATCGAGAATAATCTGCGCGGTTTTAAACGGCCACAAACCTTTTTCTATGACCATAGGCGAGTGAGCGAAAGTGCCAAATTCCAGCTATAGACTTTCACCTTAAACATCATGAGGTCATCGTAGGGCTTGGGGGCGATTTTCTTGAGGCGAAGTCCTCGGTTCTTGAGATCGGAAATAGAGTTCGTCCCCTCGACACTCGAGATTCCGAGCACATATCCGGCCTTTTGGGCGACGCCCTCGACAGTGTCATTTACCCTGCCATTGGGATACGCGAGCGCTCTGGCATCGATCCCGCATTCGCTCTTGATGCGCGCGCGAGGCTCGACGAGTTCTGTCTGCAATTGTTCAGGCGTGCACTGCGTCATATGCGTATGAGTCTCTCCGTGTGCGCCGATCGTTGCCCCTTGTGCCGCAAGTGTATGAACATCGTCCCATGAAAGATATGATTCCCGACCAATGTAATCGGTTGTCACAAAGACGGTAGGAGCAGCCCCAAATTTTTTTAGTATCGAAAGCGCATTGGTTAACACAGACTTGAATCCATCATCAAAATAGATGACTGTGGGCTTCCGTATTGCGCCAAGATCGTCCGATAGCAGGCGTTCCAGCGAGACAAATGTGTGGCCATTGTACTTTAGATATTCTAGATGTTGCTCAAAAACATCTGGCGAGATTGTCACTTTCGCATACTTGGACATGTCAGTGTCGATATTGTGATACCCCACGAGATAGATGCGCCTCGTCATGAGCCGACCGCAGAGCCAGTTGAATCCTGAATAATAGAGTTTCAGGACAAAAAGACGTTTTAAGAATCTCCTCATAAGCCAATATGCTCAATTACGCGCTTAGTTCGCGCAGTCCAACTATAGCGCGCAACATCTTCGTACGCGCGTGCAGCGAGCGAGTCAAGTCCGGTTTTCTCAAGTGCTTGAGCAAGCTGTCTCAAATCTCCGGAAGGAATGATAACTGCGTTCGTATCGTTCAAAACCTCGCGAATAGTTGGGAGATCGCTCGCGATGATGGGTCGCTTCGCCGCCATGTATTCAAACATTTTCACCGGCGACATGTGATTGCGGTAATGCGGCGTGTCGGGAAACGGCATAAGTAAGACATCGGCTGCTTTTTGATACATTGCAAGTATTTTTTGGGTTGTGCTGCCACGGAGAATCACTCGTCCCAAGACTCCGAGCTCGCTCGCCTGCGCCACGTAGCGCAATCTGTCTTTTTCGCTTCCCCCCGCGGCAACGAACACGACATCGAGAGCATCGGGCAAGGCTCGCAGAATATCGGAAATGCCCTTATCTTCTCCCATCGTCGTAAAGTTGCCCGTGTATACGGCAAGCCGTTTGTCTTTCGGCAGATCGAGCATAAGCCGCGCCTGATCTCTTGAAATCTCGATATCAAATATCGAAAGATCAACGCCGCTGGGAGCGACAAGGATAGATTCCGGCTTGAAACCTGCTTTAACGAATGATTGCTTTAAAGCTTGAGAGATGACAACAATGCTCGAAGCGCGATGGCACAAAAAGAAAAAGAAACCGCGCTGCTTGGGTATGAGGTGGCATTCAAATGCAACTTTGAATCCCATTAACCGCAACAAAATGAATCCTGGTTCGCGGGTGTAGATGATTGTCTTCCGATTCTCGAACAAGAGATTCACGATAAGTGAGACATAAAACGTAAACGTCTCAAGCCAAAACACGAGCGGGCCAGCCTTCTCTCCAATGGTATCGATGACAGGAAGAAAACGAACCGCAAAATTCTTTGCCACTCCGTATGTCTCAAATATGCTCTTTTCAAACGGCGTTCGCCTCTTCGGCGCCACAAGAGTCACCTCGGCCCCTTCTTTAGCATATGCCTCGCACGATTTCACGATAGCGACACCATGCGCCTTTTCGGTCGGGATGCGGATGTTTGCTATATAGAAAATTCTCATGAATGTTTTGGAATATATGGACATGGCATGTCCATATATTAGAACCTTACCTCGTGCCATAATGCGCGTAAAAGTCGGAAATGGAAATAGTGTCGTTCCATCTCGAATTTGAGGGGCATCTTGGTGCCGTGGCAGAAGAGCGTGTTCCTGGCAAGACGGAACAACCAGAGTAACGATACTTTCGTTGTTTGGATGGCACCCCACAGAAATCCTGCGGGCGAGAGCGGCCTCGCTTGCCCAGCAGCAACCGCGATTTGATAATCCCATTTTCGGCGTATGGCGAGAATATCTGGATCGAAAGGTATGTACGTCGTGCCCGGCAAGAATTCCGGCACTACACCATCTTTCAGCTGAATACGCTCATGGACCTGTTTGATGAATCGGTTCGCAGAATTGCGAGCGAAGAAACGCATCTGACGATTCGGATATGTGGCAGCACAATCGATTACGATGCCGTCAATAACATATTTTCGATTTACCCAGAATGCACCCTCACTGCGCGACGCAACAACTTCGCGCACGGCAGTGATCAGATCTTCGCCACAATATTCATCAGAATCGAGAAAAAAGAACCAATTGTGCTTGGCCGAATCAAGCGTCTGGTTGCGAACCGCGGCGTAGTCGAATATCTTACCGTCTTTGAGAAATGCGAGATCTTGTGGAACGATGCGCGCGCCATATTGCTGCGCAATTTCGAGCGTATCGTCCGTCGAGCTCCCATCACAAATCACTATGTCGTCAAAATCCTTTGCGCTCTCCAAAGCACTCTTTAGGGTCTTCCCCGAATTCTTGGTGAGGATTGCGAGAGTCGCGGAGATCTTTGCCATGTTAGAAAAGTCGCTCCTTCCACGTGCGCGGCGTGAGATCATTCACGATCTCAAGATCAAGATGGTACGTAAACGGTTTTACTCCGCGCTTCTTAATATATTCAATCATGTCTTTGAGACCATCGCGAAGATTGGTGGACGTCTGGTAGCCCAAGAGTTTGCGAGCTTTTTCTGCGCTGCATGTGGCCACGCGCACCTCTTGCGGCCTGTCCGGCATGTACACCGGCTTAAGTTTCATCCCAATGAGTTCTGCAACGATTTCCGCAAGTTTGTTGATCGTGACCGGCTCTTCATCAGGCCCGATATTTACGATCTCCCCAAGTGCCTTGTCTTCAAATCCCATTTTGATGAGCGGATCAACGACGTCTTGGTAGAACGAAAAGCAGCGCATCTGCTCACCATCGCCGTAGATGATCGGCTGCCTGCCCTGGAGCATCAGATTGATCATGATTGCGGCCACGTTGCGATACGGATCGTCATATTTCTGGCGTGCGCCGATGATGTTGTGGGGAACGGCGATCGAATATTCCATGCCGTGCGTCTTTGCAAGGTTGGCTAGACAGAGTTCGGAGGCATATTTTGCAATGCCGTATGGGTCTTGTGGTTTGGGAACCATATCTTCCGTAAACGGCAGTTTGTCTTGCGTGCCATAGCGAGCCATTGAACTGCACATCACAAATCTGCGGACTTTTGTCGAGATTGCCGCACTAAGTGTGGAGAGCGTGATGCCAAAAATATTCTGGGTTACCAGGTGCGGCGAGAATACCGAGAGCCCCTCATAGGCGGTTGCCGCACAATGATAGACGATATCGCTTCCTTCCATGAAGCGCGCCATGCCCTCGCGATCTATGCAATCCATCTGCCGAAATTCCACTCCCTGCGGCACGTTGTCGAGATATCCTCCGATCATGTTGTCGACGCCGCGCACGGTGTGCCCGCGCTTCAAAAGCGCCTCTGCCAAGTGACTACCAAGAAAACCGGCAACACCGGTGATGAGTATGGTCTGCGGCTTTTCGCCCATAATAGCCCGCATTATAGCCGCTTCGGGGCTTCATTGACAACTCACGGCAATAATCTATACTTCCCACTACAAATGGCATCTAGGCCCCCGAGAAGCCCGCCGCAAGGCGGGTTTCGATTTTATGCTCGGATAGAAGATCTTTGCAGTTCTTCAATAAGATTCTTTATGATTTGTTCAGGCAAACACTCGCGCTCAAAGAGCGCTCGTGCGGAGAGGCCGAGTATCTTTCGACGTCCACTATCGTTCTTTAATTCGAGAATCGCATCAGCGAGCGCTTTTGCGTTTGCAACCGGGATGAGTTTAAGTGCAGCAGAGGCGCCTTCGAGTTCACGAATCGCGGGCGTGTCTGCAGTAATAATGGCTTTCCCCATAGCCATCGCTTCGTAGACTTTGTTGGGTATGACGCGCTTGGTTTTTTCGGTATCGCCAAAAATACCAAGTACCACATGTGCTCCAGCCATGTATCCAGGAACACGCTCGACCGGCACTTTCCCGATCCATTCAATAGTGTCGAGCTTGAAGTCTTCTATTTGCCTTTCGATTCGCTCACGCTCTTGGCCAGAGCCGACGATACGAAACCGGATATCCTCATCGCGAAGAATGTTCGCGGCCTCGATTATGTATTGAATGCCTTGGAGTGGGATAAATGTGCCGTAGAAGTGAACCGTAAATACCGCCGCTTCTGGGATGTTGGTCGGGAAAAACATCGTGTCGTCGGCACTAATCCACATACGAATGAATTTCTCGCGCGAAATGCCGAATGTCTTCACGAAGTACTCAATATGCTGATTGGTATCAAGGAGAACCTTCCGTGCGAGTTTGCAACTCCATGTATCGAGCATCTTATCGCGCCACGCACGCAAACTATTGGCGGGGTACACTTTGCGGTCAAAGACATTTGAGTCATAGACCGAGAGAAATGCATCAAAAACCACGCGCGGGCCGAAAAGAAATCGTGCAAGCGGCATCACCGTGTGTCCTGGAAAGCAAACAAGAACAAGATCGTATCGTTCTCGCCAAGCCTTGAGACCGAGAAGGAATAATTTCAAATATTTCAGTATCCCGCGATTGACTTTAGGATCTACGTGACACTCGGTAATTTCCCAACCATTGCGCTTGAATCCTTCGTACAGCACCCGATTGCGGGCATATCTCGGATCGTAGATGCCAAAAAAAAGTATGCACCTCATGATTTTAGAACTTCGACAACTCTGCCGATGAGCGCTGAAAGACTGTACTTTTCTTCGGCGATAGCGCGTATTTTCTTCTTGAGCTCTGAGCGTTCTGAACAAGAAAGACGATAGACACGCTCGAGCACGTCGGCAAGAGAAACCGAGTCACCCTCTTCAAACATCAACTCGTCAGGCACAACGCCGCGAAGTGCACGATTGGAAACGACTGTGATGCATCCACATGCCATTGATTCAAAGACTGCTTTGTCGAAGGATCCTGAATCAGTCGCATTCACATGCGCGTCGTGCGCACGATACGCATCACGCACTTGTGTCTGTGACGAATCGCCATGCCAGCGCCACATGTCGGGCGGTGTCGCTGCTGGCACAAGCTTGTACATAGTGTCGGCATATGTCTTGTCGCGTCGAAGTGCGCCGCCGTAATAGTCAAACACAACGGGCACATTCCTGCGCATCAACTCCGACACTGCACCGATCACGCACTCCACGCGCTTGACCGGTGCGATGCGCGCCGCAAGCATTACTTTAAAATCATCTCCCGAGGGCACTTCTCCCGGATTGAAGAAATCCGTATCGACCCCGAGACCGATCGGGATCAATTTTTGGGATCGAAGCGGAAAACTCTTTTCTGTTGCGCTCACGATGTGAGTCGCGAAAATACGAGCGATCCACAGCCGCCACGATGATTTTGGGTGGATATACCAGAGCGTCACAGGTTTCCGAATCAGTTTCCACAGCCATCCACCGAGGACGATATATTCAGGATTCATATGCACAAACACCGTGTCGTACTCTTTTCGGAGAGCCCAGACATATGTGAGAAATCGCCTGATGTATTTTATATTCGATTCTCCATTTTCCTTACCAAGACTATGCACTTTTACGTTGGAGGGCAACGCATGCCGTCCCTCTTTAAGGCAAATAACGTGAACGTGCTCAAATCGCGACGCAAATTTCTCTATCCATCCATGAAAAAAAGCTAGGACGGGATCATCAAGATCGACCGCTTGCGTGATAATGAGGAGCTTCATACCCGGTCAGTACAATTTGGCATAGTTTCTGCCGCTGTTATGCCCATATGAAATCTCAATATTCCAACCATCACAGATTATTGATCGTCGGTGTACAGAAGCGCCACCAAGGCAATGCCAAATTGTCCTACCGGGCATGCTCCCATTCTATCGCGCTTTAGTGCTGGAAGCTGATCTCCCCACAGCCGGTTTGACTTTGATTTTGACTACTTTTGGTCCGTAGACACCTGCCAAAAGCTCGAGATCTTTCTTCGTGCTTGTCAGAAGTTGTATATTTTTCTTTTCGAACGCCTTGAGCGCGCCAATAGATTCTGCATCTTTCGGCATCAATTTCTCATACACACTCCGGAATGCTGCAAAATCCTTGATGAAGCATCCGCCCCCGGCACCTCGCCCGCTTTTGTGGACCGGCTGCGAATATCGATTCGGAATATACGGATCCGCCACGAGTGCCTTGTGTATAACATCCCAGTCGCTGCCAAGTTTCTTGGCCACCTCGTAGAGCATGTTGAAAGTGATGATCTGCGCATAGCCGCTTATGTTGTGGGAATATTTTATGATCTCCGCTTCTGTGCTTTTGCAGATAAGTTCGTGCGGCGCTTTTGGCAAGGTCGCGAGCACTTTGTGCGCGGCAACGCGACGCGCAGCATCGTCGACGGGGAGTCCGAGGATATTTGAAAATGGATGCCGCGCATCTTCCGCCGCGGTACCGACCGACAAGAATTCCGGCGAAAATAGGACGATGAGGTGCGGAAACTTCTTTTGGAGACGAACTGTCGTCCCCGGGACCACGGTAGATTTCAAAATCACAATTGCGCCTTTCTTTGCAAGCTTGAGGACACTCTCGACTATCGAAGCGTCGAAGCCTTTGGGAGTAGTCGGAGTCCATACTGCGACAAAAACAATGTCACAATTCCGTATCTGATCTTTGTTTTTGACGTACGCTGGCTCAAGCGAATAGCGAATCACCTTGTATCCGCGCTCCTCATAATCATCGGCATAATTCTTGCCAACGTATCCTTGCCCGATGAAGCCAATGATCGGTTTCTCTCCCATTTTCCGCCGCTTTTTAGCCATGAAAGAGGACTATAGCACAGGCCTAGACGCTGCGGCAATATCGTCGCAGTACCGCTCGATGTAGTCGTTTTGGTCGTTATAGGGTGCCTGCGCGAGTGCGGCTTGCCGAGGGCCATTTTCGATCCAGCGCAGAAGTGCCTGCGGGAATTCTTTTGCGCCAACTACAATCGCGCCGGCTTCGCGCGCGACACCGACGTCGGTCGCAAGAACTGGGATCCCAGCCGCAAGTGCTTCAATAATGACGAGTCCATAGCCTTCATACTGTGAAGGCACGATTACAATGTCCGCGGTCGAATAAAATGGCAAGGTTGAACCTTGCCATCCAGCGAATTCGACTCGATCGATGATGCCTGCGCGCATTGCTCTCTCACGTAAAATCGGAAGCTGACTTCCAGAGCCGACAACAGTGAGACCGATGTCGTGACCTTTCTTTCTGGCTGCTGCCACCGCATCGATCGCAAGCTCGAAACGTTTCTCTTTTTCAAGACGACCGACACAGAGTGCCGCGATTTTCCATTTTGGATGCTTTGTGCGCGGAATCGCTGCGAATCGCGCTACATCAACGAATATGGGGAGCACCGTTATCGGCGCTTTGATCCCTCGTCGAACCAGCTCGTCCTTAGTCCGCTCAAGCGTCACGCGAATCCGTGCGGCCCGTCGGAGCACAAACCACGCGATCCACCTCCGCACACGATTTAGTATTCCTCGTACCGAGAATGATGGGTTTACGAAACCCTTCATTAGAAAGTCGGTGTGCACCTGCACATGCAGAGGGACACCGAGCATTCGCGCGATGAAGAGAGAAATAAGTCCTGTCTCAAACGGATCTTGTGCCGTGACGACATCGGATCGAGGAAGAGTCTTGGCCATACGCCACGCATCCCATCCATAGAGAAGTTTTGTGGCTGATGCAGTCGAGAGTACCTGCACCGAACCACCTTGGATTATTTGGGGGCCACCGCCCTTGCTAAAAACAATGATATCGAGGCTTCCAAGCTTTTCCGCATACGCCTTTTGCCGCATCCGCACTGCGCTTCCTTCTTCAAACAATTTCCTATCGGTACCAATTGAGAGTATTCGCATATTATGGATTTACGAAACCCATATTTTTAACTAGTTCTTGAAAATCTTCCGCCACATCTGCATACGTACGCGTGAGCAAGCGAGTTGAGATACGACGTGATAATTCTGCATACGTTGTCTCATCGCACATTTGCACGATCTTCTCTGCGATATCGTTCACGTCCAGCGGGTCAACGAGAAGTCCGAGGTCGCCATAGAGGCGTGCATATTCGGAATATTTGGTAAGGATAAACGGCTTGCCGCATCGTATCGCATCAAGAATATAATTCGGACTCACCTCGCTTACCGAAGGTAAGATGACGGCATACCCGCAACTGATTTTGTCCATAAGCTCGCTGTGCGGCACCTGTCCCGTTTCAAGCACGATCCCGGGAATCTTTTGTTGAGCCAAGGTAAATGCCTCATACAGGTGTGAAGTGTTTTTGAGCTTGATGTCGCGGCCAAATGCGAGGAAATTCTTTTCCGCTGGCGCATGCGTTTCGCATAATCCGCCAGATACCGCATTTTCAATCAGATGCGTCTTTTTCGCATCGAGACCATACGCGCGAGCCCAAATGTCTCTTTGGAAAACACTGCTGAAAACGATCGTCGCGCGGTGCAAGAGATAGCGCGTGAGCGCAAACATACATCGTTCTTTGAGCGTAAAGGCGCGGTGCTTTTCGTAAAATAGAGGCAGCGGCAGAAGATCGCCCGTGCGCTCGACATACTGCTCCCAGAGAAAATCGCCGCCAGTGCGGACGATGAGCGGCTTTCTGAAAAGTCTGGATGCAAAGAGCGCGGGAAGTGCTGCACTAAATGTATCGAGTGCGATAACGACATCTGCACTGCGCGCATGAGGTATGAGCTTGAAAAAGAGAGCGAGATGTCGCAGACCACTGGGCAATCTTTTGAGAGCGCCAAATGTCCCGAGGTTGACGTGATGTCCCTTCTCGCGAAGCGCATCTCCAAGATTCTTCGCATAGTACGCGGGACCACCCACTTCGGGAGGATAGATACCGGTGGCAATCAGAAAGCGCATCTGGACACTGTAGCGAATATTCGGCTTACGTGAAAGCGGAGCACCGAAGCGCTCCGCCTTGATTGGTGGGTATGATACAGCCCGGCTGGGTTAGGCGTTAGCGATGCCCGTAAGGCAACTCAGGTGTCGGGGAAAGGATTTCGAGGTCCTTCCTCCACAACTTCAGAAGCGGTACGGGATTGCCACACCAGTACACTGTCCAGCAGAGTAGGTAGTCAGCCGTCTTTTCACACGCTTTGAGCCATTCTTTCATGGCACACCTCTCGACTCACACAGCACCATCTGCTGTACTATCACTGAATCACGAAACCGCTTCCATGACAATTAAGTTCTGAACAGTGCGGCAAAGACCTTTTCCCGCATGTCTCGTGCAATAATGTCCCAATCATATTTCTCAAATGCCATTTTCTTCGCTGTTGCGACGACACGCGAGACTTTTTCGGGATCTGCGATGATGTCTTTGACCGCTTCCGCAATCTGCTCTGGCGAATTCTTATCTACCGCCCAACCCGTCGTCGGCTTATCGGGATTTCTTTTTTGGTCGAACAAGAAGTCAGAAAGGCCGCCTTCTTGCGTTGCGATCACTGGAAGTCCTGCCGCCATAGCTTCCACAAAAGAATTACCCATGCCTTCCGAGCGACTTGGGCGGATGAATATGTCGCAAGCTTGAAGTATAAGCGGCATTTCCGCGTGCCCAATCTGCCCTCGAAAATCCACCCTCGTATTGAGATGACATCTCATTACAAGTTCCTTGAGCATCGCTTCTTCGGGTCCAGTGCCAAAGACGACAAAACGAACGCTCTCCGGGAGAAACTGCAAAGCCTTGATGATATCGTCGATGCCGTTCTTTGGAACAAGGCGCGAGGTTGTAACCAAAAGAACTTCGCCGGATTTCTTGTGCAATTCTTCCCGCGCAACAGCGGCAACTTCTTCTATCGGATATTCGTGCCCAAAATGCGCGGCATTCACGGCATTCGGTATCACTTCAAGTGGTCCTTTGAAATGTCGTGTGCGTGCCCATTTGCCCAGGAATGCAGAAATTGTTTGGACGAAATCAGCGGAGGTAAAAGCGCGCGAAAAAAGCGGCCAGAGTGGGAGCATCTTTTTCTCGATGTAATCGGTGGGATCGCCTTCTTGAAGCGTGAGTAGGTACGGCACTTGGTGGTGTTTCCATTTGAAAATTGCCGCGGGAACGCCACACGAATGCGCCATCATTGCCCAGATTGCGTCAAATTTGTGTCGACGATGAAGCTTAAAAGCTTCCCCCGCCGCGAGAAATTGAAAGAGCGGCTTGTTGAGATTGAGTGGAAAGCGCTTGAGATCTGCCATGCTTGGATTTTTTGTAGTTATGCCAACACGATGCACGATCACATTTCCGATCTTTTCCTCTTTCGCTAGCCCTGAGTCAAATCGAAGGGTCACCATGTGGAATTCAATGTCTGGAATACGGTCGGTTATCTCTTTAATGGACACTTCCGCACCTCCCACATGCTTCGGGAAATACGCAAGACTAAATATGAGAACTTTGCGCATAGTTGAATATTTGACGGAGTGAGTATATCATGACGTGATGAAGAAAGCAGTCGTAACTGGAGGCGCGGGATTCATAGGTTCTCATCTTTCGCGCAGGCTCGTGCGAGACGGATGGAAGGTCACCGTGGTCGACGATCTCTCTACAGGAGAGAAAAAGAACATCACCGACATCTTGAAGAAGATCACTTTCCTCAAATTCGACGTCAACGACACAAAAAAGCTCACCAAGGCGATGAAAGGTGCGGATGTCGTTTTCCATCTTGCTGCGATCCCCTCTGTCCCCCGCTCTATCGAAAATCCTGCCGAATCGCACAAAGCAAATATCGATGGGACATTCTCTGTGCTTATCGCGGCGCGTGATGCCAAAGTGCAACGCGTCGTGTACTCCGCATCAAGCTCCGCATATGGCGATACTCCAACGCTTCCAAAAGTCGAAGAAATGCCACCAAACCCCGTTTCGCCATATGGTCTCCAGAAATGGGTCGGGGAAAAGTACACAGAATTCTTCGACAAGTATTTCGGTGTTGAAGGCGTTTCGCTTCGCTACTTCAATATCTACGGCCCGCATCAAAATCCCGATTCTCCCTATTCGGCCGTCATCCCGCTTTTCATCAAGCTCATACAGCAGGGAAAATCGCCCAAAATTAATGGCGACGGCTCGATCACGCGTGATTTCACGTTCGTCGATGACGCCGTCGAAGCTAACATTCTCGCCGCAACCGTGCCAGAAGCCCGCGGGCACATGTTCAACGTCGCGCGCGGTGAGCAAGTCTCACTAAACGAACTGGTAAAAACAATCAGCAAAGTCCTCGGCACAAATATCAAACCCATCTACGGCCCAGAGCGCCTCGGAGACATTGCGCACAGCCTCGCCGATATCTCAAAAGCCAACACAATTTTGGGCTACGATCCCCGCATCTCCCTCGAAGCTGGCATCCGCCGCACAGTTGAAAGCATGACTAAACCCACGAAGAAAAGAGGTGGTAGAATCTAGCGATATCAATAATTCCATCCTTAACTATGAAATGGTTAGAAAAATTCAAGAAACAGCCGCCGGTCGTTAGAGACGACATGAGTATGGATGATCTGGTTGAGGCATTGGGTACAGTAAAATCAAGAGACGAGGCGGTAGATATGTTCAGGCAATTGAGCAAAATGACCTTCACAGACTCGGATAAGGCGGGTGAATTTGATGCCGCTATCCAAAGACAGGTAAAAAATATCAAATTCGTCTTGCCTGGATTCAAAGAACCTGCGAAGCGAATTTGGACTGATTTAATTGGAGAAGTCGAGGCAAATCCGAGACAAGCACTTTCAACTCCAGGCCAGAAACAAATCGAGAATAAGTCAGAATAATTATTGTGTGTGTGCGCGGACCCATTCGTACTCGTGGCGGATGATGGTTTCGAGGTTGTCGTACTGGGGCTTCCAGGCGAGAGTCTTTTTGATACGCGAGACGTCGGCGACAAGCGCGGCTGGGTCACCCTCGCGGCGAGGACCGTATTCGACGGTGAGTTTGCGGTTGGTCGCACGCATTACGGCATTTACGACTTCGACGACAGAGTAGCCGTGTCCGTATCCGCAATTCATCGTTTGCGATTTGCCGCCATTTCGAAGATATTCAAGCGCTTCGATGTGAGCTTCCGCTAGATCGGACACGTGGATGTAATCACGGATGCACGTGCCGTCTGGTGTGGGATAATCGCGACCATTGATATGGAATACATCGCCAGCGATGAGTTTGCGGAGCGCAGTGCGAATAAGATGCGTCGGATTTTCTTCGATGCGGTAGCCGGTACGCCCCTTCGGATCGGCCCCGGCAACGTTAAAATATCGGAGAATCATCGATTTGAGCGGTAGCTCGCGAATGATCTTTTCTGATCGAAGTTTTGATTCGCCATAAGGATTAATTGACTTGAGCGAGACATCTTCGAGAATTGGAACCTTTTCGGGATTGCCATACACAGCCGCGCTGGAAGAAAAGATAACGTTCTTCACTCCGCCTTCGACCGCCACATTCATGAGAATCTTGGTATTTTCAGTATTGTTCATGAAGTACATCTGCGGCTCGCGCATTGATTCGTCGACGCGGATGAATCCCGCGAAATGCAGGATGGAATCTATGCCCTCATCTTTGACGAGCTTCTTCACCAACGCCGCATCACCAACATTCCCTTCCACATACCGCGCGCCATCAAGAATTACCGGCGCTGGACCTGCGGAATAATCGTCGAGAATGACGACGCGCTCCTGCCTTTCGAGAAGGGCGAGCGCCGCATGCGATCCAATATATCCGGCTCCGCCGGTGATAAGAATCGCTCCTTTGGAATCTTGCGTCATTTCTTTGTGCGCGATGTGAAATCGCGGATGTAGTCTTCAAGCGATCTGTTAGCGGTCCATCCGAGAGCTTTTGATTTGCTCGTATCAAGACTCGAATTCGTTCTGTTTCCTGGCCGCTCCGGCAGCATCTCAATCTTTGTCCCGAATAGTTCCGCAACATCAAGCATCGAATACACGGTCTCATTGCCAAGGCCAAATTCTTCCCCTTCTCCTTTCTCGCCCACCATGACGAGACCATCAACGATATCGTCGATGTGCGTGAAATTGCGCGACTGCGTCCCGGGACTCGTGACTTTGGTTGGCTGGCCTTTCGCAAAAAGATCCATGAATATCGCGATCGCGGTCCCATATTTTCCTGCCCGCTCTCCCGGGCCATACACATTGTAGAAATACGTGATCGCAAATGGGAGCTTGTACCACTGCGCATAATTCTTTACAAGTTCGGTATTCGCGGCTTTGGTCCAGGCATAGGGAGTGGCCACGCGCGCGAGGCCTCCGTCGCCAAATTTGGTCGACGAGCCGGCATACACCAGCTTGCACTTCTGATTATTTTTATTTCTGGCTCTCCAATATTCAAGAACCCCGTGCGTGCCAGCAATGTTGAGATCCCATACGAGGTCGGGCTCGCTCAAGCTCTGCTCGACACGCGCGTATTCACCAAGATGGTAGATAAGGTCGATATCCTCGGGAACCAATTTGGCGATGTCCTTGGTGTGCCCTTCTCGATACTCAACGCCCGGTACCTGATTCTCTCGCGAGCCCGTAAAATAATTATCGAGCGAGATCACCTTATGTCCCTCAACAATTAAGCGCTTGCACAAAGCGTTTCCCACGAACCCCGCCCCCCCAGTTACAAGAATGCTCTTCTCTGCCATTTGATAACTCTAAACCATTCCGCTAAGGAATACCACCGAATTCACGCATAATGATATATAGTCTGAATTACACGGCCGTGGAATGCAGACTATATCTGCTATTCTTTTCTAATTCGATTCCGAGATAGCCCAAAATGCTCCAAGAGATTCTTCTCGTCATTCAAAAGATCGATGCGGACATATACCACGCGATGTCTGAGCTTTTGATCTTCTACAAGAAGAAGTTGTAGCTCGCCACAATCATAAGGGTATATCCATATACTCTGCTGAAGTTGCAAGAATCCTGCCCTCTTCAGTACGAAACGTAATGCGTCGCGCGCGCCTCGCATTATCTCCGGAATATCGAAAGCGGCTAATCGCCATTTCCCGTCCCAGACTGTGCGGACATCACGGATATCGGAACGCATGCGTACGATCGAACGTTCAAGTGCTGCGCTTCCCGCTTTTGTCAGATGCAGAGTTTCTCGGTCATCCATAGAAATCAATCCACGTTTGGTCATACGATCTAATGCTCGATGCTTTGCCTGTCTGTGTGCGGCGCGGGCACGAGCAGTTGCAAACATGTGCTTGGTGCTCCGGGCAGAAAGTAGCATCCCCACAAGCATGTCACCCGCAGAAATTTCCGATAACATTTCATGCTCGATGAAGCCTAGTTTGTTTCGAACTAACCTCCTTTTCTTCCTCATAGAAGAAATATAGCACAGACTTCACGGCCGTTGATATTGTGCTATATGCCTGGAAAATACTAAAAATACTTTTGACCCTCCGCAAACAAACTAGAGTTTACTTCCGAACTCTCTGAGAAATCTCGTAACAGCAATTGCATCTTCTGGGGAGGCGTCTTCTCTAATCGATGTCGCTAAATTGCGTACAGCTTCTTTGACGAGCCTTCTCTCAAACGCGCCATAGTCGATATCATCCCGCAACGCTGCCGCTTCGATGAGTTTGTCTGTCTTCAATCTTAGGAAATGAGCGTAGAAAGGCACCCCAAGTCCGCGCATCTGGGTATCTACATTTATCTGACCATATGCTAGTTGTGTGTATGTATCAAGATATCCTGCTGGAAGCTTGTTCCCCTGAATATATTCTTGCATCTCCGCGTGGAATGACGCCAACATTTCCCAGGAGTCAAACAATTTCTGAAAACGCTCTTGCTTCACGTCTTGAGCGGCGCCTTCGAGTAAAGGCGAAGATGCGAAGCTTTTGATATCCGACAAAACTGATTGCGCATCGGAGACAACTTGCTCGACGCCGCTCTTTTTGAAACCATCATCGCCATTAGACATTTCAGCCATAACGCAACTTTACACGTCCGAGGGCATTTCCTCAATATCCCATTCTGTCTTCTTGGACTTTCGAGCGATCACTCCTGCACCCGCTGCGGCCATAGCAATGCCGATCGCACCAAGTAACCACGGCGAGCCCCAATTCATTGCAGCATTCGCTGCTGCCGTTTCGTCACTCGAAATTGGAACAATCGACTCTGCTGCAACATCAGGCTCATTGCGGACATCATCGACGGTAGCGACATCCGGTTCGACCACGGCTGGCCTTGTCTTGCTAGTGGCCTGCGTGGAAGATTTCTTCGACGCCGCTTTCGATGGAACTACTGGTGCAACCTTTGCTGCCGCTACTTCGGCATTCGCCTGCCCGGGCGTCGGTATGGCTCCAATCCATACTCCCGCACTTGTCTTCTGCAGTGAATTTCCATCTCCCGTAGCACCAAGTGACTTGGTGTACGAGACGCTGTCAATCACCGTACTACTCGCATCGCGAATCGATATCGAACCTGCTGCGTTGCCGAGACTCAATGTCGTATCAATAATAGAAACACCCAATCCTGCATGCGCACCAAGAAATGCAGCGGCGTCCCCCGCGAGAATCGCGTACGTGCCGGGGGCGAGTGTCATGGAGCCAGTTGAGCCATTCTTGGGCGGCGCGTTTAATACGTGATTTGATCCGTCACTGACCTTCCATTTCGAAATATCCACAGCATTTGGACCGGTGTTGAAAAGCTCGACCCACTCTTTGCCAGTATCCGAACCTTGCGCATCGTACAAGAATTCCGAGATAACTACCGAAGCGTTGACTGAAAGCGGTAGCGCGACCATGACGACAAAGAGACTACTGCTCGTCGCGAAGGATGCGCTCCACAACGTCGTTCGAGATCTCAACCCCTTCCTCATGGCCGACATTATCCCGCACATTCTGCGACACTCCCATCTTTGGAGACACAGGCTGAGGACTGCCCTGCGCTGAAGTAGCGGCCCGCGCGGCAAATTTCTGGCGAAGAATATCGGCAGGAGATTTCACCGATGCAAGAGGCGCAGGGCGCGCCGCGTCTATCGCGGCGCGCAGACTCAAGCGATCAGGATTTGACAGCGGCACCGAGACAGATTGCTGCTGATTGCCCCCACTTCCCCCATTATTCCCGCTTCCCCCTTTCTTCTTATCTTTCTTCGGCGGCGGGGCGAATTCTTTCTGCCGCTCATTGATATATTGTTCGATCTCT
>JACRFH010000008.1 GCA_016217975.1 Candidatus Kaiserbacteria bacterium | reverse complement strand
CGTTCTTTTTTACTAATGCACTTGTGCATTTCGGGCATGTTCGCCCATTTTTTTACAGCTCATTGTAATTATTCAGAGAATTAGCTTGTAGTTGAGCCACAATACATGAAAATCAGCCTCCCAAAAGTTCCTTTAACTCAAATTTGACAATATATGGCTCCACGACTATACTCGCTCTTACATATGGTGTTCGGAAAAACCCTGAAAAAGCGACCTCGGTAACGAAGGTAACACTTCGTGATCTGGGCCGCTCTTAAGCGGCTTTTTTTCCGCCTGAGGCGGATCCGCCTTTGGCGGACACTGCGATCTCTATATGTTGCTCGTTGACAACTGAAGAGCGACACAACCACGTAAAGACGCGAAAGCGTCCACGTGGTAAAAAAGAAATCAACAAACATTCTGTTTGGTTATTAAGTCTTTCCAAACAGAGTGGAACCCCGTGAGTGCGAAAGCACTTTTACGGGGCAGGAACCCCGAAAACAAAATTAAGAATTTTGCTCGGGGCAAAAAATGTATTTTCTTTACCCCGTGAGCACGTAAGTGCTTTTACGGGGGCGAAAAAATCAAAAAAGTCTTGCCCCTCTTGTAGGGGGTAAGCAACCCCGAAAAAGCGCTAACGCGCTCTCGGGGCGAACGCGATTCTTAGAATTCCTAGCGGGAGTTCTGAGTAAGGGCGTATGGTGGATGCCTTGACTGAAGAAGGCGATGAAGGACGCGGCGTAGCAGCGATATGCTTCGGGGAGGTGCCTAGCAACCTTTGATCCGGAGATTTCCGAATGGGGCAACCCTATCAGGCAAACCCTGATAACTCACTGCTTAACGGCAGATGAGAGCAGACGTTGGGAAGTGAAACATCTCAGTACCAACAGGAAAAGAGAACAATAGTTATTCCCTTAGTAGCGGCGAGCGAAACGGGATCAGCACAAACTCAGCCACTTAAATTAGCTTTTAGCTTCTAGTCGCTAGCTTCTAGGAAATGCAGCAATGCACATCCTAAAAGCTAGAAGCTAGTTGCTAGAAGCTGTTGCACCTTTGGTGCGACGAGTGGATGGGGGTTATAAGGCTACAGCGCTGGCAACAGGTAGAGTCACAAATTGCTTGCCACGTGGACGAAAGTCTTTACGTGGCTTAGTTAGTGGAACAAGCTGGGAAGCTTGACTCCAAAGGGTAATAGTCCCGTACACGAAAACGAAGCAACTCTATGGCTGTAGTTCTTGAGTAACTCGAGACACGGAAAGCTCGGGTGAATTCGCCAGAACTAACTGGTAATGCTACATACTTCTTCAGATCGATAGTGAACAAGTACCGTGAGGGAAAGGTGAAAAGAACCCCGGTGAGGGGAGTGAAATAGACCTGAAACCATATGTCTACAAGGAGTCAGAGCGGGTGCAAATCCGCGATGGCGTGCCTATTGAAGAATGAGCCAACGAGTTGATGCATTCGGCTCGGCTAAGGCCTATCGGCTGGAGCCACAGCGAAAGCGAGTGTGAATAGCGCGTTTGTCGAATGTATCAGACCCGAAGCCGGGTGAGCTACCCATGACCAGGTTGAAGTTCATAGAAATATGGATGGAGGACCGAACTCGTAGATTGTTCAACATCTTGGGATGAGTTGTGGGTTGGAGTGAAAAGCTTACCGAACTCGGTAATAGCTGGTTTTCTCCGAAAGAGCTTTCGGGCTTGCGTCGTATGTTCCCTTTGGGGGTAGAGCACTGGAAGGTCTGGACAGTCCGAAAGGACACTGGACCTATCAAACTCCGAATACCAGAGGTAAGAGTACGGCAGTTAGGCGATGGGGGCGAAGCTCCATGCGCCAAAAGGGAAACAGCCCAGACCGCCGGTTAAGGTCCCTAAATCAATGCTAAGTGCAAACAAGGAGGTGAGATTTCTCCGACAGTGAGGATGTTGGCTTAGAAGCAGCCATCATTCAAAGAAAGCGTAACAGCTCACTCACTTAGAGATCTTGCGCCACAAATGATCGGGGCTAAGCATTGTACCGAAACCGCGGGGTGACACCACTTTTTGATTCGAGAAAATTGCAATATACGGTTTGTATCGCACGTGCGATATCGCTGGATGTTCCTAGAATCTTGAGTCAAAAAGTGGTGTCACCGGTAGGAGAACGTTCTGTACGCGATGAAGCTCAAGGGGTGACCCAGGGTGGAGTGTACGGAAGTGAAAATGTTGGCACGAGTAACCGCAATGCGAGTGAGATTCTCGCACGCCGAAAGAACAAGGTTTCCTTCGCAATGGAGATCATCGAAGGGTTAGTCGGTCCTAAGCCGATGGCGATAGCCGGAGGCGATGGTTTTACGGTTAATATTCCGTAACTTATGTGTAGTGCGATGGAGCGACGGAGAGTTGTACTATGAGCCCATTATTGGATTTGGGTCTGGGCCGTGAGGATGTTCTATAGGTAAATCCGTAGAATATAGTCCAAGCGGAGCAGAAAAGTGGAGGCTTCGGCCGAAATTGATTCATAGGAGCACGCTTCCAAGAAAAACTTCTAAGCATAACTACACATAAACCGTACCGCAAACCGACACAGGTGTTCTGGTCGAGTAGACTAAGGCGAACGAGTGAGAGATCCCCAAGGAACTCGGCAAAAAAGCGACCGTAAGTTAGCGATAAGGTCCTCTGACACCACTTTTTGGTTTTCAAGTGGTACGATGTGGCCCATGCATTGTGTGTATGTTTTACAGCACACGACGAAGGGCGAGAGATACATCGGTTGTACCAACGATCTGAAGCGACGCATTGCAGAACACAATGCTGGGCATCAGACGGCGACCAGACGAATAAGTGGAGAATGGATATTGATTTACGCTGAAATATTTAGAGCACGAAGTGACGCCGAACGACGCGAGCGCTGTCTGAAAAACAACGCGCGCGGACGTCAGGAATTATGGAAACGTATTACAGCGAGTGAAATATCTTGGACGCCAAAAAGTGGTGTCAGACGCAGCTAAAGATTCCCAAGCGACTGTTTACCAAAAACACAGCTCCCTGCGAACTCGTAAGAGGATGTATAGGGGGTGATGCCTGACCAATGCCGGAAGGTCAAGTACGGTCGGTAGGCGCATCACGTAGAACGTGATGCAGTTGCTAGTTAAAAGTTGATAGTTTATAGCGGATGCAGATGCATTTTCTAATAACTTCCAACTAACAACTACTAACTGAACATCGCGCTTTGCGTGATGTGCCTGCTGGCACTGTATAAGCCCCGGTGAATGTCGGCGATAACTATAATCGTCCTAAGGTCCGACACATTTTACAGAAATGTCAAGTGTGCCGGAGGACTGGGACGATCGTGGTTAGTAAAATGGTAAATAATGAATGTTGCCTCATTGTGAAGTAATTCACAATTGGTCTTGAAAACATGGCTATATGCTGGAAATCTCTATGGTATATTTATTCCATATGGACAATCAGCAGGAAAGGCCGGAAATGATTGGGTGGATTGTCGGTTTTACCGACGGCGAAGGATGCTTTTCGATAAGCATGTTTCGCAACTCCACGTCCAAACTTGGTTGGCAAGTCTTCCCAGAGTTTGTAATAACTCAAGGAAAGAAAAGCTTGCCCGCTCTCGAAATCTTCCAGACTTACTTCAAGTGTGGAAAGATCTACGAGAACGCTCGATACGATAATCACAAGGAATATCTGTATCGATATTGTATACGGTCACTGACGGAATTGCGGGAAAAGATAATCCCGTTCTTTCGAAAGAATAGATTGCATACAGCCAAGCAAAACGATTTCGAACTATTTGCGGACATCGTCGAGAGATTGCACCGAAAGGAGCATCTTTCGGAATCAGGATTGCGAGTAATTGCTCGTAAGATTGAAAAGATGAATCGCAAGAAGAAATCGGTATTTCTGGAATCCTCAGAGACTACACGCCATGCTCCCGCCCCAATTTCTTAATTGGAGCTGGATGAAGATATAGTCCAAAAGTTAAGGAACTTAGAGCGAAATTCCTTGTCTGGTAACTGGATTGCCAGCTTCAGGAGCGATCCTGATGAAAAATTCGGCTTATAACGGTGGAGTCCTTAAGTGCAAAGGCACTCGGAGAATACCGTGGGAAGTCGTCTCGAAAGAGATTGACCCCGTAACGACTTGATGCTTTACGCATCAGAGTGATTCTTCGGAATCGCTAACACGCCGACTCTCGTAAGAAATTACGAGAAGAAGATATAGTCTAATGCCCGTAGTAATACGGGGAGAGTGTCATATTGTGCGATATATGACGATCAAACTCATTGAAGTTCAGACGCGCACGAATGGTATAACGACTTGGGAACTGTCTCGGGGATTTGCTCGGTGAAAATACAAGGGCGGTGAAGATGCCGCCTTCCTGCAGCTAGACGAAAAGACCCCAGAAGCTTTACTGCAATTTGGTATTGGGATTACGGGCGTTCTGCGTAGCGTAAGAGGGAGACTTTGAAGCAGTGGTTTCGGCCGCTGTGGAGTCGCCAATGCAACACCTCTCTTTACTACTGTAATTTCTAACTTCTCCGGAGAAACCGGAGAAAGACAGTACCTGATGGGCAGTTTCGGTGGGGCGCTGTCCTTAAAACAGCTTCTAGCGACTAGCTTTTAGCTTCTAGCTTTAAAAATGCCAGAAGAAAAAAGCGAAATCGTGTAGAAGTAGCGCCTAAAGTTTTCTTTATCCGGAAAACATACAAAACAAAAGGGGGACGTTGGTGAGCAATCACCAACAGAAAAGTTAGTCCCGACGCCCGAAAGGGTTCGGGAGGCCGACTTAAACGTCGGTCCTATATGCTGGAACACCTGACGCATCCGTTATGTCGTCAGACAATCAGCAGGGAAGACCCTAGATCGCGCAAGCGATCGGGAACCCTCAGAGACTACACGCTAACCTTCCATTCAAACGGAAGATGATATAGTCCGACCTCTGCAGCGATGCAGAGAGTGCGATAGAAATATTCGCACCAATGATGGAGATCGTATCTCCATCATGAGTAACATTGTGCCTAAAAAGTAACGGAGGAGCCTATTATGGTCAGCTAGTCGCGAATGGAAACCGTGACGATAGTGCATTGGCAAAAGCTGGCTTGACTGCGAGTCGTACGTGACAAGCAGGGCGGAAACGCGAGCAAAGTGAACCGACTGTTTGCATTAGATGCAACAGAAGATTAACGGATAAAAGTTACTCTGGGGATGGGACCTGAAATAAGGTCCTTGTTGTCCCCCCACAAAGAAATTTGTGGAAAAAACATGGCTTATAACGGTGGACCCGCGTTTAACTCCTCGGCAATTAATTTTGTCTGGGTTCTACGGCGCGAGGAATACCGTGGGAAGTCGTCATAACGATTTACGAAATCGTTATGGTTGACCCCGTAACGACTGGATTCAATTCGCAAAGCAATAAATTGCTTGACGATGCGATGAAGATAGCGAATGTGCCGACTGAAGTCGGAGATACATCGCTATAACACGCCATCTCCTCATCCGCCCTCGGCGGAAAGGAAGAAGATATAGTCTAATCTAAAAATAGATTGAACAGGCTGGTACTGCCTAAGAGTCCAAATCGACGGCAGTGTTCGGCACCTCGATGTCGGCTCATCTCATCCTGGGGCTGGAGAAAACATACCTTCTCTCTTGCAAAGAAATTTGCGAGTAATTAAACAAGCTCAAAACGGTGGAGGCTTACTCATGTCCTTGGATCTCCTGTTTCGGAGGTCCCAGGTGCTATAATGTATAGCAACACATATGAAAGCTAGCGCCGTAGGAAAGAGATGTTCTGTAGCTGAACGAGCGTATTGTGCTGGTCTCATTGACGGCGATGGTGCCATTATGGCTATCATCGAACCGCACAGTGAGAAGAAATTTCGTTTTCGCGTACGTATCGAACTAAAAATCACGCAGAAGAATGCAAGAGACCTCACGTTTCTTGTCAGACTTCTCGGATGCGGTTCGGTGCGACAAAACAGGACGACGAGTGATTGGCTGACGCGTGACCAAAAAGAGATCGCGCGCATCCTTGAACTTATCCGTCCGTATTCAAAAATGAAACAAAAGCAGATACAACATGCACTCGAGATCGTGCGTACACCCATTCGGGAGAAACGCGATCTCATGTACGTGGCTCGATTAGCGGATTCACTTTCGAAATTCAACGTGCGGTCCAAAAACCGTCGTAAGAATTATGCGAAAGTTGTCCAAGAACACCTCTCCTCTAACGACTGATTGTAGTTGTTTGGCAACTACATGAGATATGTCCTAGATCATTTCAGAATGATCGGAGTATCACACGGCTTGCACCTGACGGCCTGCTGGCAACAGCAGCGCACAAGGTGATGGAATAGTCTGATCCTGGCAGGAATGCCAGATAACAAGAAGATTTGGCGCTACCCGCGCAAATCTCAACTGAGGTCCCAAGGGTATGGCTGTTCGCCATTTAAAGAGGTACGTGAGCTGGGTTCAAACCGTCGTGAGACAGGTTGGTCTTAATCTGCTGTAGGCGTTGATTCTTGAGGGGATTTGTTTCTAGTACGAGAGGACCGAAATGAACTGACCTCTGGTCTGGGGGCTGTACTACCAAGTGCATCGCCCCGTAGCTATGTCGGGAATGGATAACCGCTGAAAGCATCTAAGCGGGAAGCCGACCCCAAGATTAGGAATCGTAATCAGGCCCGTGGGAGATTACCACGTTGATAGGCACTAGGTGAAAGTGCAGCAATGCATTGAGCCGAGGTGTACTAATTCGCCGACAGAACTCTCGAAAGGAATTTTGAGAGTCGCGTGATACAAATTAGCTAATAGCTTTTAGCTGCTAGCTTCTAGTAAGCACGATACGCAATCCGTTGATTTCTTTGCCACGACGAAGCCCTTTGGGCGGAGTCGGGTATGTGTCCCCAGCACCAATATTTCATTACGAAACATTGGGGCTGGGCAAGGCTCTTCAGTTGTCAGCGAGTATATTGCTCTTTGATTGAAGATTTTGTTCTGGTGATTTGTCGCTGGTGTCACACCCGTTCTCTTTCCGAACACGGCAGTTAAGCCCAGCAGAGCCGATGGTAGTCGAAAGGCGAGAGTAGGTCGTCGCCAGAACAAAGTTTTCAATACTGAGCCGCATTGCCAAACCTTTTTCACGAGGTAGGATTGTCGTATATGGTGGAGACACTCGGAAATAATCCTACGCCGCTCGATCCGGTAAGTGTTGGCGATATTGAGGAGAAAAGGAAGTCGTTTATGGATGAGGCTGAAGTCTCGGCTACCGAGAAAATGAGTCCAGACGAACTGGAGGAGCTCGGGAGAGACATAAATCGCGCTTTCATTGCGACGTCTCATCAGGTTGGCGATCCAGAAGAAGAAAAGAAACTCCTGAATGTCGTTGGTAAGATTGAGACGCTCTTAGCATCAAAAGGTATTGATACTAAAAATTTCGGCCATCTGGAAGGTCTTAAGGTGATAGCGAGTTCGAGCATCTTGGATGCGCGCAACCGACGTCATTATTTCAAGGGGACTACATTGTCTGGCAATCAGTAAATCGATGAGAATATGGTCGACTTTGAAAAATTGGAACGTCACGTGAGTGTAAATGACGACGAAAACGCAATAGCCAGCTTGGCTAGCAGTATCGCCGGACCAAAGTCTACATACGAGATCCGCGACACTGCGGAGCGAGCTCTTCGAGGGCATGTCACAAATGTCGTACGTCACATCGCAAATGCACCCTTTACAGATGAACTCAAAGTCAATATCAAGATACTCGGCGACATTGCGGCGAGAGGTGGTCCCGCTGCAAAGAAAGAATATGCCGAACTCAATGCGATTCTCAAAACCGAATCTGATCTCGCCAGGCGAGCAATGGAATTCTTACAGCGTCATTCCGGTCTTTCGCGAGCCGCGCAAGCAAAGAGACGTGAACAGTTGAAGAAAGACGCCCCCGGTATCGTATAATCAGGAGATGTCCTGGGCTCTTCGGCGACGGCTGCTTTATATTTTCGGTGTGGTCGCCTTTTTTGGCATCGTGGTCGGCGGGCCGCTTGCCTACAAATACTTCACGATTCCGCCAACGTGTACCGACGGTATCCAAAATCAGGGAGAGACTGCGCCTGATAGGGGCGGACCGTGCCCTTTTGTGGATGAACGTGCGCTCTCGGCAATTGGCACGCTGTGGGCGCGCGGGTTTCGCGTGCGCGACGGTTCATACAATGCGATCGCCTATGTGCAGAATCCAAATGTGCAGGCGGGCGTGCGCTCAGTGCACTACCAGTTTCGTCTGTACGATTCTACCAATGTGCTTGTCGCCGAGCGCGAGGGAAGTACTTTTATTATGCCGGGAGGTATTACGCCGATTTTTGAAGGGGGGATATCGACGGGCAATCGCATCGCCGCGCGCACCTTTTTTGATTTCACTGATGCACTTGAATGGGAGCGCCTCTATCCGGCAGCAGACGCGATATCGGTTACCAACATGGCTCTCACGGATACCGCCACGTCTCCGCGGATCACCGCTAATATTACGAATACCAGCGTGGCGCCCGTTCAAGATCTTTTGGTGTCTGTGGTCGTTTTTGACACGGCCGGAAATGCATTTACTGCATCGCAGACAAGAGTCGCTCGATTGGGTGCAGGGGAGATGACCAAAGTCATATTCACATGGCCCGATCCATATCCGCTTGTAGTAGGCCGCGTCGATATTACGCCTGTCCTTGCACCAACCGCCACACAAAGGGCACAATAGAGCATGTCGCCTTTGTCATACGCGAGACCGCATGCCCGGCTCTTTGCGCACATCGATTGGTATATATTTTTTGCTGCGCTCTCTATTTCGCTTCTCGGCCTTGTGACGATGAAGAATTTCTCTTCCGCGAACGCCTTCTTCGACAAGCAACTTATCTGGATCGCTCTTTCCGTGGGCGTCTTTCTTGCCGCATCGATATTTGAATACCGCTGGCTCCGCCGTTCTCAAATTATTGCAGTGCTCTTTTGTGTGGTCGTCGTTCTGCTTGGACTCGTGCTTGGGTTCGGTGCCTTGGTCAAAGGTGCGCAAAACCGCTTCGATCTAATCTTTTTTGCAGTGCAGCCGGCTGATCCGGCAAAGCTCGTGCTTGTGGCACTTCTTGCCAAATACTTCGCACGGCGTCATGTCGAAATAGCGCACATACGGCACATTCTCGTATCAGGCGCATATGCATTTGTGCTTTTCGCACTCGTCTTTTTGCAACCTGATCTCGGAAGCGGCATCATTATTGCATCCATTTGGCTCGGCACGGTGCTCGTGGCGGGCATTTCGTGGAAGCATCTGCTCGCGCTCTTTGTGGGCGCGGCGCTCGTGTTTGGAGCGGCCTGGAACTGGGGACTCCACGATTATCAGAAACAGCGCATTCTCACGTTTATCCATCCGCTTACCGACATTCATGGCACGGGGTACAACGCATATCAATCCACCGTGGCCGTAGGCTCCGGTGAGCTCCTCGGAAAGGGAATAGGGTATGGGACGCAATCGAAGCTTCGATTTTTGCCGGAGTATCAGACCGATTTCATCTTCGCATCGTTTGCGGAAGAGTGGGGATTTGCAGGTACGGTGCTATTGCTCGGACTCTTTGCTATAGTGATATTTCGCATACTCATGATAGCGATGCGCGGGAGCGATAATTTCGATTCGCTCTTTGCTGCCGGTATTGCAATATATTTCACTGCGCAATTCATCGTGCATGCGGGTATGAACATTGGGCTGTTGCCGATCACCGGTACGACACTTCCCTTTATGAGTTATGGCGGCTCTCACTTGCTTACCGAATACCTCGCGCTCGGGATTTTGATGGGTATGCGCAAACGTGCTCGCGCGAGCGCCCAAGGACGCGACGAAGTCGAGCTTGTGGGCGCTATTTGACGTAGAGCGCAGTCGTTGTTGCTATCATCGCGGCGAGATCACGTTGCTCTCTTTGCACGGGTTTCCCCTCCAAACTAAGCGTTTTTTGTATCGCATCGGCAAGAGCACGCGCATCGCCGTGCGGAATTGCATCAGGAACATCGACTGTATGTGTGGCAACGATTGGCAGATCTGCCGCGCGAGCTTCTGCAAGCACATAAGGCATTCCTTCTTTAATTGAGGGAAGTATGTACAAGTCGAAAGCCCGCAGGTAGGCGGCTGCATCTCTGATGAAGCCGAGGAAACGTACCTGATCAGCCACTCCTTTCTCGCGAGCTAACATCTCCAGCTCTTTGCGAAGCTCGCCGTCGCCAATGATCGAATATGAGACGGCGATTCCCTTTTCTTTTAGAAGTGCCACAGCTTCAATCGCATATCTCAAACCTTTGTTTGGGGTAAGCTCAGCTATGGTTACGATGCGCGGCGCATCTCCCGTGACTGATAATTTTGCAGCGGCTTCTTCACGGGGGAGAAATTGCGGCGTCTCGATTGCGATTGGAATATAGTGCGTCTTATTGCCAATAAAAGGCATTGTGCCAGCGAGGGTCTTATCAATCTCGGAAACGACGATTACCGCATGACTCAAGAATGCGGTGAACCAACTTACAGCATAAATGAGGACTTTTGAAATAGGATTTCTTGATTCCTTGAATGGCCAGCCATGTGCGGTAAAGACGATTCTTTGTATCCCGCACAATCTTCCCGCAAGCGCACCCAAGGCAGCGGCTTTGGAGCTGTTGAGGTGCAGTACATCCGGTTTTTCTTTTCTGATGCACGCGAGAATGCCAAAGAAGCTGCCGATGTCAGATATAAACGCGACATCTCGCTGCAAGGAGCGAATCTCTACTATTCGCACATGAGACGTTTGAAGATCTTGGGAGAGTTTGCCAGCAGCACCATAGGCGACGACAGGTTCGAGATTGCACGGAAGATGCGTTGCCAAGTCGAACACGTATTTTTGCGCCCCACCCCACGTGGCTTTTGTAATTAAGTATAAGACTTTCTTTCGCTGTTTAGTGGCTTGAATCATGGTTTATTTAATGTCATAGTACACTACATGACATTGGTTCCCAAGCGGGAGTATCTCATCCTCCTTGTGGGGGATGTTTTTGTTTTCACAATAACGCTCTGGCTCATGCTTGCACTGCGCTATCTTGCATGGCCGACTCAGACGCTTTTTACGCAGCACTTAAGGCCATTCTCACTCCTTTTCGTCCTTTGGATATTTGTCTTTTTTTTAGCAGGACTCTACGGCAAGCATACGCGTCTTTTTCGCAGAAAACTTCCGACACTCATTTTCTCGACGCAAGTTTTAAACATGGGACTAGCGGCTGCATTTTTCTTCTTGATCCCAGTTTTTGGAATCGCACCAAAGACAAATCTTGTGCTCTATCTTCTTCTTTCCGCGCCACTCATCTTCGCATGGCGCGTGGGAGTGTTCCCTAGATTGCGCATGGCCAAGAGGCTTAAAGGTGTACTCATCGCATCGGGCCCTGATGCTCGCGCTCTTGCCGAAGAGGTAGCGAGCGATCGACGATATCCATTCAAGTTCGTGTACGTGATTGATACCGATATGTCGCCCACGCACGAAGTCATCCAACGTGCATGTCGCGTCGCAGAGGAAGCCGATGTCACGTTTGTCGTTGTTGATCATGCAGACAGCGCAGTCTCCGCTGCGCTCCCCATCATCTACAACGCTGCATTTCACAAGAATCGTTTCGCACTCGTCGATATCGTTGACTTGTATCAAGAAGTCTTCGATCGCGTACCTATAACGCTCACTCGCTATGCATGGGTCTTGGATCAGGTGGGCGCATCGCGCGCGTATGACACGTTGAAGCGGGCCGCTGATATTGCAGTCGGACTTCTTGGGTGTGCTGTGTTTATACTTTTCTATCCATTTGTGATGCTTGCGATCAAACTTGAGGATGGCGGGCAGGTGTTTATTGCGCAACAACGCGTAGGCAGGTTTCAAAAACCTATCGCGATTCTTAAGTTTCGCAGTATGAATGGCAATGACCAGGGAGAGTACGATGCAACTGGCAAATCGAGACTCACGGTAACGCGTACTGGCAAGTGGCTCCGGATCTTGCGTATCGATGAATTACCGCAATTTTGGTCAGTCGTTAGGGGTGACTTGTCATTTGTGGGGCCGCGGCCGGAGCTTCCTGCGCTTGCCGCGCAGTACAGCGCGCGCATTCCGTACTACAACGCGCGCTATCTCGTCTCCCCCGGACTCACCGGCTGGGCACAGATCAAACACGATCGCGATCCACACCATGGCACCGCCATAGAAGAAACCAAGGAGAAACTTTCGTACGATCTGTACTATCTTGAACGCCGCTCATTCTTCCTCGATCTTTTTATTATGTTTCAGACCATCCGTATCATCTTTACCGCGCGGGGGACATGATTCTGATATGATGGGCACTTCATTATGATCGTCGACGGCAAGGCAATCGCAGAAAAGCTATACGGTGAATTGGCGAAAGAGCGCGAAGCGTTTGGCGATCTTATTCTCGGACATCTACTCACGGAAGTAAGTACCGTTACCGCTTCATATGCGCGGATAAAGGAGCGGGGCGCTGCGCGATTGGGAATCAAGATGTTTCGCACCGAATTACCGCCGGGTTCCACAACGGCAGATGCGCTCGATGCGATCAAGCATCTTGTCGAGACGACCGACGGCGTAATCCCGCAACTTCCGATCGTGAAAGGAATCGACATCGAGTCCGTACTCAATGCAATTCCAAAAGAGAAAGATGTCGATGTGCTCTCTGCCGCGGCTATTGCCGAATTCGAGAAAGGGGGCTGGCCTGCGATCCCGCCGGTCCCAGCCGCGCTCGCGTACATTCTCAAAGAAAGTGACATCGATGTGCGAGGGAAGAACTTGGTGATGCTCGGCAAGGGGCGCCTTGTGGGAAAGCCCGGCTCCATACTTTTCACACGACTTGGCGCCAATGTGACCTGCCTTGTAAAAGGCGACGAGGTGGAATCCTCGACCCGCGCCGCTGATATAATAGTGCTTGGAACCGGTGTCGCCGGAATATTGAAGCCAGATATGGTGAAAGACGGCGTTGCAGTGGTAGATGCCGGCACCAGTGAGCAAGGCGGCAAGGTGGTGGGCGATGCCGACCCTGCCGTGGCCGAGAAAGCATCCGTTTTCACTCCAGTACCGGGCGGCGTAGGTCCCGTGGCGATCGCGATGATCTACAAAAATCTTTTTGCACTTAAAAAGACATTTCGCACATAGAAGCTTATTTGTTTGATTTCAGGTATTTCTCAAGGAGTACTACTTTTGGGAGAAAACCCAGTTTTGTAGAATATGGAAGCTCGCTTTTCTCCATCGTCTTCCGGAAACGCTCCCAATTTACAGTTCCATCTTGCCGAAGAAGCTGTTGCCAAGAGACAGTATATCTGTGACTCGCGAGTTTCGCGGTATCAAGAGAGTCGGTCTCGTTCTCAAAAAGTTCTTTTCTCTCAAATCCAAAATTGTTCCCTTCAGGAAATGCGTCCAAAATCCATGTGTCGACAAGTACACCCTTAATATTGCGCGTACGAACCTCTTCCGCGATACGTCGGAAGACCTTTAGAAGCTCAAATGTCATGTTGTCTTCAGATATCGGCTGTTCATCCTCGCCTTCTTTCCGATAAACATACGGTGGTGCCAGGTCGATAACGATATACCGATCCCTTTCCTTAAGTTCAGGAAAAAGCTCAGAATCCGCCTCCATCGTCTTCTCGAAGACGGTAAACCATTTATCCTTGAATAAAACATCTTCTTCTTTGTGCGGGATAAATAAATGGGCCATTCCTGTGGAAGGTGGGACGAGGCTGTCAACAAAAGGTAATACCGCAGATAGACCGCCTTGGTAATACAGATCATTAATTTTGTCTTTCTCGGTATCAGTAAGTTTCGCATGTATACCTCCCTCATCTCCATGGAGATCTCGAGCGAATGGAGTAACACTTTCGACGTAATGTGCAAATGTAGGCTTGGAACCGTCGGGCATCTCGAATCTCTCTGCGTCATCCGCCATCAATGAATCGCGATAATAATTCTCTGCAATTATCATCTGTGTTAACCGGATAACTTTTGCGCTCAATTCATATTTATCGGGGGTTCTACCTTCGCGTAGATATCTTTCAGCTGTCTCTGCGCGTGTTTTTGGGAGCATCCGTTCGTTCATGCCGTTAGTATACCCGAGACCTCGACCCGATGACGTTTTTCAGCTAAAATCCATCAATGAAAAGGGCTCTCCTCTCTGTCTATGACAAAACCGGTATTGTTGAGCTAGCGCAGGTGCTTAAGGATAAGGGGATTGAAATAATTTCGACAGGAGGGACGGCGAAGGCATTGAAGGAAGCGGGGATTGAGACGATTGAGCTTGGGGATTATACGGGTTTTCCCGAGATGCTTGATGGACGAGTGAAGACGCTGCATCCCAAGATTCATGGAGGATTACTGTATATACGAGGCAATAAGGAGCATGAGAAAACTGTAGCCGAGCATGGAATCGGACCGATTGATTTAGTGGTCTCGAATTTATATCCCTTTGAAAAGACTGTTGCGAAGCCAGGCGTTACTGACGCGGAAGTAATAGAAAATATTGATATCGGTGGCCCCTCAATGATCCGGAGTGCATCCAAGAATCACGCATTTGTTACTGTTGTCGTCGATCCTTCTGACTACGAGATGGTTATTCCGGCAATTCGTGACGATGGCGGAACAACTCTAGAAATGCGACGCTCACTCGCAGGGAAAGCATATGCGCGCACGGCCGCGTACGACGCGGCGATTGCCTCGTATTTCGAGGGCACCGAAGATGCGCCGGAGAATCTTGCTTTCAGCGTGAAGAGGGTGCAGGCGCTGCGCTATGGAGAGAATCCGCATCAAAAAGCGGCGCTCTATGGAAATTGGAACGAGTACTACAAACAATTGCAGGGGAAGGAACTTTCATACAACAACATTCTTGATCTGACTGCAGCGGCCGAATTGATATCGGAATTCAATGGAGATGCGCCTACGATTGCGATCTTAAAGCACATGAATCCGTGCGGGGTAGGGCAAGGCGCGACGCTTTTGGAAGCGTGGATGAAAGCATTCGAGACAGACAAGCAAGCGCCGTTTGGTGGAATCATTGCGAGCAATATTGAATTGGACGGAGAAACAGCGGGCGTGATTAAGGAAATCTTCTGCGAAGTTATAGTCGCGCCATCTTTTTCAAAAGAAGCACTCTCTATTCTCGGTGAGAAAAAGAATCTTCGCCTTATGCAGATTCTCAAAAATCCAAGCTCGGGCAATCCGTGGCGGGTGCGGAGCGTGGGGGCAGAAAGTGTCGTGCTTCAGGAAGCGGATCTCGAATCAGTGGAAGCAGCAGATCTCAAGATCGTCACCAAGCGGCCGCCCACGGACGAGGAACTCAAGGCGATGCTCTTTGGGTGGAAGATCGTGAAGCACGTAAAATCTAACGCGATTGTTTACTCTGGTCCAGATCGCACGCTCAGCATCGGCGCTGGGCAGATGAGTCGCGTGGACTCAAGCAGGATTGCGGTATGGAAAGCAGGGGAGGCCAAGCTCTCGCTCAAGGGCAGCACGGTAGCCAGCGACGCATTCTTCCCATTCCCCGACGCTCTTTTGGCCGCAGCTGATGCGGGCGCTACCGCCGTCATCCAGCCCGGTGGTTCAGTCAACGACCCGGCTGTCATAGCCGCCGCCGATGAGCGGGGAATGGCCATGGCCTTCACTGGCGTTCGGCATTTCAAGCACTAGATATGGATGAGAAAGTAAAGCATGTTCAGTTGGAAAAAGGCGAGCACGTATCGATAGTGGGCGTATCCATCTTTCGCGAGTTCGATGGAGAAAAACAAATCTTGCTCGTGCAGGGGCCATCGGATAAATGGTACTTTCCGGGAGGAAAGATGCGAGAAGGAGAGAATATGGAACAGTGTGTAAGGCGAGAACTTAAAGAGGAGTTAGGTGTCGATTATTCCGGTAAATTCTCCGCATTTAGTATTGGTTCGTACGAGATCGGTGGCAAAAAGCTTGCAATTGCAAACGTCACGGCGCTCGATCCTTTGCCGTCGGAACCTCGCATACAAAAGACAGATGTGGTCAAGGATTTTAAATGGACCTCGACGCCGCTCGACTTTGATCTTACCGAACAGGCTCGTCGAACTCTTGCAAATCAAATGAGCACCACGCTCTTATTGGAGAAGAAATAGAGACTAGCAAATTGGCCATTTTCGAGTAAAATGCCGCCATCATGTCGAATCGACGCCTCGGGGCTCTTGCGGTATTTTTGGTCGGCGTTGCTATTGGCTGGTTCGCATTTGCGGGGCAGCACAACGGCTGGAAGCCCTTCAAATTGGGTCTTGATCTCTCCGGCGGCACGCAGCTTGTCTACAAGGCAGATCTTGCAGCGATACAGGGAAGCGACGTTACCGACTCGATGGCGGCTCTGCGCGATACGATCGAGCGCCGCGTGAATCTCTTTGGCGTCTCGGAGCCGATCGTACAGACGCAGCATGTGAGCGCAGCGATTTCGGGTGCATCCGAAGACCGGCTCATCATCGAGCTTCCAGGGATCACCGACACGAAGAAGGCGATAGATCTCATCGGGCAGACGCCGGTCTTGGAATTCCGTATGCTCAAGCCCGGCGCGGATCTTTCCACTGCCGCATCGACGACACCGATTGCCACACTTTTCGAAAATGCTGCGATCACGGGGAAAGACTTGGCAAGCGCACAGCTCGAATTCTCGGGCCAAGGAGGTGTCGGCTCTGAAGCGGTCGTTGCGCTTCATTTCAATTCGCACGGCGCGCAAGTATTTGCTGATCTCACCAAGAAAAATGTCGGCAAAATATTTGGCATTTTCCTCGACGGCTCGCTCATCTCGGCACCGGTGATCCGTGAATCAATTCCCAACGGCACCGCGGTTATTTCCGGTAATTTCACACCGGATGGCGCCAAGGAGCTCGCGCGCAATCTCAACTACGGCGCGCTCCCGGTCCCGATTGAGCTTCTCTTTACGCAGACGGTTTCCGGCACGCTTGGTGCGGCGGCCGTGCAAGATGGCATCATGGCAGCGCTCTGGGGCATCGTTGCGGTCGTACTCTTTATGCTCGTGTGGTACCGTTTGCCTGGTCTTATCGCAGGCTTGGCACTCCTCATCTACATCGTCGTGACACTCGCGCTTTTCCAGATAATTCCCGTGACAATGACTGCTGCGGGCATCGCAGCCTTCATCCTCTCGGTGGGTATGGCGGTGGACGCCAATGTTTTGATATTTGAAAGAATGAAGGAAGAAATGCGTGGCGGCAAAAATGTCGGCGATGCGATCCATGACGGTTTTGCACGCGCATGGCCCTCGATCCGCGATTCCAACATCTCATCGATGATCACCGCGGTCATACTGTTCTGGTTTGGCACTTCGCTCATCAAGGGCTTCGCGCTCGTATTTGGCCTCGGCGTCTTGATCTCGATGCTTACCGCCATCACCGTCTCGCGCACATTCCTGATGGCGCTCGGCATTCATTCCAAGACCAATCTCGCCCGTTTCTTATTTGGTAGCGGTATTTCTTTATGATTTTCTTTACTACGCACTACGAACTACGCACTACGAACTAGTCTATGATCATCGTCAAACATCGCACTGTATTTTTCTGTATCACGGGAGCGCTCGTGCTTGCGTCTCTTGTATCTGTGGCGGTTTTTGGTCTCAAATACAGCACAGACTTCACGGGCGGCGTGCTTGCTGAATTTAGCTACAGCACTCGTCCTGCTTCAGCGGATCTCTCAAAGGCACTCGATTCGGCCGGAATTAGCGGCTACTCACTGCGTGAAGCAGGAGAGAAGGACTACATCTTGCGCTCGCCGGCGCTTACGCCTGCGCAGCGCGACGCGCTTCCACAGACGCTTTCTCTCGGCGGCAAATCTCCCGTTACCATTTCGCAATACACCGAAGTCGGGCCGACGATCGGCACCGAGCTGCGGCGCAAGGCACTTCTTGCTATGTCGCTCGTCATGATTTGCATCCTTCTTTTCATCGCCTTCGCATTCCGTAAAGTTTCGCAGCCGGTATCAAGCTGGGTGTATGGCCTGATCGCGCTCGTCACGTTGCTCCACGACGTCATTATTCCCGTCGGCTTTTTCGCTCTTCTTGGTCACTTCGTCGGCGCGGAAGTTGATACGCTTTTTGTGACCGCAGTCCTCACAGTCCTTGGTTTCTCGATTCACGACACCATCGTCGTCTTCGACCGCGTGCGTGAAAATCTTGCGATCAACAAAGATCGTGGCCGCAAAGAGCCGTTTGAAGAAACTGCTGGCCGCGCGCTCAATCAGACGTTCGTCCGCTCGATAAATACCTCTATGACGGTGCTATTCACGCTCCTTGTCTTGTACTTCATTGGTCCTATTTCAACCCAATACTTCGCTCTCACGCTGTTGGTCGGCATCATAGCGGGCACCTACTCATCCATTGCTCTTGCCACGCCTCTCTTGGTTGTTGCTGAAAGGTATTTTGCAAAGCGTAAATAAGAATGGTGCGCCCCGGCGTGGCCGCGGCGCACCATATTCATCGGCCTCTGAACCACTGCTCCCGTCTGGTCGTGCAACCATCGGGACAAAATGGGTCCAACAATTTTCCGTTACCGCCGAGGCGATAATCGTCGATCATTGGCGTGCCGCATTCTGGGCAGGGCGGGCCTGATGCCTCGTCTTCGGGCCGAGGAACCGGTTCGACTTCACCGGGCTTTACGCCGGGGTTTGAGACGAACGAGTGCTTATTTTTGCTCATGGGTGCCCCCGTGTGAGCATTTAGGCCAGAGGTCATGACGGTCAGCCGCCACAACGTAAACCCCCTCCGCTAGGGAGGGGGTTATTTTGATGTTTAGTTTGGTTTATGCATCAAAACAATCCTCTCCCGCGGAGGGAATTGGTAAACCAAAAATAAAAAGTGTTTGGGAAAATCGGTGACGAGACCTGGCCGTTCATATTCATAGCTACATGCTACACACTGTTCAGATTTGCGCAATCCCCAGTTTCCTTTCTTGACGCATATATAAGGCTTATGTAGTATCGAAATATGTCACTGGTGCCAACACACACAAGCGCGCTTCTTCTTGGACTCCTTACCCCACTTGGTGGAGGTCCTGCTTGTGTCTAGATAAACCAAATACAGATACACGGAGGCCCTTCACCCGAAGGGCCTCTTCTTTTTCAACCCTCTAACCAGAAAAGGAGAGCCAGCGATGGCTAACGAGGGCAACGTCGTCGTGAAACTGACCCATACTCACAACGGCCGCGTATATATCGGGTCCGGGTGTAGCGAACTGTGAATAACGAAACCCCCTAACCGCATTGAGTTGATACCATGCAAAGACGCGCCGAGGGGCGCGTCTTGTGCAGAGGTATGACCCCTGAAATATTTCACAACCTCAAACACATTGTCACCTACCTTGGAAAAAAGTT
>JACRFH010000009.1 GCA_016217975.1 Candidatus Kaiserbacteria bacterium | reverse complement strand
TGCTTCGAGTGGTTCAGTTTGAAAAGAAATTCCAGACAGGCGTCCTCCGAAGGGAACTGCTTTCGCAGACTGCGTATGCCGAAACGTCCGCGCATGCCAGAAATTATATGCCGAAATTATGCTCTGTGGGGATACTCACCGATAGTTCGCCCAGTGGATAGCGACCGCTATTTTGCGGGGTTCAGTCGTCGATGTGTACCTCAACGTCGCTCGACGTATCAGTATGGGCGTCCTCATTGGATTTGTGTTTCTTCAACACTTTTTCTAGTCGCGCTTTCAGCGTGTCTGCGGCATCAGTGCCCTCGGACTTACGCGCTTCTTGAATTGCATTTTGATACACGCCAAGAGCTTTTACGAGGTCACCTTGCTCAATCTGTGCATCGGCCCGCTCGACGTTTTGATCTACGGTTGCGCTCGATGTTGAGGTGGTTGCTTCTATTGTCATGGTCATAGCAACGGGAGCCGAAATCGCCTCTACCCGTGCATCAGTCGCGGATTTGACCACCACTGCACGTATGGCGCGCTTTCCGCGGTGCGCGCGATCTCTTGCAAAGGCAAGAATCGGCGCGACTTCAGACCGCACGTCGGGAAGAGCCACACTTAGCGCAGCGAGTACATCGGCGTGCGCAGAAATATTTGCATCTAGATCTGTTGCTGCATCTTCGGCATCTCCTGCTTTTTCAGCGCCGAGACCTGCGAGATTCGCGTCGAAATCTTCTGAAGCGACTGCAAGACCGTTCTCGATTTTGGTACGAGTTTCTGGCGTCAGACGACCTTCTGCCGCAAGCGCTTCTGCTTCCTGAAATCTCCTGTTGGTAAGCTGTGCGCTCCAATCAAGCTTGGCGGTCTCCGAGGAAGCAAGTGCTCCGCGAACTTTTTCGTTGACTTGCGTCTTTACTGCATATAGCGGATCACCCGGAAGTGAAGATTCTGCGGCATACGAAGTACCAATGCCGACAAAAAAGACCATTACGAGCGACGCAAGCGCGGGATGCATTTGCAGCGTAACGTGCTTCCCGGAACGGCTCGCTCGCCAATTGGTAAAGAGATCTTGGACTCGGATTATAAACGGTATGCGTGCGACATGTTCCCGCATATACGCGTGTACGTGATTGCGCATGGAAACACGCTCTTGATTGGTCAAGCGCAGTTTCTTAAGCGGCTCAAACTGTGTATCAAAAGGATCGTTCATAGGCCTTCAATCAATAGGTTGCATGCCCCGCATCATAGCGCACGCACGCCGAGACACCAGACATGTCTGTAAGACGCACGCATCGCGCATGCCTTACGCCGGCCCCAGACATGACAAAACCCCATCCGCCAGCTTGCGGATGGGGTTTTGTGTTGACAAACGGGTACTTACCAGCTGCGCCCGCCTCTGTCGCCTCCGCGACCGCCGCCGTAGCCACCGCCTCCACGACCACCTCGGTCGCCTCCGCCGTAGCCACCTCCGCCTCCACCTCGAGGGCGCTCTTCCATCGGGCGCGCCTCATTTACGGTGAGGGTGCGTCCGCCGAAGTCCTTGCCGTTCCACATGTCGATCGCCTTTTGAGCGTCTTCATCGGACGACATCTCTACGAAACCAAAGCCCTTCGATCTGCCGGTCATCCTGTCCATGATGACGACTGCCGACGCGACAGCTCCGGCTCTCGAGAAAGCATCTTTCAATTCCGTATCGGTAGTTGCGTAGGGCAATCCACCGACATATAGCTTCTTAGCCATTGTGTTGTGTCTGTTTTTCCTAAAAAATGTAAACCAACCTTTCCCCTGCTTTTGCTTTGGCTAGAAGCCTCGCCGCACGTGGAAAAACTTACATTCGACGAGATTGTACGCTCTTTTGGACCAAAATCAAGCCTGTCCTGGCTGGCTGTTAATAATCGTCTTTAAGCGCTCTATTCCTCGATGAATTCGGACCGAGACGACGTTTTCGGAGACTTTGAGCGCGAGCGCTATCTCTTTGGGCGAGAGCCCGTCCACAAAGCGCATGGTGACTGCAGTGCGATATATTTCTTCAAGTGAATCGAGTAATTTCATTGCGCCGCGCGCGTCGCCGATTTCTCCCGGGTCCTTTGTCGTTTCGTCGACTGCCTCAAACCCATCATCTTCTTTCATCACGTCGAGCGATGATGAACGTTTGCGACGCGATGTATCAATGATGAGATTGTTGGCGACGCGATACAAAAATGCTCGCAAGTGATCTACTGTTTTTCCTTTTGCAAGATAGTCCCACGTCTTGGTGTAGGTTTCTTGCACGATATCCTTTGCCACATCTCGATCGCGAATGCGCGCGAGGCAATGCCGAAAAAGCGCGTCGGCGTGTTCGTCGTACGCGGCAAGAAACGACCGCTCCATTTCGGCCGCATACTCGGCTGCTCGTTTCCCTTTTGCCATAAGAGTAGCGAGTTCTTGCACAAACTGCGTAGCTATTTCCGCACAAAAACTCGTTATCGCAGTGTACGCCCTGCCTCGCCCCGTGCCAACTCGCGTCGTGGTGTTCATAGTCCCTGGGCCGTTGCCCTTCATGAACAGTGTGCCCGACGAGTGGTGAAGGAGAGATGAAGCGCGAACTACCCATCTTATCTATTTTTTGGCACCAAATAATCTGATTAATTCCTTCCAGTAAAAGAATCCGAGGATCGGAAATCCGATGGCGGTAATAACTCCAGGATAATAATTCCATGACGCATACGCCTTCCAGAAATGATGGAGTTCGAAGATAAAGATTAATCCTGGTAATATCATCATATATAAACGCCATTTCTCTCCAGAGAGAAGAACGGCCGAGATTATGAGCAACAGCCAGAAAGCGATTTGAAAAAGTAAAAAAGTTGCTTGCGGTATCGCCATAGAATCAAAGTAGCTAAACAACCACTTGAAGCTGGAATGAACGTTGTATAAATGATTGATGTATTCCTCCATTCCATGCGCAACAAAGAGAGGAATGGAAGTGTAAAAGATAATCCTAAGTTTGAGAGAAATCATGACGGTGGACCAGTGGGGGATCGAACCCCAGACCTCCTCATTGCAAATGAGGCATTCTACCACTGAACTACTGGCCCTTTACGCCCATACAATAGCGTGTTCCGCCTGATTTCACAACTTGGATTGACATGTACTTATCTGATCCTATAGGACATTATAAGTACTAAGAAAACATTTATGATTTACGTGCAAGATGAATTGCATGCTCCGCGAACTCGCGGATGGAGGAGCCGACGGATTCGAGCATGTGGTGGAGCGCGCCTTCGGCGTGAAGATGCGGAATTGCGTTTACTTCCAAGAGATATGGGCCTCTTTTAGTCAGAACGAAATCGGCATTTGAGAAATGTGACATACCGAGCACGGTATGAGCGGCTCGAGCGACTTGCGCAATGCGCTCCTTGTCGGAAAAGCTAAACGGACTAGGGACCGCAAACCCAGCGCGTGATGCATGTATGTGTGCCGGTGGGAGCACGTAGAGCGATTCGTCTCTGAAATCTTCGATCACGCCCGCTGTCGCTTCTTGTCCGCGAATTAATTCTTCCACCAAGACTGCGCCGTATGCATCCAGAATATCCCCTATTGCATCAGGCAAATCGACGATTGAATCTGCGATGATGATGCCAAAACCAGATCCCTCACTCGCGGGCTTCACCACATACGGCGGCCCGAATTGATCAAATACCGCGCGAGCCATGTCGGCAGTCGTGATGTCGTTTTGCAAAGTAAAGGATGCCGCTCGGGGCATAAGAATTCCCGCCGCGCGTAAGAGCTCGCGTGAGCGGATTTTGTTGAGCGAGATGCTTGATGCCAGTGCGCGTGATCCGGCGTATGGAACACCCGAGCGCTCCAGGAGTCGCTGCACGGTGCCATCTTCTCCTACCCCGCCATGGAGCGCGTTCCAGACAACATCAATTTGAGAAAGTATGCGAGCAGGATCGGCGGGCTGACCGCGCATATGCCACAGACCCGTTTTGTCGATAAAAATATCCCGTGCATCATAGCGATCCTCTGGCAGCGCATTCAAAATCGCGGCACCGGATTTGAGCGAATGTTCGTATTCGCTACTAGGTCCTCCACGCAATACTCCCACAATAGTGCGAGACATGGTTCCATTGTATCATCGCCAAGCAGCAACTAGGGAGAACCCATATGTGGGATTTGCTGATACCGGCCATCGTGGTCGTAGCTTTCGGAGTATTCTGTGTCCTAGGCGTCGCATACACCTTCGGGCCGCGAACGCCAACCGACTGCAGATAATTCCGGGATTCTTCCAACGACCTTCGGGTCCTGAGCGTCGCTTCCGGGCGGCGCTCAACTTACATAACCAGACTGCGCCTTTGTCTCCTTCGATGCCAAGTTATTGCGTATCGATGAGCCTCTGCATTTGCAAGCAAAATATCTTTCTCATGCGCTTGAATCGCCTTGGTGTCGCCAATGAGACTACGCGGACGATGGAATTCGTCTTTGACGACGCCAACGACTGGGATCTGTAAACCAACGTTCGTCAATATCTTCGTCGCACGACGAAGCTGCGCTTTTGCTCCGTCGACGACGATGACCCGTGGCAATGTCCATTCATTATGATTGAGCCGGCGTTCTAGTGTTTCGGCGAGAGCTCCGATATCATCATTTGTGACGCTCCGTATCTTGAATTTGCGATATTCCGCCTTCTGCGCTTCGCCTCCGGCAACGACCGCCATCACGCCCACGGTTTCCGATCCTGCAGTATGCGCCACGTCATACGCCTCAATGCGAATTGAGCCGCCCGGGGAAGCACGATATTCATCTTTGATTAGCGAAACATCGCGAATATGAGTTAGAGCATTCACTTGTCTGCGTAATTTCTCTGCTTCTTCAAACCGCTCTCCTGTCGCTGTTTCTTCCATTTCACGTTCTAGACGCCGCTTCAGTCCGTGAAATTCACCGTTAAAAAGATCTTTGATATTACGGATCGTCTTTGCATACTCTGTTTTTTTGCACTCACCAGTGCATACACCCGGGCACATCCCTATCTGACGATTGAAGCAAGGCTTGCACTGATATTGAGATGACATCTCAATACGGCGCAATTTGTGAAGTTGTTCCGGACATGGAGTGCATGTGCTATCCCGAAATGGGAATATACGTCGTACAAGTTTGACGGCTTCATTCAGCGAGCCCCCATGCGGAAATGGGCCAAATTGATATTTGATCTGCGACTCATTCCATTTGGTAAAGAGTTCTCGTCCACGCACAACGATTACGCGCGGAAAATCCTCCTTCGTGAGGATAAGATAGTTGAAGCTTGTATTACCCTTTTCTGCAACATTGTACGGCGGCTGGTGCCGCTTGATGAGGTTGGCTTCGAGTATCAAGGCTTCCAAAACAGAGTCAGTGCTCTCGTAGATTACTGAATCTGCAAGCTCGACCATCGCGACAATTCCCTCTCCCCGCCCCGCCCCCAGATCTTTTGAGAAGTAGCTCTTCACTCGATCCTTGAGTGACGTGGCCTTGCCGATGTACAAAATCTTCCGAGCCCGATCGCGGAATATGTAGATACCCGGGGTCTCGGGTAGATCGAATTGCACAAGGTCTTCACGCTTCATATTTTGAGTATAGCGGAACGGGTTGTCCCCCGCGAATTTTGACGGTCGCGCTTACACGTGTATAATCGTCTTTTAATGACTCGGAAGTCAACGGGAGTGCTCAAGAACAAGCCGATCGGTCCATTTTATTTCGCTTCTTTGCCCTCCGTTGGAGGGCTTTTTCTTATATGAAACTTGTACTGAAGGACGGCAGCGTGTATGAGGGGAAATCATTCGGAGCGGATGTGCCGATGACAGGAGAAGTCGTTTTTAATACAGGAATGACAGGCTATGTGGAGACACTTACCGACCCTTCGTATGCAGGACAGATATTGGTATGCACCTATCCGCTGCAGGGTAATTATGGAGTACCCGACAAAAAGTTCTTTGAATCGAATAAAATTCAAGTATCAGGATTGGTTGTATCGGAGTATTCTGAAGAATACTCACATTTCGACGCGCAAAAATCACTTTCCGCATGGCTCAAAGAATGCAGTGTACCGGCGATACAAGGCGTCGACACCCGGGCGATTACCAAGAAGCTTCGTGAACACGGCGTCATGCTCGGAGCGCTTGCTGAAAGACTTCCTGGGAAATTCCCTGATCCGAATGATGGGAATCTAGTTGCCCAAGTCTCTCCGACCAAGAAAAAGGTATACGGGAATGGAAGAATAAAGATAATCGCAATCGACTGTGGGATGAAAGAAAATATCGTGCGATCACTCACCCGCAAAGAGACGACAATTATTCGTGTCCCTTGGGACTATGATTTCTCAAAAGAAAAATATGATGCCCTTTTTATTTCCAATGGGCCTGGAGATCCTGCCATGTGTCAAAAGACCATTGAAAACATTCGCAAAGCCATGAATGCAAATAAGCCAATATTGGGTATCTGCCTAGGCAATCAGCTCCTTGCTCATGCGGCAAACGCCAAGACGTACAAGCTAAAATACGGTCACCGTGGGCAGAACCAGCCTTGTATCGAAGCAGACAGCAAGCGTTGCTATATCACCTCGCAAAATCATGGTTTTGCTATAGACGGGAAAACACTGCCGAAAGATTGGGAAGTATGGTTTACCAATGCGAACGATGGAAGTAATGAAGGCATTCGCCACAAGACAAAGCCCTGGCGCGCAGTTCAATTCCATCCCGAAGCCTCGCCAGGCCCCACCGATACCGCGTGGATTTTTGACGACTTCATCAAATCACTTATATGAAGAAATCCGGAAAGTCAGACCTTCAGGATTTCTTCATAAAGCCGCGATCCATTTTACTATTGGGATCAGGAGGACTCCGCATAGGCCAAGCTGGTGAATTTGATTATTCGGGCTCACAAGCGATCAAAGCGTTTAAAGAGGAAGGAATTCGCGTGGTCTTGATGAATCCCAACATTGCGACGGTGCAGACAGACAAAGGCCTTGCCGATAAAGTGTACTTTCTTCCGCTCACCATTGACCACGCCGAAGCAATCATCAAAAAAGAAAGACCTGACGCGATAGCGCTTTCATTTGGAGGACAAACTGCACTCAATCTCGGACTCGAACTCGAAGAAAAAGGAATTCTAAAGAAATACAACGTCCGCGTTCTTGGTACACCAGTCTCGGCAATTCGCGACACCGAAGATCGAGCATTTTTCGTGAAGCGTCTCAACGAAATCGGCATCAAAACCGCACGCAGCTTTGCGGTGCATGACGTAGCGCACGGGCTCAAAGCTGCAGCAGAAATCGGTTATCCCGTCATGATGCGATCTGGCTTCGCTCTTGGTGGACTTGGCTCTGGCCGCGTAAATGATGCCGGACACTTGGCTGAAAGGCTGAAAGAAGCTTTTGCGTCGTCGCCACAAGTTCTGATCGAAGAATATCTCGCGGGGTGGAAGGAAGTTGAATACGAGGTCGTCCGTGACAGCGCCGATAATTGCACCACCGTGTGCAATATGGAGAATTTCGATCCGATGGGAGTTCACACTGGTGAGTCAATTGTCGTCGCACCGTCGCAAACGTTATCAAACGAGGAGTACCACCGTTTGCGCGAAATCGCGATCCAGACCATTCGTCATATTGGAATCGTTGGGGAATGCAATATCCAATATGCGCTTAATCCAAATCCGCCAGCCGGCGGAGTCGATTATCGCGTTATCGAGGTCAACGCCCGGCTTTCGCGCTCATCCGCGCTAGCTTCCAAAGCTACCGGCTATCCCCTCGCAGCTGTCGCAGCAAAGCTTGCTCTCGGTCATACATTGCCCACAATTCAAAATGCGGTCACAAAAAGTACGACTGCCTGCTTTGAGCCGGCACTTGATTATCTTGTCCTCAAGATGCCACGCTGGGATCTCACAAAGTTTGAAAATGCTGCATCAAGAATCGGCACGGAGATGAAGAGCGTCGGTGAAGTGATGGCGATCGGTAGATCGTTTGAGGAGGTGCTCCAAAAAGCGATTCGCTGCCTGAATATCGGTGCCGATGGTTTTACGGCAAACAGAAATGGCAACTTCAAAATCGATGATTATGATGAACAAATTCAAAATCCGACTACGCAGCGTGTCTTTGCTATTGCTGAAGCCCTCAAGCAGGGCATGACAATTCAGGAGGTTCACAAGCTCTCTGGTATTGACGAATGGTTCTTGAGTAAACTCAAAAATATCATAGCGCTTGAGAAACAAACGAGAACGAAGAAATTCGACGCGGAGGCTCTGCGAAGTCTCAAGAAAGCAGGCTTTTCCGACCTGCAGCTCGCTACGATCAAGAAGACAACACATGTCAAGATCAGAACGCTGCGTAAGAAACTCGGCGTGACGCCAGTCATCAAACAGATCGACACGCTCGCCGGAGAGTTCCCCGCCAAAACCAATTATCTGTATCTCACCTACCACGGCACGGAACACGACATAGTTCCTAGCGGCAGTGTAGGACACCCGATGTCCTACGTGGTGCTTGGCAGTGGCCCCTATTGCATTGGCTCATCGGTGGAATTCGACTGGGCATGCGTGCAGGCACTCAATACTCTGCGCGAGAAGAAATACAAAACCATCATGATCAACTCCAATCCTGAGACTGTCTCGACCGATTATGATATGTCTGATCGCCTCTATTTCGACGAACTTACGCTTGAACGCGTGCTCGACATCATTGATTTTGAAAAGCCTAAGGGCACAATTATCTCGACGGGCGGGCAAATCCCTAATCGTCTTGCCATGCCGCTCCATGAAGCCGGCGTTGCCATATTGGGTACCAAGGCCACAAATATCGATAAGGCCGAAGACCGGCATATCTTTTCGAAGCTCCTCGATACACTACAAGTCGATCAGCCACTTTGGACAGAGATCACCACAGCTAAAGCTGCTGCAAAGAAAGCAGCGGAATTTGGTTATCCTGTCTTGGTCCGCCCATCGTACGTACTTTCTGGATCAGCGATGAGCGTCGCGTATGATGAGGCCGCTCTCATTAGATTCCTCAAACGCGCCGCAGATGTGTCGGAAAAACATCCTGTCGTGGTATCGAAATTTATTGAGAATGCTCGTGAGATCGAGATCGACGGCGTCGCCAAAAATGGAGAATTGGTTATTTATGCCATTTCGGAGCATGTTGAGAACGCAGGCACACATTCGGGGGATGCGACGGTGGTACTCCCACCACAGCGCACCTACCTTGAAACCATACGCCGTGCAAAAACAATAACAAAGAAGATTATCCATGCGCTTAAAATCACCGGACCATTCAATATCCAATTTCTTGCGAAGGACAATCACTTACAGGTGATCGAATGCAATGTGCGTGCTTCACGAAGCTTCCCCTTCGTCTCAAAAGTGACCGGCTACAATTTTATCGATATGGCGGTACGCGCAATGCTTGGAGAAGATGTTTCGGGCGAATACCGCACCGTTGATCTTGATTATGTCGCGGTCAAATCACCTCAATTCTCCTACGGCCGCATCAAAGGTGCAGATCCCGTGGGTCGAGTTGAAATGGCCTCGACTGGTGAAGTCGCCTGCTTTGGAGATTCATTTTCCGAGGCGCTCCTTCTCTCCATGCAGGCAGCGGGCGTGCGTATACCTAAAAAGAATGTACTCGTGGCACTCGGCAAAGAAGAGAACAAGATCAAGCTCCTGACATCAATGCGAGAGCTGTACAACATGGGCTTCAAACTCTATGCCACAGAGCACACCGCTGAATTTCTCAAAAATCACGAGATACCCTGCGAGAAAGTATTTAAGATAAGCAGCGGCAAGGACCCGAATGTGCTTGATCTGATCGAGCGTGGCAAACTCGATTTCATCATCAACATCCCCACGCACGCAATGACGGACACAAGCAAAGACGGCTTCATCATCCGCCGTAAAGCAGTGGACATGAACATCCCTCTAATTACCAATAGGCAACTAGCGGAAGCTTTTATAACGGCACTAGCGGAGGCACGGACTACTTCTTCGCCTTCTTCAGTACGCGTTTGAGGTAATAGCCCGTATGTGAATCTGCAGTTCTTGATACCTCTTCTGGCGTGCCGCGTGCAACGATGTTACCGCCACCCATGCCGCCTTCGGGGCCCATGTCGAGGATGTAATCGGCACATTTCAAGACATCGAGGTTGTGTTCGATCACGACGACCGAATTTCCGCGATCCACGAGTTTTTGCAATACTTCGATAAGAAGCTTCACGTCATCGTAATGCAAGCCTACGGTCGGCTCGTCGAGGAGATACATCGTTTTCGTCTGATGCGGTCGATAGAGTTCCGATGCAATTTTCACGCGCTGTGCTTCACCTCCAGAAAGCGTCGTTGCGCTCTGCCCTAGCTCCAAATAATTGAGCCCAACATCCGCTAGGCTTTTCAATCGATCAGAAATCGCCGGAATATCTTCAAAAAATTTGCATGCATCTTCCACCGTCATTTTGAGAATATCGTGAATGCTCTTCTTTTTGTATTTCACTTCGAGAGTCTCTTTCATAAACCGCTTTCCGTCACACACGTCGCACGTCACATACACCGTCGGAAGGAAATGCATCTCGACGGCAACGAGGCCGTTCCCTTCACATGCCTCACAGCGACCGCCTTTAACGTTGAAAGAAAATCTGCCCGGCCCCCACCCACGAGAGCGCGATTCTTCACTCATCGCAAACATGTCTCGAATATGCGTCCACGTGCCCGTATATGTTGCGGGATTTGAGCGCGGCGTGCGGCCGATGGGAGATTGATCAATGAGGATGGAGCGCCCCAGATATTCTGTGCCGCTGAATTCTTTTACGTTGTAAATCTTTGCGGTCCGATATCGCTTGTCGAATCGCGCCAAGAGATTGCGATGTAATATCTCATAGAGAAATGAGGATTTGCCGGAGCCAGAAACGCCTGTGACTGCGACAAGCTTTGCGAGTGGAATGTCTGCATCAAGATTCCTGATGTTGAATTTATTCCCGCCTCGAATCTTTATCTTCCCCCTGTCCGCCGTGCGCCGCTTCTCGGGAATTTCGATGCGCTCTTCCTCTCGCAGATATGCGAGCGTGCGCGATCCACTTTTATTTGTCTTTGCTGTAAGCAATTCCTCAAGCCAGCCGGAGACGACTATCCCCCCGCCATGCACTCCTGCACCCGGGCCAATGTCGACGATATAGTCGGAGGCGTAGATAGTATCTTCATCATGCTCGACTACCAAGACGGTATTCCCAAGTTCTCGCAAATGCTTCAGAGTCGCAATCAGTTTGTCATTGTCTCGCTGATGCAAGCCAATCGTGGGCTCGTCCAGCACATAGAGTGCTCCCACGAGACCGCTGCCGAGCTGTGAGGCAAGACGGATTCGCTGCGCTTCGCCGCCAGAAAGTGTATTCGCGCGACGATCGAGAGTTAGATATTCGATACCAACGTTGAGCATGAATTGGAGCCTACTCGTTATTTCTTTAACAACCATCTTGGATATTTCTTTTTCCTTATCCGTAAATTCTATTTTATTAAAGAAATTCATCGCGTCGTCGATGGACATCGAGGTTAAGCTTACGATGTTAACCATATTTGGGTTTACGAAACCCAGATTTTCTCCATCTTCGGCTTTCGTAAACCCAAATTTAGACGCCAAAAAGACATTCAGCGCTTCTGGGCGCAGTCGAGCGCCATTGCACGATTCACACGATTCATCACTCCAGATGAACTTCGTACCGAGACCATTGCACGCCGGACATGCGCCATACGGCGAATTAAAAGAAAACAAGCGTGGCTCCACTTCAGGAAATGAGAAGCCATCATGCGCGCACATGAATTTCGCCGACATGATGTGCGATTCGCCTGATGGATTGGTAATTCGCACCAATCCTGCGCTCTCTGTCAGTGCACGCTCAATTGCCTCACTCGCCCGCTCCCGCGCGGCTTTTGCATCGTCTTTGAATTCCGAAACAAATATTTCATCGACGACAATGTCAATATCATGCTTGAAATTCTTTTTGAGCTCAATGCGACTTCGTAAAGATTTCTCTTCACCGTCGACTACCGCTTTCTCAAAACCCTTATTGAGCATGTCATAAAGCATTTGGTAGTATTCGCCCTTCCTGCCCACCACAATGGGAGCGAGTATACGTACTTTTGCCGTAGAGACGCTTTTTGTAAGTTTGGAGTCACCTTTAGAACCTTTTCCTGCCTTTTCAACTGTTTTGAGCACCGTTTCCAAAATCTCTTCATTTGAGAGTTTTTTGACTTCTCTGCCACACTCGGGACAATGTGGATGCCCAACGCGGCTATAGAGCACGCGAAGGTAATCGTAGATCTCCGTAATCGTGGCGACGGTCGAGCGCGGATTGTTCGACCGGCTTTTTTGGTCAATAGAGATTGCCGGAGAAAGGCCACTGATCTCATCGACATCCGGCTTCTGCATTTGTCGCAAGAATTGGCGCGCATACGCAGAAAGCGATTCGACATACTTGCGCTGTCCCTCTGCGAAGATCGTGTCGAATGCAAGTGACGATTTACCACTGCCGGAGAGACCAGTAAACGCAACCATCTTGCCTCGCGGTATCTCCACGGTAATATCTTTGAGATTATGCGTGCGTGCGCCTTTTACCACAATTTTATCCTGCATATACAACAAGACCTGCCCCCGCGTTGCCGCAAGGGGTTAGGTGCGGGCGATTATAGCATACGTACCTCTCAAAGCACGACCGCTTCCTCCTGGAGATCAATGCGAAATTGGATTTTGACCGCCTGCTTCACTTTCTCTGCAAGCATTTTAACGTCCTTTGCCGTCGCATTGCCGATATTTACGATGTAATTGGGATGCTGCAGGCTCGCGATTGCTCCGCCGACGGTCGCTCCCTTCATTCCTGCTTTTTCGATAAGCCATCCCGCGGGCACTCGACTCTCTCGTGATTTTATGTCTTTCTCCGCTTCAAACATTTCAACGACGTGCGCCGGCGCTACGGGATTCACAAAATACGAACCAGCCGCTTGCACATTCTGTAGATGTCTGCGTTCGCGCTCTTGTATCGTCTCTTCGGACAATGTTCTACTTTCTTGTCCGTCAACTTTTTTCAGATCAACACTCACGCGTGTGATTATGAGTTCGGGGTGCATCTTGAAATAGCTCATGCGGTATGCAAAAGCGCACTGCTCGTTTGCGAATTGCTTCCTCTCCATTGTGTTGGCATCAAGTACGTCCACAGAAAATGCCACATCTTTTATTTCAGTACCGAATGCCCCGGCATTCCCGCGAATTGCGCCACCGATTGATCCGGGGATACCAGAGAGCTTTTCCCATCCACCAAGCCCAAGGATTGACGCTTTGCGTATAAGATCGAGCAGATTACATCCCGCATCAGCCGCGAGCGCCGTTCCCTCAAACAAATATCTTGCCGAGACAACTCGTATGACAAGTGCCTCCAATCCATCGTCCGGGACAAGTACATTGCTTCCTCCCGCAAGCACCACATGTGGCAGCCGTTTTCCACGCGCCCAATTTAATGCATCGCGAATTTCGTCTTCGGTCTTTACCTCAACGTAATACCGCGCCGCCCCTCCGATCTTGAAGGTGGTAATTTCTGCAAGCGGTATATTTTCTCGAATTTTCAGCATACTATTTCTTTTTCGTCTTAGTTGAAGACTCCAGCTTCGATATCTCATCACGGAGGAGCGCGGCAGTCTCGAAATCAAGGCGATCTGCTGCTTCGTGCATCTCATTGCGTTTGGACTTGATGAGCTTGGCCACCGAGCCGCCAAAGGCGTCCTTATCCATTTCCGCCAGATTTGCAACCGCACGATCGCGCACTTTTTGAATATCACCGACAATGTCGTGGATTTTCTTGATGATCGTCTTGGGTGTAATACCGTGCTTTTTGTTGTACGCCAACTGAATTTCGCGTCGTCGATTGGTCTCGCCTATGGCGCGATCCATTGAGCCCGTTTCCATATCGGCATACAGAATCACCCTGCCTGCGACGTTGCGCGCAGCGCGACCAATGGTTTGGATTAGTGACGTCTCGCTACGCAAGAAACCTTCTTTATCGGCGTCGAGAATACCCACAAGCTCGACTTCGGGCAAGTCGAGGCCTTCGCGAAGCAAGTTGACTCCGACAAGTACGTCGAAACCACCTTTGCGGAATTCGGTAAGTATCTCGATTCGATCTATCGTCTTCACATCGCTGTGTACGTATTTTGCCTTGATCTTTTTCTCCACTAGAAATTGCGTGAGATCTTCCGCCATCTTCTTTGTAAGTACAGTGACCATCGAACGCGCTCCTTTCTTTGTCACGGCTTCCGCTTCGTCTATAAAGTCTCGGACTTGCCCTTTGCAATCTTCACGAGCAACGACCGGACGCACGATTATCTCCGGGTCTACGAGCCCAGTCGGGCGGATTATTTGTGATACCGGCACACCAGAGCGTTCTAATTCATATTTGCCAGGCGTAGCAGATGTGTAGATAAGCGGCCCCACGCGAGGCTCCCATTCCTCAAATTTTAGCGGTCTGTTATCGAGCGCACTCGGCAGACGAAATCCGTGCTCTATGAGCGTGAGCTTACGCGCGCGATCGCCCGCATACATACCGCCTATCTGCGGAATAGTAACGTGGGATTCATCGACGACGGTCAAGAAATCGGGCGAGCCATCTTTCTTATGTGGGAAATAACTCAAAAGTGTATGTGCTGGCTCTCCCGGCTGCCTGCGATCAAAATGCCGAGAGTAATTCTCGATGCCGTTGCAGAAACCAAACTCCTTTATCATTGATACGTCTTGGCGAGTACGACGCTTGAGCCGTTCTGCTTCAAGAATCTTGCCCTGCGTATCTAATTCCTTTAGTCGTTCCTTGAGCTCAAATTCGATATCGTGTACAGCGGCATAAAGCACGTCTTTGGGAGTTACATAGTGACGCGCAGGGAAAATAAACGTCGCCGCGAGTTCAGTCTTTATGACGCGCGTCACATGATCTATCTCTTCTATTTTGCGGATTTTCCCACCTGTGAGATCGATGCGATATATGACGCGCTCGCTCGACGGCATGATCTCTACGCCCGCGCCGAGCGCTCTGAAGGTGCCCGGACTAAGATCGCCGGTTGTGCGCTCGAAATACATTGAGGCAAGACGGCGCGTGAGTGCCGTGCGTGTCAAGGCGTCGCCTTGCCGCATCTCAAGGTTTACTTTCTTGTACTCGACAGGTGAGCCTAATCCATAAATGCATGAGACAGACGCCACGACAATGACATCATTGCGCGTAAGAAGCGCTTGCGTTGCTGCATGGCGCAAGCGCTCTATATCCTCATTGATCATCGCCTCTTTTTCGATGTAGGTATCCGAGACGGGCACATACGCTTCGGGCTGATAGTAGTCGTAATAAGAAACAAAATAATGCACGGCCGCGTCTGGAAAGAATTCGCGATATTCGGCTGCAAGCTGCGCCGCAAGCGTCTTGTTGTGTGCCATTACCAAGGTCGGCTTCCCAAATTTTGCAATCACATTTGCCGCGGTAAAGGTCTTGCCGGAGCCGGTAACACCCAGAAGTGTCTGATCACGCTTACCCTCATTTAAACTCTTCACGAGCGCAGCAATAGCGGTCGGCTGATCACCCGCTGGCTTATATTCAGATCTCAGCTTAAAGACCATGACGCCCCAGTGTGCCGGAAAAGAGGCTTGTTAGCAACGAGATTGCGTTCGAAATCCTTTGGGAGATAATGCCTGCATGGGAAAAGGAGAAAAGCTGCGAGACAACACTAGGCGACCGTTACCCTTGAATCGGGATAAATGGACAAAGGAAGAGCGGTTGCGAGACTTGGGCTATAACTCAAGAGATGCGGCGGCGAGCGATAATGAGGAACAGCCGGGAACAATAGTCGATCCACTCACCGATGCACTCGGAGAAGAAGGTTTGATACGACCCGAGCTTCCTAGGAACAAGAACGAGGATTTTCACGACCCCGACTGATCTTTATTTCAGGGCCAACACGCACACGTTTCTTTTACCACGCTTCAGAAGCGCTTTACCGTCTTTAAAGTCTGATTCCGCCAAAGGACGATCCGTCATTGTTTCACCGTTGAGCGTAACAGCGCCATCCTCCAGGAATTGCCTCGCTTCACGTTTCGATGAAGCGAGTTTTGTCGAAAGAAGTACACCAACTATGGCGTCGCCAAGAGCTACCTGCGTTTTGAGGACATCTGCACTAAGATTCGCGACCGACCCACTGAAAAGCGCTGCCGAGCTTTTCTCCGCCTTTTCTGCCTCATTCTTGCCATGCACCAATGCGGTAACTTCCTGCGCAAGTTTCTTCTGTGCAGGTCGGCTTGCAGAATTCTCTCGCTGCTCTCTCATTACCGCTCTGATCTCGTCGTCAGAGAGCAAGGTAAACAGTTTCAGATAATCCTCAACGCTCTCATCACTCGCGTTGAGCCAGAATTGATAAAACTGATACGGCGAGGTTTTTTCGGGATCGAGCCAGATTGCATTTCCCTCGCTCTTGCCGAATTTCCTGCGAGTGGCTTTGTCTATGATAAGCGGAAGTGTGAGTGCATATGCAATTTTGCTTTCCTTACGACGAATGAGATCCACACCCGCCACGATATTGCCCCATTGATCAGAGCCGCCGATTTGCACGTTGCAGTCGTATTCTTTGTAGAGATGCCAAAAATCATACGCCTGCAAAAGCGGATAAGAAAACTCTGTGTAGGAAATTCCTTCGTCACTTTCCATACGCGCATGTATCGCGTCTTTCTTAATGAGCGAATTGACCGTAAAGTGTTTGCCTGTGTCGCGCAGAAATTCGATCAGATTAAGCTTGGTAAGCCAGTCGGCATTGTTGACCATTTGCACATTCGGAGCTCCAAGAAGTCTTTGCGCCTGATTTCTTAGCTTTGCTGAACGCGCCTGTATCTCCCTCACATCGAGCAATTCCCTTTCCGCGTCAGGTTTCGGATCACCAATCATGCCCGTGCCACCGCCGATAACGAGTATGACCTTGTGGCCCGCGTCAGCAAATCTGCGGAGCAGCATGTAAACGGCCAAATTGCCGACATGAATAGAATCTGCCGTGGGGTCTACTCCCAGATAGACGGTCCTCTTCGGTCCGTCCGTTATCTCCTCAAGAGTCTCCGACGAATGCTGATACACATAACGGCGATTTCGAAGAAGTTCAGACAGCTTCATAACCGGAAATATAGCATGAATTCAATGCCCATCTCGCTCGTTTTCGCGGTACCGCACCTCATGCTCATCCATGCCAAAATGATGCGCAAATTCGTGCCAGATCGTTTCAGCTACGACATCAGCAACTGGCTTGCCGTCTTCTTCCGCTGCTTCGAGTATGGGAAGTTTGTAAAGCGTGATCGTATCCGGAAGCGTCATTCCCACGCCATAATTCTCGCCGCGAGCTGAAAGTGGTATGCCCTTGTAGAGGCCGAGCAACGTCTCATCGTCTGACAGACCTTCTGCTTTGCGATCTTCTTCGCTTGGCTCGTCTTCAGCCAAGAGTGCGACGTTCTTAATTTTCTCGCGGACCCATTCTGGCAACTTTTCGTACCCTTCCGCAACTAGCTTTTCGAATTCTTCTTCGGTCATGCTTCAGGATTTACGAGTTCAGCAAAACGTTTACGAACCTTCTCAAGCTTGGGCTCGATAATAAGCTGACAGTACGGTGCTGATCCGTTGTCTTTGAAATAGTTTTGATGATAGCCTTCGGCAGGGTAAAAAGTATCCAATGGTTCAATCTGCGTGACAACGCGACTTCCATCTTTAAGTGATTCTTGGACTTCTTTGCTCAATTTCTCCGCCGCGGTTTTTTCTTCTGGAGTTGAATAAAAGATTACCGAGCGGTATTGCTCGCCAACGTCATTGCCTTGCCTGTTTGGAGTTGTCGGATCATGCGAGCCGAAAAAGACGGTAAGGAGATCTTCATACGAGATGATTGCGGAATCATAGGTGACGTGAATTACTTCTGCATGCCCCGTCGCGCCACTCGACACTCTTTCATACGATGGATGTTCTCCGTCAGGTGACGGATTGCCACCCGCATATCCACTCTCGACTTTCGATACTCCCTTAAGCATCTGAAACACCGCCTCCGTGCACCAAAAGCAACCTCCTCCGAACACGACTGCTCGGCTCTGATCATCGTAAACTGTTTTCATCTCTCTATTCTATCAAAAAAAGAGCCGCTTCCGGGGAGGGGCAGGCGGCTCTAGGAGGATGACCACACGGCTCTTCGTGGCCGCGGTCAAAGCCTTTATATCACGATTGTTTTGGACGAAGAAGCGGAAACAATTGCGCTTCATGGGCAGGGCGATTTTCGAGGAACGAGAATAGTCGCTCCGACATGCCGAAGCCAAATGCGGGTGGCATGCCGTATTCCATGGCACGAACATAATCTTCGTCCAGTCGCTGTGCCTCTGCGTCACCCGCATCGCGTAATTTTTGCTGCTCTTCAAAGCGATCGCGTTGGTCTTGCGGATCATTCAATTCGGTAAAGCCCTTCCCCACTTCCGAGCCAGCAATAATGACTTGCAGACGCTCTACCGTATCGGGATTACCCGCATAGCGCTTAGCAAGCGGCTCAAGATATACGGGCACACCCACAAGAAACGCAGGGCCCGAGATAGACTTCCGAATCGATTTCCACAAATGATCCATAGCGCGTGCCTTGTTGAGCTCCTCTCCTACCGGAATCTGCGCGTTGCGCACGGCCTGAATCGCCTCATCTTCAGTACATTCGACTGGATCAATATCGAACTTTTCCTTTATCGTCGTGCAAAAATCTATCACTTTCCATTCGTCTGCAAGATCCACGGTATGATCATTGATCTTAAATGTGTATGTGCCGTACACATCTTTTGCGATTCGCCTATATAGATCTTTCACAAAATCCCCGCCTTCTTTCAGACTGCTGAACGCTTCGTAGCTTTCGAGCTGTGTGTAGTCCTGGAGGTGTTCGCGTGACTGACCCTCATTTCTAAAGATGCGACCGATCTCGAAGATCTTGGGAAATCCAGCAACCATAAGCCGTTTCTGCCACAATTCCCCTGCCGAAATGCGCAGATATACGTCGATATCGAGTGCATTGTGGTGCGTCACGAACGGACGTGCATCGGCACCTCCCGGCGAAGTCTCCAGTATTGGCGTCTCGACCTCGAGAAATCCGCGTTCAAGATAAAAATTACGGATCGTCTGCCAAAATCTCGCGCGGCGTTCAAACATCGCCCGAAGTTCCGGATCTAAAAGAATCGAAAGATATCGCTCACGAAGCTTCAATTCTTCGTCTTTGACTCCAAACCACTCATCCGGAACCGGTAACAACGACTTGGCGAGCATCTTCCACGAAGATACTTTTATGGACTTTTCTCCGCGCTTGGTCGCATACGCGATACCGCTCACTTCAATGAAGTCTCCTTTATCCACCGCATTTGCAAACAGCAAAAACGCATCCTCTTCAATATCGTCTTTCTGAAACACCGCCTGCACTCGCGCAGTACCGTCGTAAAGATCCGCGAACATGATTCCGCCCTGGCCGCGAAGGGCCATGATGCGTCCCGCCACAGTTTCGCTATAACCACTCGTAAGGAGATCGTCGAAATGCTGTAAGAAACTGGCAAGGGTGACCGTACGCGCCACCGAGGCCGGGTAGGGATCCATGCCCGCTTCGCGCAGCAATTCAAGTTTCTTAAGTCTCTCCGCGCGCAAATCGCTTTCACTCATTCTAGGAGTATACCCCGTGAGATAGGAATTCCAATATGTCATGGGGTATACTACGGACTCATGCTAGACAAAAAAATACGCAGTATTGGATACGCACTCAAAGGTCTACGTCTTGCTTGGCGCGAGGAATTTAATTTTCGCCTTGAGATTGCCTTCGGAATATGCGCAGTGCTGCTAGGAATTGCATTTCACCTTTCGGCGATTGAGTGGCTCTTTGTGATTGGCGCGATCGGCATTGTCCTCTCCGCGGAAGCCTTGAATACTGCCCTAGAAGAGCTTTGCGACATGCTGCGTCCCACGCACGACAGCCATGTGGGTAAAATCAAAGACCTCGCCGCCGCGGGAGTTTTTCTTGCATCAGTGTCTGCCGCGATTATTGGCGTAATCATTTTTATTCCACATATGTTCAGATTCTTATGATGGATCTCGTATTCGACGTTGATATCTACGTCCTGCAAACGCTCTATGCTCTGCGAGATCTTGCAGCGACACATCTTTTCATTGTGGTAAGCGAATTTGGGAGCAGCGTCACCATTTTCGGGCTCATGGTGGTTGTGGGCCTGTGGCTCGTCGTACGCAAACGCGTAGCTGATGCCGCTGGACTCGCAATTGCAGTCTGCGGAAGCGGCGCGACCGTTCTCGTCTTGAAATATCTAGTTTCTCGCGCGCGGCCAGACATCATGTATCAAGCATACACCGAAGGCCCCTTCTACTCATTTCCGAGCGCGCACGCAACGCTCTCGATGGCGCTTTACGGATATCTCGCCTATCTTCTCATGCAGACAGAGCCGATTCTCCGCAGACGTATTCTAATTATTCTTCTACCCATGTTGGCACTTCTTGTCGCATTTAGTCGACTCTATCTTGGCGTTCACTATCTTAGCGATGTCGTCGGCGGAATTGCAATCGGACTCGTATTTAATTGGATCGGTACCCAAGTAAGACTGCGGCTTCTAAAGTAGTTCTTCACAAAGTTCTATCTGCTCTTATTTATGTGCGACCGCATAATAATAAGAAAAGTTACTTTTTCTTTACTCCCTTGAACGCTTTCCATTTCTTGGCCATTTGATCCATGAATTTTCCCGTCTTTGCATCCACCTTCGTGAATCGTTTGTTGCGGCCGGAAAATACCTGCGAGCGTGCCTTTACCTCACCAATTCTGCCCTTATGCCTTTTCCCAAGCCTTGCCATGCGGCAATTCTATCACCGTCAGAGCACAAATCGTCCGTTCTTGTAGATAACTTTCTGCGTGCCTCCTTTGAGATGAGCGGTCACAGTGCGGCGAGTGGTGGAGATGATGTCGGTGTGCACCGACGAATCGTTGAAGCCGAGATCGGTGAATTCGTCTTCGCTCATGTCGGCGATGTTGCCATGGCACGTATCTTTGTAGGCCATGCCAAGTGCCAAGTGCGTGTTGCCGTATGGGCCGCCGACGTTTTCGTCGTAGAGCGTCTCCGCCATGAATTTGGTGATGCGAGAGTGCCTGCCGTCGGTAAGCGAGTACTCACCTATCTTGTCGGCATTTTTAGTCGCGATCATCGCTTTAAGGAGCTTCTCATTGCTCTTAGCAGAACTCTTGATAACCTTGCCATTTTTGAACCAGAGCTGAATCCCGGTAATCTTGCTGCCGTAACGATAGAGTGGCTGGTTGAAACGGATCCAGCCATTGGTACCGCGCCAGTCGGGGCTGGTAAATATCTCAAAGCTCGGCATGTTGTAGCCGCGGCCCGCGAGCCACTGTCTGCGCTTGCCGAGAGTTACCCAGAGATCCGCATCTGGGCCTTTCACGTGCAATTTGTCTATCGAAGGCGAAAGCTTATTTAATTTTTGCCTGTACATTTCAATCTCTTTGTAGAGCTTCTTCCATTCTTTAATGGGATTTGGTTTGTCGAGGTAGCATGCCTTAATTATCTGGTCCCAATACGCTTTTTCGGAGAGACCCGCCTCTTTGGCCATCGCAGGAGTCCCATACATGCAGATAGTCCAGCCAAATCTTCCCTGGCGCTCTTTTTTCTGCCGCCAATCCATAAACGGCTTCATCGCGAGCCCACGCGCCATTATCTTTTTTGCATCAATGCCGTCCATGAGATGCATGTCTTTGTCGGCAAGAATAAAAAGTGAGTGGTCTATTTGATCAATGACACCGCGCAAATATTTGTCGGGAAAGAATTTGACTTGTTCGTCGGTCGCGTTTTGGTAGAAGAAACGGCTCGTCGACGTATTGCGACGCATGTCGCCATTTTCCTCGTCAGGCGCATAGTGGGATATCACGTGCCCGCCGGCCTTGACGATCGCATTGTGTATCGCCATATAGAGTGGCTTTGCGCTCTCGGTTGCCGAGAGGCGCACCACTTGCCCCTTCTTGAGCCCTTTACCCATGCTCAAACAAAAGTTGACCATCAGGTCAGCGTATTTATTAAGGATCTTGGGTGTTGGTGTGTATGCCCGGTAGGACAATTTGGCATTGCCTTTGTTGTGGTTTCTTCGATGCGTACGCGACATAGAGAATAAGAATATTTTCTAAAATTGTATGAGCAAACAGCGGCAGAAACTATGCCAAATTGTACTGACCGGGTATGCCATATGTGCCCAGCCTACTCGCTCTCGGCGAATTTGTCGAGAAAGATCTTAATCAACCGAGTGACCAGTTGTCTTTTCCAAAGAGTGCAGATGCAAAACATGCGACGGCGATACAAAGATCACGGATGGCAATTGCGTCGTAGCCGATTTCGTATGCGATGACGAGAAGGTGGAGTCCGAGAAATGCCGCGACCCATCGAACGTATAGCCCCATCACAAGGAGAATGCCGCCAATCGTTTCAAATCCGCCGTTCAGAAGTACAACTAAACGCACATCAGAGTGGAGAAGATTCGGTGCCCACGCAGGCACCCATGAGACCCAGTCTTGTGGCGCCGTGAGCTGCGAGATGCCGAACCATAAAAAGAGGCCGGCGAGACCGTATCGCAAAACAATCGGAGCGAATTGCTGCATATTCATGCCAGAGATTATACCATCGCCTTTTCAAGCCGCTCGATTGCGACAATAAATGCGGCTCTGCGGAGATCGGTCTTGAGCTCCTTGGCGCGCGCGGCGATTGCAGCAGCTTCTCGCTGCATCAATTCTTTGAGTCGAGCATTGACGTCCTCCTCGGTCCAATGCTCGCCCTTCAGATTTTGCTCCCATTCAAACGTTGAGACGACAACACCTCCTGCGTTTGCCAAAATATCGGGAACGACAGCAATGTGTTTACTAAACAATATATCATCTGCTTCCGGAGTCGTTGGACCATTTGCAAGTTCAAGCACGGCGCGAGTCTTGATGCGCGACGCGTTGTCGCCAGTGATCTGATTCTCAAGCGCCGCAGGAATAAGAAGATCACATTCTAGCTCCAAGAAATCAGAATTGTCTATCACCTCACCTCCTGGGAATCCCGCTAGTGAGCCGTGTTCTTTTTTGTGCGCCTCAATCTTTGCCGGATCTATCCCCTGCATTCGCACAAATCCTCCCGCAGAATCCGATATGCCGATTATTGTGTGCCCATGCTCATGAAAGATTCGCGCCGCATTACCTCCCACATTGCCCATACCTTGGATGACTACGCGGCATTTTTCGGGGAGCTCGAGATATTCCCGAAGAGCCTCAAACACATAAAACCCGCCGAGTCCCGTTGCAGCACCTCTTCCTTCTGACCCACCTTTGTCGAGCGGCTTTCCGGTAAATGTCGCGTTCGTCATGTCTCCGGTGAGTTTCGAGTATTCGTCAGCCATCCATCCCATGATCTCGGGAGTCGTATTTACGTCAGGCGCTGGCACATCTTGTTTCGGTCCTAATATTGGATACATGCGCTTGACCCAACCGCGAGACAAGCGCTCAAGCTCGCCTTTGGAAAGGTCTCGAGGATCAACCGTGATTCCGCCTTTGCCGCCACCCATAGGAATCCCCGCGACCGCGCATTTGAGCGTCATCCAAAATGCGAGAGCACGCACCTCAAAGATATCGGCATGCGGATGATAGCGAATGCCGCCCTTATAGGGCCCACGCGCGCTTGAGTGCTGGACACGATAGCCTTCAAAAAGCCTCTCTGCGCCATCGTCCATCGTGACGGGAATCGACACGGTGATTTCGCGCTCTGCTTTGGAGAGTCTTGCAAGGATTGCCGGGGAAACAGTCCGCACAGCACTGGCCCGCGCGAGCTGGGCAAGCGCGTTTTCGAAGGCATTCATGGCGCGAGTATATCAGACCCGTAACCGCAATATGCAACTGGCGTTGTGGACTCATGGAAAATGCGTATCCTGCATGGATGATCTCCTTCAAGATTCTCAAAAAATCAAAACGCTCACAAGCGCGCATAGGTGTGATATCAACTCCGCATGGCGACATCCTGACTCCTTCGTTTGTACCAGTCGCCACACGCGGCACGGTGCGCACGCTCGATAGTGCAGAGATCGAAGATGCCGGATCACGGATCTTGATCTGCAATACCTACCATTTGCACATTTCGCCTGGAGAAAGGCTCGTAAAGAAAGCGGGTGGATTGCATGAATTCATGCATTGGAATAAACCGCTCATGACCGATAGCGGAGGATTTCAGGTATTTAGCTTGGGCTTTGGTACTGATCACGGCATGGGCAAGATGCTCTCCGAAAAGACACACAAACGCTTGGATATCGACTCTTCGCCCAAGTCGGTGCGAATAACCGGCGATGGTGTTCATTTCCGTTCTCCAATTGATGGCACAGAACTCTTTTTGGGACCCAAAGAATCGATTCGCATCCAAGAATCATTGGGTGCCGACATCATGTTTGCCTTTGACGAGTGTCCCTCTCCTATTGCAAATGTAGAATATATGCGCAAGTCCCTTGAAAAAACGCACCGATGGGCTGCTATGTGCCTTAAAGCAAAGAAAACCAGTCAGGCGCTTTATGGGATCGTGCAAGGAGGAGCATATAACGACATGCGGACCGAAAGCGCCAGAATCATTTCTTTGATAGATTTTGATGGATTTGGCTTCGGGGGAGAATTTGGCTATGACAAAAAGAGCATGGGTAAAATCCTTAGCCTCGTCTCCAAGGAGTTACCTGAACATAAGCCCCGTCACGTGCTCGGCGTGGGACACCCCGAGGATTTCGCCATAGTCGCAAAAAGCGGCGGCGATACATTTGATTGCATCGCGCCAACGCACTATGCACGCCGTGGTGTGATATTCACGAATGCGGGCCGCCTTGATATCCGCAAACGGCAATTTCTTTCGGATCAGAAGCCCCTTGATGCTAAATGCAAGTGCGATGCATGTAAAAATTATTCTCGCGCATATATTTCGCATCTCCTGCGCGGCCACGAGCTCACCGGTATGAAGCTTGCGACCATGCATAATCTCTTTTATTTCAACAAACTAGCTAGCGACTTGCGCGACAAGATCGCCTCCGGAGCGCTCTAGATTGTGTACTGCTTCAGATTCTTTTCAATGCGAGGGATTATTGCGCCGGAGAGCACGGGGATGTCTTCGCCGGTGAGATCATGATAGATCGTCTGATAGCGGCGCGAGAGTTCTTCAATGAGTTCCAGCGGCGCCTCGGGAAGCACCGCGTCTTTATACGGATCACAGTGGTCTTTAAACCATAGGCGGAGAAACTCTTTGTCGAAATATATCGGCTCTTCGCCTTTGCCGAAGCGCTCTTCGTAGGAATCCAGATACCACCAGCGCGACGAGTCCGGCGTGTGAATTTCGTCGATGAGAGTTAATGTTCCATTATCGTCTAATCCAAACTCATATTTAGTATCAGCGAGTATCAAACCTTTCTTTGCTGCAATCTGTTGTCCCCGCTCGAAGAGCTGGAGGGATTTTTCCTCTATCTTCTCGAGCACTTGAGCTTCTATAATGCCTTCTTCTACCATTTCCTGCGGGCTAAGCGTGCGATCATGGTCGTCGGCCTTGGTAGAAGGTGTAAATACTGGTTTATCAAAACGCTGATTTTTCTTCATGCCATCTGGCAGGGTGAAATTGCCAAAATCGCGTTTCCCCGCCTGGTAGTGAGTCCAGATCGATGTCGATGTCACACCGGTAAGAAATCCCCGCACCACAGCCTCTACCGGAAGCGACTTGCACTTGCGACCGATAGTCACATTCGGGTCCGGCATCGCTAAAAAATGATTCGGCACAATGTCCTTCGTTTGTTCAAACCAAAACGCGCTGATTCGATTCAAGACTTCGCCCTTTCGCGGAATATGAGCGATAATGCGGTCGAAAGATGAATGCCGGTCTGTCGCAACCAATATCAACTGTTTTTCTTGCTCATATATATCGCGCACCTTACCAACTTTCTTAGGTCCAAGAAAATCAAAATTTGTTTCTTTGAGAATATCGATCATGACCAATTCAATGTACCCGTAAATTCTACTGTTTTCTTCCCTTTCTTGACACTACCTATTTCATATGCATCAACTCCTTTCTCCTTGAGATGCGAAATTGCTTTTATGGCAAAGTCAGATTTCACGACCATGGCAATACCGACTCCCAAATTAAATGTGCGGAGCATGTCGGTATCTTCGAGATTGCCGAATTTCTTGAGAGTTTTGAAAATGGGATGAATGCGGATTTTGGAGAGGTCGATTTCCGAATCAAGATTGGCGGGCAAGACGCGGTCGAGATTTTCTTGGATACCGCCGCCCGTGATGTGCGCGAGACCCATGAGGCCATCAGAGCCAAACAAGTCTTTGAGAGCCACGTAATACGCGCGGTGCGGTTCAAGGACTGCATCGATAAATTTCTTTCCGCTTACTGTTTCTTCTAGAATAGCCGGCACCGCATCGATGATCTTGCGGACGAGAGACACGCCGTTGGTGTGAACACCGCTCGATTCAAGTGCCAAGACGACGTCTCCCTCTTGAATCTTGGTGCCGTCGATTATTTTAGATTTCTCAACCACGCCGACAATGCTCGCGGTCAGGATATACGTGCCCTCGGGGATGACACCCGGCTGCCACGAGGTCTCTCCGCCCGTAAGCGTCGCTTCATTTTTTTTGGAAGCTTCGGCAAATGCGTTCACCATCCGCAGCACGATATCCTTTTCAACTTTGCCGCAGACAATGCAGTCCTGTATCGAAAGTGGCTTTGCGCCCATCACGATGCAGTCGTTCACCAAGTGATTAATCAGATCGTGGCAAACGTTCTCTACCTTGTCGTACTTAAGCGCGAGCAATTGTTTGGTGCCTGGCTCTTCGGTCTTCAGCACAAGCACGGGATTTTCGTATTCCGGAAACTTTGCGTCGTAAAGGGATGCAAACGCACCGATCTTGTTGAGCACTCGTTTATCAGAAGTCTCCAGCGCCGATGCCATCCCGGCCTTAGTTTCGTTCTCCATGTCTCTATTTACACCCGCTTGTGTGTAGGCATTTGTCATAAAAGTGCAACAAAATCTTTACGAGATATTTTGGACTGATTTAAAATTGACGCCAACTCTTTCTTAGGTACATCGCGAGAATGAACTGCGACTGTTGCATATCGAGTGCGATCTAACGAATGGACATACTGTGCATGACTTCCTTCCTCGTCCATCTCGCATTCTACCAAAAGTTCGATCAACTCCGCTGCCATCGCCTTCGCATGCGCGAGAGAGTCGCCGTGCGTCATGGTCTTATTAAAACCGGTTGTCTCAACGAGGTGCACTTTATCGCTCTTGTCATACCATATCTTCGCCTCAAAGGTCCCGTATTTTGTCTTAATGGCGTATTTTTTCTTCATAGGTACATCATAGCAGACGCGTGAATTGCCGCCAAGTTACGACAGCATGTAGTCCATTCCTACTCCTCGAAATATATCATCAAAACCGGCAAGTATCTCCTTTTTTCCATCTGAAAATGCGATTATGAAATGAAAGAATGTATTCGGGAGACTCTCATCTTGCGTATCCACAAGTCGTGCCTCTATCGTAAACGCGCAGGTCGTAGGTATCGTGAATTCCTCGACCGAATTGATAAATATGCGTCCTCTTGTGATCCATTGTCTTACCTCTTCGAAAGAACGTCCCTTTGGTTGTTCCACCATTGAACCCGGCACTGTGTGTCCAAGATTGGCCCCTTTCAAGGGATCGTTGTACGTAATCATCCAGCGTATGGTCTTGTGCCTTGATAAGAATATACGCATGATCTCTTCGTTGAGCTGTGCGAACGTCATCCCGACTTCCGCGACATCGCATGCGGCACGAAGCGTATCGTAAACCTCGCGTATGTGCGCCCGGATTTTTTTATCCGAGCCTCGATAGATGGTCAATCCGGTATCACCAAAGAGCCCGGTCGCGCGGTCAATCGTCGAGACATACAAGAGACCAACTGTCTCATCATCAAAAATAATATCAGTTCGCGGCCAGAACTTCGGATCGCGCAGCGTCTCATACCCGAGACGCTCGAATGACCGCTTATCGAAGAGCATGCTACATCCACCTGGAGGTGGGTCGTACCAACCAGCTGGATAAAGCTCGGGGCATTCACTTATGCTCTTTAGTACCTCGCTGTTAAGATGAGCTTCGGATCTTTCTTCAAGTGATGCGACAGACTCCTTGAGAATTTCCGTTGTAATCGCCCGTGTCTTCTTTATTGTCGCGATAGGATCCATCGCGAGTATTCTCATATCAGTCCCTTGTCTTCGAGATACTTCTTAAATCCTTTCTCTTGAAGTTCGGTATCCTTGGCGACAATGTCCTTTGCCATTTTTTTCTTGAACATTCGGACATTCTCAAGAATGTTGGAATGTTCTGATCCTGTGGCGATGATCTGCGCAGCAAGGATGCCGGCGTTTCTTGCACTTCCGATACCAACTGTTGCAACGGGAATACCTGGCGGCATCTGCACAGTCGAGAAAAGTGAATCAACTCCTGCAGCACCCATCTTGGCCGCCATCATCGGGACACCGATCACAGGAAGCGCTGTATGAGCCGCAACCACTCCCGCAAGATGCGCGGCGCCGCCAGCGCCGCATATGAATGCTTTGTACCCTGTCGCCTCGCTCTTTGTGACATATTCCACGACCGCCTCGGGTGTCCGATGCGCAGAGAGCGTATGCACTTTTGACTCTACTCCCAATTCTGTAAGTACCTTCGCTGCATCCTGCATGACCGCGAGGTCCGAATCCGAGCCCATTAATATTCCTACGAGTGGTTTAGTCATACAAAGTATTTTACCGCATTTCTAAAGATTTCGATGCCCACTGCTTCTGTGGGTATAGGCTTCCCTGCACGCAATAGTTTTTCACGGATGTTGGTCCAATCGGGGCGCTGGGTAAAGAACATCCCGCGCTCTGGATGCGGCATGAGGCCCAGCACGCGACCATTGTAGCCTGTGATGCCCGCAATATCTGCAATTGCGCCATTAGGATTGCCTGGCAAGTTGAGAAGTTTGGCCATTTCGCCTTTTTCGTATTTGAGAGCAATCCGACCTTCTTTCTTGAGCTTAGCAAGTTCTTTGGGCTGCATAAAATAGCGTCCTTCTCCATGGGCAATCGGGATCGAGAGCTTTTTAATTCCCTTGAGCCATGGACTCTTGCCGGTTACCTTTAAATCTACCCACCGATCTAAATATCGATTCGACGAATTTTCCAAAAGTGCTCCCGGAAGTATTCCCGACGCAGTAAGCACTTGAAATCCATTACAAATGCCAATCATAAGCGTGTCGCGTTCCAAGAATTTCTCGAGTTCTTTACCAAGATGATTCTTTAATTTCAGCCCGTACGCTCTTCCGCTTCCCAGATCATCGCCATAGGCAAATCCACCCGGCACCGCGGCAATTTGATATTTCGCAAACAATTTCGGATTCTCGATGAGATCGTTGATATGTACGATATCCGCTTCGGCACCCACATAATCAAACGCAAACTTCGTCTCCTCTTCGCAGTTGAGACCGTATCCGGCAAAAACCAAGACCTTCGGTCTAGCTTTTAGCTTCGAGCTTTTAGCTTTTAGGGCAGTCATAATTAGAAATCTTTAAACGGCGACCGATAAGTTTCGAGTGCTTTACGGAGATCGAGCGAGACCGATTTGTTGCTGGCAAGTGAAAGCGTAATTTTCTGATCTGATGTAACTTCTCCGAGTCGCACCATTGCAATTCCTTTCAAAGCCGTCTCGAATGCCTTTTGTTTGCTATGAGCGACAGAAACAAGAATTCGTCCCTGACTCTCGGAGAATAGCTTTTCTGTAGGATTTTTGGCATCTCCCGGAATCAGATTGAGGTTTAACCTCAATCCCAACATTCCGGCCATGGCTGTCTTTGCGAGCGCTGCGGCAAAACCGCCTCGCCCGAGCGAGATTGCGGAAGCGATGAATCGCTTGTCTGCCGCTTTAGAGAATGCGGTGTACATTTTCTTATTTCTTTCTAGAGAAACTCGTGGTACGTCGCCGCCGTACTTTTTGTTTTCACGTTCGGAGCACATCTCGGCATATTCAGATGCGCCGAGTTCATTGTTCGTCTCGCCGAGAATGTAGATCAGATCCCCACTTTGCTTGAGATCGATCGAGATTGCCTTTGATGCATCTTGCATCACGCCAATCGCTGTGCCGAGAAGCGTCGGTGGAATAGACACATTTATAGGGCCATTGTCGTCATATCCCTTGAAATCGTTGAACATGCTGTCCTTTCCAGAAATAAACGGCGTCCCATATGCAACTGCGGTCTCGTAGCACGCCTGCGCTGCTTTTTTGAGCTCGAACAAGCGTTCGGGGTTAAACGAATCGCACCAGCAGAAGTTGTCGAGCAGGGCGAGATGATCGAGTGAACCCCCGGCTGCGATTGCGGCACGTACGGCGCTATCAATAGAAGCCGCCGCCATCGCATACGTATCTACGTCTGAATACGTCGGATACAGTGCGTCCGCAATCACGACACCTTTGTCCGAATTTAAAACTGGGCGGATAACCGCAGCATCGCCATCGACACGTCCACGGCCTTGTAGGGGCTTTATGATCGAGGACGCTTGCACCTCATGATCATATTGCTGCGCGATGAATTCTCTACTAGCGATACTTGGATGCGAGAGAAGCTCAAGCATGTCGCGTGCGAGATCGTTGGATTCAGGAATCTCTTCACCTTTTTGATAATTCGGTTTCTGCGATTTCAGGGGTCGCACGGGAGTACCATCGTGTAGAAAATCGAGTTTGATATCCACGACAATCTTGCCCGCGTACTTCACGACACATTTGCCAGATTTCGTGAATTTCCCGATGATGCTTGCCTCTACTGCGCGCTTTTCCATCAGTTTCGAGAATTCTTTCCATTTTTTTGGCGGTACCGCGAGCGTCATGCGCTCTTGCGACTCCGAAATCCAAATTTGCCATGCTTGGAGACCTGGGTATTTTAGTGGGACCTCATCAAGCTCTACCTCGCACCCGTCACTCTCCTTTGCCATTTCGCCCACCGAACTCGAAAGCCCGCCCGCGCCGCAATCGGTCATGCTGCTGTACAGTCCTGCGTCGCGCGCTTCACGCACAATGGCATCGGAAAATTTCTTTTGAGTGATTGGGTCGCCAATTTGTACCGCAGTCGCGGGAGAGCCGGCATCGATCGCTTCCGATGAGAATGTTGCACCGTGAATGCCGTCCTGGCCGACACGGCCCCCAAGCATGACGATATAATCTCCGGGTTTCGCTTTTTTCTCGTACAACTTGCGACCTTTTACTTTTCGTGGGATTAAACCAACGGTTCCTGAAAACACAAGTGGCTTACCGCGGTATCGTGAATCAAATGAAAGAAATCCATGAGGCGTCGGTATTCCCGACTGATTGCCCCCTGCGCGTATACCTTCGATAACGCCGTCCATAATGCGCCGAGCGGAAAGCATCGATTGTTTACGCTCCCTGTCGCGATAAAAAGTCCGCGCGTCATTTGGATCTGCCAAACAAAATCCATACGTATTCGCAATCGGCCGCGCGCCCATGCCGAACCCGAGCGCGTCTCGATTCACTCCCACTATTCCGGTGATCGCACCACCGAATGGATCGAGTGCAGAAGGCGAATTGTGCGTCTCGACTTTGTGCGTAATCAGATAATCTTTGTCGAACGCAATCGCGCCTGAATTATCTTTGAACACCGAAACGCATATATCTTCTTTTTTATTTCTTATTTTTTCTTTTCTGATCTTCTCCGTTGCGCCCTTTATATATTTCTTAAATATGCCCTCTTTCACTTCATCCAAGGGACTAGCGAAGATCGTATGTTTACAATGTTCCGACCATGTCTGCGCGAGCATTTCGAGTTCGACGTCAGTGGGATTGCGTTTTTGTTTGCTGAAGTAATCACGAATCGCTTTCATATACACAAGATCGAGCGCCAGCGGGCCGCGTCTTTTACCATCGCGGCCCTTAATCCCTTGTTTTCCAATCGCGACGAGCTCGTCGTCGGAGACTTCGAGATTGACTTCGAGAGACTTCTCCGCGGGCGGTAATTTTACTTTCGGTGCGAGTGCGCCAAAACCGCCATCTTTTTTGTATGCATCTTTCGACTTGATTTTCGCGCGCTGAATTAAAGGATTGAAAAGTGCGTCTGCAATCTTTACTGCATCAGCAAGCGCAATATCCCCCGCCACAAAATAAACGGCCGTCGTGTAGACGGCCTCTCCCTCTTTGAACTTAATCTTGAGCAAATCTTCGATCGTCTCTTTGGCCGTGTGCCCCACGTTGTCGGTAACTCCAGGCAAAAATCCTATTTCTATTGCAAATGCGAAGGAGTCAGGATTCCATCTTGAATTGACTTCAGCCTTTTCTACCGAAGGATTCATAAGTGCGGATGCAATATCGTCAGATCCGCCCGCTGGAAGCTTTGCGTCGATCACATATGAATCAACAACCCACGCTGCCGAGGGACTTTTCGAAAGCGAGAGTGTCTTCCACTGCGCGAGGCGCATCTGTGCCCGGGAGTCTGCTACGACCTTCCGGACATCAATACGCACTGCCATTGAGACTATATTACCATACTTTTCGCCCGAACGCCCTAATATACTTTGAATAACGAAACCCCTCAACCGTCGTTTTCTTGACGCACACCAAACACTCCTCGGGCGAGGTGCGGATACACGCAACTGGAAACGGAAACACACGAATGCAAACAACCTGTGAATAATTGACTACGCCATCA
>JACRFH010000065.1 GCA_016217975.1 Candidatus Kaiserbacteria bacterium | reverse complement strand
CGTCTTCCTGGCCTTGCAGTACTCTTCCAGCTTCTCCTCGAACACTCCTTGTTTGTTGGCCATATTCATATGGCGGCACGGTACCCGAATTACTAGCTACCCGAGAGGTTTCGGTGCCTTTTATTTCTGGCTACAAGGATGTCTATGCGGAGCAATAAAGTCGTGCTATTCTGGCGTTCATGCAACATCCAAGCGACGAACGTACGTTAGTTATCGTAAAGCCTGACGGCGTGCAGCGCTCGCTTGTCGGCGAGATCATTGGCCGGTTTGAAAAGGTGGGACTCAAGCTTGTGGGCATGAAGATGATGGTGCCGGATGCAAACAAGGTGGAAGAGCACTATACGCTCGATCCGAATTGGAAAAGAGTGACGGGTGAAAAGACGATTTCGAGCTATCAAGCCAAGGGGATGACGCCGCCTTCTATGGACCCGCTCGAGATTACGGCAAAGATCCTTGCCAATCTCAAGAAATACCTCGCCTCCGGCCCCGCGGTCTTTATGGTCTGGGAAGGCGCGCATGCGGTTAAGATCGTGCGCAAGCTCGGCGGCGGCACGGAGCCACTCTCTAGCGATGTTGGCACCATCCGTGGTGACTACGTTTTGGATTCATACCAGATGGCCGATGTGGATGGCCGCGCGGTACGCAACCTCGTCCACATGTCGGGCTCCGTTGAAGAAGCGAATGCGGAGATCAAGCATTGGTTTACTGACGCCGAGTTGACTGACTACCGCATCATCCACGAGGAAATCTTGTACGATGTGAATCTCGACGGTATCCTTGAGTGATGCAATATCTTCATAATGCACGATATGGTAATCCCGGCGGTGTGCATACCGCCAAGCCACAGTTTGTGATGAAAGGCGGCAATATTTTCAAGTCGGAATACCATCCAGATGTGCAGGCAAATAGGGAAGAAGGGCTGAAGGCACAGTACACGGTGCGCGACAACAAGGCGTATCAGACGTCATTTCATCCTGGCGGAGAGTCGCCGCACGCAGTCTTTGAGATCAAGGGCGATAAAGTGCACACAACGCTTCATCATCATGAACATGACCCAAGCAAGCCTCTGTTTGTACTCGGCGGGGAGAAGATGGATCCTAATTTCATTGACAACGTAATCAAGAACGCGTAATTCACACTTGCATCATCCAGAATGGTGGTATAGTAGGGACAGCGGTAGGTACGAAAACCTGCTGGTGCGATATCGGGAGTCTGAATCGCTCTGCCCCGTGGGGTAGATGCTGAAGACACCCACCTGGCTCCAATACCAGGCTCACCGTACCGCCGCGACCAAGTGTCCCACCTCAACCGTGGGATTTTTGGCGCCTCAATGATGCTAGAATGCTTCGATGCTTTTCTGGGCGCAGATCATTACCGCACTACTTGCCTGGCTCGTTGGTCTCTATCTGGGGCCGCAGCTGGGACTCTATCTCTCGATTTGGTGGTGGGATATCCCAGCGCACTTTCTCGGCGGGCTATGGGCAGGATTTTTGGGCGCGTGGTTTTTCTTCAACTGGAAAAGACGATTGTCGGTCTTGGAATGCGCACTGTTTGCTTTTGGTGTCGGGATTCTGTGGGAGATATTTGAATACACAAATGGCGTCGGCGGCTCTGTCGGTCCATTCATGGGATATTGGGCCGACACCATTAAAGATCTCGTTTTCGATGTCATTGGAGGCGTTACTGCAGGTACTATCGCAAAGTACGAACGTCCATGGCTAAAATAACATTTTACGGGGGGGCGGGAAGCGTGACAGGGGCGAATTTTATGTTCGACACGAGTGGCGCGAAGCTTCTCATCGATTGCGGTACGCACGAGCGAGAAAATATTTGCGATCCAGCCAATCACGCACCATTTTCCTATGACGTGAAAGCGATCGACGCACTTCTTATCACGCACGCGCACCAAGATCATATCGGCCGCGTGCCGAAATTGTTGCGCGAAGGATTCCGCGGCACTGTCTTCTCAACACCTGCGACCAAGGACATCTCGGCCTTGATGTTTGACGACGCGCTGAAAGTCATGGGCGACGACGCAAGGCAGAATGGGTGCGACGTGTTGTATGAGAAAAAAGATGTTGACGCTACTCTCTCGCGATGGCAAACGCACGAATATCACGAATCCTTCAACATCAATGATATCTCGGTGGATTTTCTCGACGCAGGGCACATTCTCGGCTCATCAATGATCCGGATATGTCGAAATGTAGGACACCCGGTGTCCTACATACGTGATGGAGATCGTAAGTCCATCATTTTTACAGGGGACTTGGGCAATTCGCCCGAGCCGCTTTTGAAGGACACTGAAAGCCCGGAAGGTGCGGGCTATCTTGTCATAGAGAGTGTCTATGGCGACCGTGTACACGAAGGAAGGGAAGAACGGCAAGAAATCTTACGTCGTGCGATCGATAATGCGCGGTCGCGTCACGGGGCTCTTCTTATTCCATCCTTCTCGATCGAGCGCACGCAGATTCTCCTCTATGAGATCGATACGATGCTCCGCGAAGGGAAGTTGCAACAGATCCCGGTGTATCTCGATGCGCCTCTGGCGGAGCGGATCACCGAAGTATTCAGACGATATCCGAATCTCTTGAATCCGACTGCGCGCGCGCAAGCATTGAAGGGAGATATTTTCTCTTTTCCCGGACTCGTCGAAGTGATAACGACCGGCCACTCGCATGCCATCCACGAGCGCCCAGATCCCAAAGTCATAATCGCAGGCGCGGGCATGTCGTCGGGTGGGCGCATCCGCGCGCACGAAAAGAAACACCTGCCCGACCCAAAAGCTTCGATTCTATTCACTGGCTATCAAGCTCCCGGCTCACTTGGTCGTCGTATTCAAGAGGGCGGCAAGAATGTCGTTATCGACGGCGAGCACGTGCCGGTGCGCGCGAGCATCGGTTCCCTTACCGGCTATTCGGGCCACAAAGATAGGGATGAATTGCTTTCGTTTGTCGAAAGCGCAGGCGAGAGTTTGAAAAAGGTGTTTGTCGTCATGGGCGAGCCGAGAGCCTCGATGTTCCTCGCACAGCGCGTCCGTGATTTTCTCGGTGTTGAGGCTGTCACGCCACATGCAGGTGAGTCGATCGAAATAGATTTCTAATCAGATGATATACTTTTCCCATGGCCAAAAGAATCATGCATCCCAATCATGTCGCAGTGCCGCGGAATTTTTGCAGATTGCCCGATGGCTACGGAGTGGTGAAGATCGGTGTCTCGGGTGCGGCAGAAACCGGAAATTCTGGCCTTGATGCATATGAAAAAGCAAAGGAAATAGGGCGAGAGATCGCTCTGCAGGGTGCGATCATCACAACGGGGGCGACGACGGGATTTCCGATGTATGCGGCAATGGGTGCCAAGGACGAATGCGGATTCTCAATCGGCTTTTCACCGGCCGCGACCGAGCGCGAGCATGTGGAGACATACAAATTGCCGCTCGACTACATGGATGTGGTGGTCTACACTGGATTTGGCTACTCTGGGCGAGATCTTCTATTTGTCCGATCATCAGACGCGATGATTATTGGGCCCGGCAGGATTGGCACCTTCAATGAGTTTTCCGTTGCATTTGAAGACAGACGCCCCATCGGTATTCTCGAAGGGGGTTGGCAGACCGACAATATATTGCGGAGCATCATCGATAATGCGCATCGTGCGAGCGACCGGATATTTTTCGATCCCGATCCCAAGGCGCTCGTTGCACGGCTTATCGAGTTTGTACAGAAAGACAAAGCGGAGCGTAATTTGGTCTACAACAACCAAGATGGCTGGGGCGGGACGGGAAGGAAAGACAGTGTGATCCTTTGATGAAACGCCCGGGCACGTAAGCGTGTCCGGGCGTTTCCAGAAGGGCGAGAGCCTTAGCTCTCTTCAAGGATCACGAGTTCGCCCTGGCGGACGATCTCGCCCTTCCTGAACATCTCGTCCAGCACCTCGTTGATCGAAAGACAGCAGATATCGCGGTGCCGCGATATCTGCGAGACCAGGTAGTACTGTCCAAGACCAGGATTGTGCCGTAAGGCGTTACGGATGTCCGTGCGGATATCGTCGCGGGACATGATTCACCTGCCTTTCTGGATTGCAGCAACAGCGCTGCTCTATTTGTTATAGCCAAATTGCATCCGCGAAGCAAGCAGCAGTAGTCCAGCAAGATTCACTTTTGATAGTAGATGAATTCGTGGGCGCCTGTACCTTTCTTGACGTTGTTGTGTGGATCAGCGACAACTTTATCAAGCGTTTCGCGAACATCGTCTTCGTCCATGTTGAGCTCTCGAGTAAGCGTTCTTACGGCGTCATCTTTTTTCATTTGCCACCCGTTCTTTTCGAGCAGATCTTGCGTCTTCTTCAAGACCCGGTCGAATTTTTGTCGTTCCGGATCAGGCGCTTCCATATGGAGATTGTATCTTACTTTGAGAGGTTTGCGAGCACACGAGCGAAGACTTCAGGGTGATTCATTGCGAGCTCGGAGAGTACTTTGCGATCGAGCACTACCTTGGCTTTCTTCATGGTGCCGATCAATTTCGAGTACGACATGCCTTGCTCACGGGCACCTGCATTGATGCGCAGCGTCCAGAGATTGCGGAACTCGCGCTTCTTCTGTTTGCGATGACGGTAGGCGTGCGCTCCTGCGTGCCGGATCGCTTCGTGCGCGACGCGCTCCTTAGTCGAGCGATCAAAGCGATAGCCCTTTGTCTGCGCAAGGATATTCTTGCGGCGCTTATTTTTTAAAGTTCCACGCTTAACTCTTGCCATATGTTAGTTAGGAAGAAAACGGCTACGATCGCTTGCCGACATCTTCACGATCCACGAGCGTCGGCGGCGCATGCGACCCGAGCCCGATTCCTTGGCGTTGAAGTGGTTGTGGCCAGGGGTACGGGCAACGATTTTCCCGTTTTTGGTGACGCGCAGGCGCTTCGTGTAGGATTTGTTGGTCTTCATATTTTCAAGCTAAACGGCCCTTTTCGGGCCGAGGGCACTATACATCAACTCTCTACATTACGCCAGCTTCCGTCCATACGTATATCGGCGCTTCAGATCTTTGTTCGAATATAATTCAGCTTCATCGGCAAGGAAATCGAAGGTCTTGGAATACGCAGCCAGCCTAGTGATGTCGTCGATATCCCTGATCCGCTTATGTGTTTTGGTCGTGTTTTTAGCCTTCATATGTATATAGTGTGCAAGATACTTATCCCGAGCGCAAGCTGTTCTCAATGACTCCCGTGATACGATATCGCCATGACAGTAGAAACACCCAAGAGTCCTGAAGAGCAGTTTCTCAACCAGTTAGACCAACTACTCAAACAGATGCCGCCAGATCAGGTTGCAGCTTTTGAGGCTAAAGTGGGCACTGCTTTTGTTCGTAGAAGCCAACAGATGCCGCAGGCTACAACGATTTCCGAATCAAGCACCGGTCTGTATATTTCTCCGCCGTTGGATCAGTTTATCCGCACGGCGATAGCTGATCCCGCGAATAAAAAGTCCTATGAACCAATTGCGGATTTCTTCACTCGAACAGAACAGATGCGAGCAAAGGACGCGAACATCCAAAAATCTGTTTCAGATATATCAGCTGGTATGCGCAATATAGAGAAGTTGTCTCAAGCTGAATTCAAACCTGGATCAAACGATGAGTTTTTTCTGCAAGAGGCGGTAGAAAAGCTCGGCGACAATCTTTACGATTTGTCTCGAGCATTGAAGTATGACCAGGAACAGCAATACAAGGTTGCGGTCTTATGGGCGCAATTCCTAAATAGCGTTGCAACTCGATATGTGATATTCGTTCCGCGCCCAGGCGCCTCATTTAACGGCACGGAGATGTCTCCTTTTAGCGGCAACAGAAATGATGACGTTTACGGCAACAAAATCGGACGGGTATATTCATGGGGGGTCAGAAACAAACAAGGCGGAGTTAGATTTACAGCTAAGGTGTCACGATAGAGACTCGTGAGTTTCCGAGGGTTTGGTCTGCGCAGGGCGAGGCGGTTTCTTTGAGCCATCACGCTCGATGGCAATTGAAAGGCCTTTGGGGCTCTTCCTGATCTCGTCGGCGATTTTGTAGGCCTCGGGGATGTAGGCCATGAATCGCTCCAAGCGCTCTTTCAAGAAGTTGAATTCCATGTATTTGTAACGACCCCAGAGAAAGAGGTCGATTTTCACGCGGTGGCCCTCACGCAGCCATGCACCGATCTTATCGGCCTTGATGCGCATGTCATTCTCCGATGTGCCGATCTTGACCTGCGCCTCTTTTGTCTCGGTCACATGCGCGCGCGATTTTACTTGCTTGTCTTTTTTCTTTTGCTCATATTTAAATTTTCCGTAGTCGGTAATTTTGCACACTGGCGGCTGCGCATTGGGAGAAACTTCAATCAAGTCGTATCCGAGTTCGCGCGCTTTTGCGAGTGCATCGCGCAGCGCGAGGATGCCGAAATTCTCTCCTTCGGGTCCCAAGACGCGCACTTCGGGCACGCGTATATTCTCGTTCATGCGGACGTTTTGTTTTTCCGCCTGAGTCGTGTATTTAGTGAATCCCATCTGTAAATCCCACTATACCATGCACACAACGTGGGAGCTAATCTACCTTGAAGACGGTCGTGGAATTCGGTACACGCAGAGGCCCGCCAAATGGTCGGAGATACGCGAGTGCCTTGAGGAGTAATTGTTTCAGTTGCTCAAGCTTTTGCCACGTAGCGTTTGCTCCGTATGTCCCGTAATTCGGGGGCGGTCGGGTTTGGCTCAAGTCTTGCGACGTGAAGGTCTGTGAACTACTCGTCCCGAGTGTATAGGTTGGATTTTCCACGACAGTATTCTGACGGGGAGTAAGCGATACGCCGTTTCTCAAATCAGTATTCAGAGTAATGGGCGTGCCGGTCGCGGTTGTCGTTGCACTCGGAGGATTCGCTATCGCGTTGATGAGATCCGAGATCGCACTCGACGTGCTGTTGTTGATATTTATATTTGTACTCGTTGCATTCGTACTGCTTGCGACGCTCGGTGGTACATAGTAGGTGCAAGGATCAGCTGATGGCACCGAGACCGGCGTGTATTGGATACATACAGCAGCGGGTGTCGAAGGCACAACTGGCGCTGGCTGCTGCGGCTGCGGATTCAGATAATTGCGAAGCGCTTGGCCGATTTGGGACATTGGAGATTGTACAGCAGTATTTGCTCCTGGTGTGAAATTCATATCAGGAGTGATGTTGCCACCAGTGCCGTCGCAGCCTTGCTGCACGTTCCTGCAGCTTCCTTGTCTATTTTCGATGCATTGGATATGAACCTTGTCGCTCCCGATAGGGAAGAATATTTTGTATTCTTGTGCGCCCGAAGCAGGGCTACCGATCCCGAGATACGATTGTGCCCACGAAAGGCACGGTGCAGTTGTGTCTATGGCAAGACCGTACTGGTGACATGATGCTCCTGGTGGCGCACAATCACCTTTATCACCGTTGCGTATCGAGCAACTATCCTTGCCGCATATGGCCTGACAAGCTCTTTGTTGGTGTTGCGCGCTTCGGTATCCGCTTGTAATCGTGAACTTGCAGCTTTTCTCCTTAAGCGCGAAATCGAAGAATTTCACAAGGCGACATGCAAGCACCGGATTAATGCCCTGGCGGAGTTCTTTGCTACCGGCGTCGCCCCCTTGTGGAGTGAGCTGTGCACCTTTGTTGTATTTCTCTAGTTCGGGGAAAGGATTGGTATCGCATCCACCGTTCAGATTGGCACCAGGCGCTACTTTGTCGTCGGTGCACCTTCCAGCTGCGACCCCGGGCACTTCATTAGCTTTCGCCGCGTGAAATCCTGGCGGACATGCCGTAGAATTTGGATCTCTCGGAACCGGATTATCCGGGCCGCATAACATAGGCTTGCCGTTCGATGTTGCCGGTTTAAATCCCACCTGAATAAGATGGTTGTATGCCTCCGATCCCGCGGGAGGAGCGGGATAACAGCTGTCAGCAGCCTGCGCATGGAGGATCGGTAATAGGAAGAAAACAATGAACGAACACATCCACAACGCGCAGAGAAATGTTCGCCGGACGGATATGAACATCCGCCTAAGTATATCGTGCAAAAACACTCATTAGTTGGGTACTGGGGACTTTAAGGCGCGCAAACACCGTCGGCCCACAAGCCTTTCTTTGTTTCGAGCGCTTGTTTCTCTGCTGCTTCGAATTCGGCTTGGTACTTGTGGGGAATTCGATAGGCGTATTCGTGGCCGTAACCTTCTGCGATCATATATTTCTCAAAATTCGTGCCGTCTGGCAGAAATACATACGCGAGAAGCCGTCCATATTTATCGTACGTATCTTGTGTCGGGTCTTGCTCAAGCCGGACGCTTTTTCCTGTAAGCATCTCTTTGGCTTTGTCGGAAGCTTCTTTTGCAAAACACTGTACAGGCTTGCGAGGATCGACGATTTCTGGCGTGTCGAGGCCGATGAGGCGGACTTTTACATTCTTGCCATTCATATAGACGACGATTGTGTCGCCATCGACTACCCTCGCGACAGGATACAGTGTTGCGCCCGGTTGTGTCTGCGCGGGAAGAGCCGCGCCCGCCGCGGCGGGCGCGGCTGCTTTCTCCGGCGGCGCGCTCGCACCGATCACAACAAACGCGATGGTTGCCAAAAGTATGGCCGTCGCAACGAGTCTTCGCATCATACGTTGAAATACAGTGTACATTGCTCGGCCGCAACCCATGCGCTACTATTCGCTTTATGAGCGAATTTGTTTCCAGCTTGCGTGCGCGAGCCACAGAAGGCGGTCAAGAGCGGATACTATTTGTTGAAACAGATCCCGCAGTGATTGCGGCAGCGCAGCATCTACGAGAGATGAGACTCGCGAAGCCAATCATGGTGGTACGTCATCCTGGCGAAGATACGGCGGCGATGACTCTCGGAGGATTGACGCAGGTCACCATTGATCCTGATCATGCGAAGACGCTTGAACATATGCTTCTTAGCGGAGGCAATGGCAACATGTCTCCCACTGAAGCGAAAGAGCTCGCGGATGACCCACTCGTCTATGGCATGTATCTTCTCAAGATCGGTGAAGCCGATGGTCTCGTCGCGGGGAAAATAAAGACAACTTCTGAAGTTATTCGTGCAGGACTGCGTGTGGTAGGGAAACAAGAAGGCGTCGAGACGATATCAAGCTCGTTCTATATGGTAGTGCCGCCGTTTCGTGGTGGAGAAAAAGAAGAGGTGCTGACATTTGCCGATTGCGGAGTTGTGAAGCATCCGACCGCAGAGCAACTCGCCGATATTGCAATTGCTGCGGCTGACGCGCGAGTTTTTGTGGTAGGCGATGAGCCGCGTGTCGCGCTCCTTTCATATAGCACAAAAGGTTCAGGCGGAGACAACGGCGTTTCAGTCCCGCTTGTACGCGAAGCGGGTGCGATTGTGAGAGCGAAGCGCCCCGATATCAAAATAGAAGACGAACTTCAAGCCGATGCGGCGCTTATAGAAGCGATTTCGCAGCGGAAAGTAGGCAAAAAGAGCGCCATCGGGCACGGCAAAGCCAACGTACTCGTCTTTCCATCACTTGATGCTGGCAATATCGCGTACAAGCTGGTTGAGCGACTTGTGCCGGGCGCCAAAGCCATCGGTCCAATCGGCCAAGGATTTGCGAAGCCTATCAACGATCTTTCAAGAGGTGCGAGCGTCGAAGACATAGTTCATAGCGCGCTTATCGCAGCTGCGCAGGCGAAAAAAGACAGGAAAAAGTGAGATTTTGATGAAGAAATCGCGTTGACAATATTCTCTCGGCGCGTACGATCGGTGTATGAAAAAAATTGATAGGGAAAAAGAAGGATATTCTTCACAAGAGATGCGTGTTCTCACAAATCAAATGGTTGATGAGATGGTAGAACGTCTTCGTAAGCGCCTGCGAGAAGATCGGTAGCCGATTATTTTTTGACCATCGCGACCCATTCGGGGTCGGAGGCGGATTCGTCGATCGTAAGGCCGAGTCTTTCGGAGAGCGCGATCGACGCGGGATTACTTCTGCTACTTCCAGCCCATAGTCGCGCATTGGGAAAATAATGCAGGTACGTTTCCATTGTTGTGCGCAGGAAATCTTTCATTATTCCAGTGCCTCGGAATGGTGGGTACGAACGATATGAAATAAGATGCCAAGTATCCTCGGTTTGCGCAGATTCTTTTTCTTGATCTTCTTTCGAGAGGTATTTTAGAGACTTGCGGCCCAGAGGTTTCGGACCAAACCATGTGAGAGCCGCGAGCTGCCCAGTTGTTTTATGTACGAGCGCGAAAGGGACGCGCTTTTTTGCATACCACTCCTCGTACGATCCTTCGCCGAATCGTTTTCTATCGGACGTATTTGCATCTAATTCCGGATCATTCGGATCGAGCGAGAGTTTTTTTAATTTCTCAACCATAGATTTGTCGAGACCGAGAAAGATATCAAATTGTTCGCCCTTATTCTCTGCCGTCCCGATGAGCTTTGCCTCATAGAGCGGAGTTGGTACCTGCGCGGGGAACGCTACCTTGTCGGTATGTATCTCCATGGCGGCACTATAGCATTTTGGTGCAATTTGGGCGGATTTGCACGACAGTGTATATTGCCTTTATGGCCGTGCCAAAGCAAAAGTATTTGCCGGAAAGCGAGGTCGCAAAGATGGACGCGTATTTTCGTGCGGCGAATTATCTTGCTATCGGGCAGATCTATTTGTTCGATAATCCGCTTCTGAAGCGTCCGCTTACTTCAAGCGATATTAAGCCGCTTCTCATGGGCCACTGGGGGACTAGCCCGGGCCAGAATTTTATCTATGTACACCTTAATAGAATCATAAAAAAATACGGCCTCGATATGTTCTATATATCCGGCCCCGGGCATGGCGGGCCGGCCTTGCTTGCCAACACCTATCTCGAAGGAACTTATACCGAGGCATATCCAGAAATCAGCAGGGACGAGCGCGGCATGCGCAAGCTCTTCAAGCAGTTTTCGTATCCGGGCGGCGTAGGGAGCCACGTGACGCCGGAGTGCCCGGGATCTATCCACGAAGGCGGCGAGCTTGGTTATTCACTAAGTCACGCATACGGCGCGGTGTTCGACAATCCCGATCTCGTCGCTGCATGCGTCGTGGGGGATGGAGAAGCGGAGACCGGCCCGCTTGCGACCGCGTGGCATTCCAATAAATTCCTGAATCCAAAAAACGACGGCGCGGTTTTGCCGATACTACATTTGAACGGTCACAAAATAGCGAATCCCACGATTTTCTCGAGTATCACACGCAAGGAGCTTGAGGAACTTTTCCGCGGGTACGGTTACGAGCCCCGTATCGTCGAAGGGAGTGATCCAATGCTCATGCACGGCCTGATGGCGCAAGCTCTCGATATCGCGACTGAAGAAATCCGTCGTATTCAAAAAGATGCGCGCACACGGGGGGTCACGACGCGTCCGCGCTGGCCGATGATCATTCTGAAGACGCCCAAAGGCTGGACAGGTCCGAAAAAGATAGACGGCAGGCGCAACACCGGCACACACCGCTCGCATCAGGTCATCTATGCCGACCTCAAGATCAACAGTAAGCATCTTGCGGAGTTTGAGGATTGGCTGCGATCTTATCGCCCCGAAGAGTTGTTCGACAAATATGGGAAGCTGTTGCCGGAGATCGCTGCGCTCGCTCCATATGGAAAACAGCGCATGGGCGCAAATCCACATGCCAACGGCGGACTCCTGATGAAGCCTTTGAAGCTTCCAAGTCTTGAGCGCTATGCGGTGCGCGTTACGCAGCACGGGCAGCCCGGCGAAGGAGCAACGAGAGTGTTCGCGCGCTACCTGCGCGATGTCATCAAGTCAAACATGAAAAACTTCCGTCTCTTTGGGCCGGACGAAGTCGTTTCCAATGGCCTCGGCGCGGTTTTTGAAGTTACCAATCGCCAGTGGCTCGGCAGCTATACCAAGGATGACGACAGCACCGCACGAGAGGGGCGCGTCATGGAAGTGCTTAGCGAACATCAATGCGAAGGTTGGCTCGAGGGCTACATCTTGACCGGCAGGCACGGGCTCTTTACGTGCTACGAAGCGTTCGTCCACATCATCAATTCGATGTTCAACCAGCATGCAAAATGGCTCGACATCGCAAGTGGTATCAAATGGCGTAAACCCATTCCTTCGCTCAATTATCTGATTACGTCGCACGTGTGGCGACAGGGACATAACGGCTTTACGCATCAAGATCCCGGTTTTCTCGATCACATCTACGTCAAAAAAGCCGACATCGTGCGCGCCTATCTGCCTCCAGATTCCAACACACTTCTTACCGTCATGGACGCATGCATGAAGAGTACAGCCAAGATAAATATCGTAGTCGCGGGAAAGCATCCGATGCCCGAATGGTTTACTTTTGCCGAAGCTGCCGTGCTCTGCAAAAAAGGTCTCGGTATTGTAAAGTGGGCGAGTACCGCGAGCGGCGAGCCCGATGCGGTCTTGGCATGCGCAGGCGACGTGCCAACGCTAGAAGCCTTTGCCGCCGCGTCTATTCTTCGAGAACACTTACCTGATCTCAAGCTGCGCTTTGTAAATGTCGTTGATCTCATGACACTGCGTCCGCGCAAGAATCATCCGCACGGACTCGACGACAAAGAATATGAGAAGCTCTTTACAAAAAACAAACCGATCACATTTGTATTCCACGGATATTCTTCGCTCATCCACCGCATCACCTATAGTCGCCCCAACCATGAAAACCTGCATGTCTACGGCTACCAGGAAGAGGGGACGACCACAACGCCGTTTGATATGACTGTCTTGAATTCCATCGATCGCTACCACGTAGTGCAGTACGTCATTAATTCTTTGCCGAAAAAAGGCACGAAAGAAAAAGCACTTCTCAAGCTCATGGACAAAAAACTAGCCGAACATCGCACATACGTCATCGTTCACGGCGAAGACATGCCCGAAATCCGCAACTGGCGCTGGCCCGCCACTCTCAAAATCAAATAATTATGCCGAACACATTCAGAAATCCGCTATTTCTCGTCACGCTCGCTTTGGTTTGTTTCGCGGCCTATGTTTGGGTTGTTGGAGTATTTCCAACGAATCAGTGTCTCCCTTTTCAATTTCAAGATTGCATGAAGCATATGGAAACTGCCCCTTCTATTTTCGAATAGAAAAATGGCAAGGTTGAACCTTGCCATTTGAGATATAGCGCTCCATTCGCGGCCTCGGAAGGAGAGTCATGTGGTTGTTTTGAGCAGTAATATTCGGATCAACGATGTCTGAATATCTCTACAGTCGTTTTACACACTTCGCATAGAGATCGACTAATTTTCCCGTCGGGTCGTATTTTTGCTTAAGAATCTTGTACGTATCTTCGCCATACAGTCTCCAAAATGTTTCTTGGTCATAGAATGAATTGGAATACAGCATTTTGACACCATGCAACTCGAGTACTTTCTTCTCGACGAGTTTGTTTAAATGCCATTCTGGATAGTCGGTTCGGCGGATACCGTAGAACCCAATATTTATGTACAACGTTTTTGGATCAAGCGGGAAGAGCGGGAAGCGTGCAATTCCCACCGGGCTTCCAATCACGGGTCCTATCATGATTGGCAATATATTGATTTCGCCATGCAAAAATGTAAGAAAAGCGGGCGCGTGTTGGATAGGCACTTCTACATCCTGGACGATCTGTTCTTTGTGCACACCAAAGAACTGATTGATGCGCTCGGTGATCTTGAGCCGGCTATTCCATCGGAAGATTTTGGTAAAGAATACCGAATTCAAGCGTTTTCGGCCCAACAAAAGTCGGACGAGAGGATTCTGCGCATAAAAGAGGTCAGAACGCCAGAACCAGTCGGTGTCAAAGCGCCAGATATAGTCGCGCACTGTTAAGTAGTCCTCGTTGCGTGCAAGAACAGAACGATAATAAATATTCATATACGTATAGTCGCTCGTATAGGGTACTTCATCACAGAATGTGGAGAGCGTCAGAACATTGGTATCAGGAGAGAAAACTATGCCCTCGATAAAATCAACCGCTTTCTTTTCGCTTTCTTTTTTCATTGCCTCGAAATACACTGAAGTCGTGCTAAAGCGACGGTGCACCAGATGCACATAGGGCTTTATTGGCGTCGTTTTTATTTTGAGCCGCAAAATATACCCAAGCGTGCCATATGAGTTGGGGATGCCGAAGAAAAGATCTCGATACTCGTTTTCGGGTGTGCAAGTAATAACATTCCCTTTGGGCAACAATATGTCCATTTCAAGTACAGTTTCATGTACAAAGCCGAAACGAAACGATGAGGACTCAAGTCCTGTGCCCGAGACGGCGCCTCCTACCGTAATCGACTTCAGCTCTGGTACGACTGATGGCATGAGTCCATATGGCAACGTGGCATCAACTAATTTCTCGTAAGTTGTCATTCCCTCGACCTCGACCCATTTTTTATTGGGGTCTATGGATATGACTTCATTAAAATCATGCACATCCAAACATTGACCTGCATTTGTGCGGATACGAAAGAGATTGCTGGTAGATTTGTCGAGGTGCACACTGCTTGGCGCGTCTCGCATCTGCCTCTCAAGACGCTCTTTTTTCTTTTGATATCGCGACATGTGGGAAACTTTAACACGAGGAGATGGCATGACGAGTGGAAATCTTATGAGATAATCCGGCGATGAAGCGGTTTATCATCCGCAAGGTGCTCTCGTATACGCTTCCCAAAAGCAGCAAGCCGTACCCGATGAAAGTTATATTCGCGGACGGCTCTTCGTTCCGGCCTGTCTCTGGAGAACCCGAGATTACGATGATATTCAAGACTCGTGGCGCCGAGTGGCGGACACTCATTTTCAACTACATTGGTTTCTGCGAGAGCTACAGAAATGGCACGATAGATGTTGAGGGCCCTGATGCCCTTGAAAAATTAGTCCGAATGAACTATGCGATTCCGAAAGAATATAAGCGAAGCAATCCGTTGGCATGGGCTTTACAGCGCATTCAGGAATATCGTCTCGATAATAAAGACTTTAAAGTCGAGCTCGATAATCTCTATCGCCACTACAATCTTCCCGCCGAATTTTTCCATTTGATGAACGGAGAACTATACGGATACACGGAAGGCTATTATGAAACTGGTGCGGAGACCCAAAATGAAGCGCAATTCAAAAAATACGATTACATATGTAAGAAGTTATGCTTGAGGCCAGGCAATAAGGTCGTTGAAATCGGTACTGCATGGGGCACAATGGCGCTTCTCATGGCGAAGAGATACGGGGCAAACGTCGTGAACTATGGTCTCATTCCGGAGCAGAATAGAGTTTTCGAAGAGCGCATTCAAAAGATGGGGCTCGGCAAAAAAATAAAAAATGTTGTACGCGATGCGCGAGTGCTTGGAGAGGAAAAAGAACAATACGACAAATATGTCTCGCTCGGCGTCTATGAACACGCCGGAATGAATTGCTATCGGGAATGGCTTGAGAATATTGCTTCCGCACTCAAGCCCGGCGGAATTGGCGTAATTACATTTACCGGCCATATGAACCACCGGATGATGGAATATTTTGTTGGAAAATATATTTGGCGCGGATGCTATTTGTTGAGCCTTGCGCGTGTCTTGGGAGCAATGGAAGACAACGACCTGCACGCAGTTGATATCGAGAATTCAAGTTTCTTCTATGCAGATACCATGCGCGCGATGCTCGGTAATCTCAACAAAAATTGGGAACGGATCAAAGCAATTGATCCCACGATATTTGACGAGAAATTCCGCAGGACGTGGAACATCTACTACGTTGGTGCAAGCGAATCTTTTTATGCATCGGGCGTTACCAACCACAAAGCATTCCAAATCACTTTTGTGAAAGGTGTGCATGATTCTTATCCACGCACGCGCAATTTTCTGTATGAAAAACCTTGTGATCTGTCGGATATGAAAGAGTACGAAGTTCCGTTTGCGTCAACATTATCGACAACTCAAATCCCTGGGGTCATACAACATAGGACATGAACTCAAAGCAGATGCTGGTATTGCATGTAGTAATTTTTGCAACGTTCGTCGCGGTCTCATTTGAATTGTCATATTATGTGCTGCAACATCCAGAAAGCATCTCTATAACGTACCTCGGCCTCGGCACACTCATATTTGCGATCATAGTGGTGGGATCGTGGCCGCTTTTTGGGGGATGTCTTTTTACCACTTGGGAAAATAAACGCCGCTCTCGTGAAGGAAGGGCGACGTACACTGAGCCCTGCATCGATCACTATGTCTATAGATGGATCGGATTTCGTTTCCCAGGCAAGAGCAGTACGTACATGCTAATCGTACTTCTCGTCTTGCCACTCGCGACGAGAGTTTGGAGTTGGCTGAACTAATTAGTTTTGCGAAACTTGGAACAAAAATGGCAAGGTCGAACCTTGCCATTTTAGGTGTTCAATTTTGCGATCATCGCGCTACGATCGCGGAAATTCTTTGTGCAGTCGTAGATTGCGAGGAGGGAGATGAGGAGTTGGAGCGAGCCGAGGACGAAAAAGCCGATGCCCGTGGAAAATGTTTCTGGGAAAAAGAATGCGAATGCTAACGCACCCGCGTTGAATACAAGCGCGATTGGCACGAGATATTTCATCTCATAAATATGTCGTCGCTCCACTTCTGCGAGAAAAACGGCGGGGAATCGAGCACGCGACTCGCGGATGATGCGGAGATCAAGTGCATACATCAAAAGTGCGACGAGTGTAAAAATGCTCCACCAGAAAAACCATGCTGTTGCGGCATCGATATTTGTATACGCGATCACCTGTATAAATCCTGCAACAAAGTAGAGGAACATGTGCTCGACGCGCACGGGCCAGCGGATGAATGAGACTGCATGCAAGATTGATTGCGACCAGAAGGCAAGGATTATTGCGAGGCCTGCGAGGATATATGGAATCGAGACAAGCGCATCAGGTCCATGCAAGATTTCCGCTGCGTGCTCCGCAAGCGTCACAAGTGCCACGCCTTCGATGAGGCTCACGAGCACCAGCTCAATATTGATCGCGATCTCGTCGAGCTTCATCATTCGGCCATTCTACCCATCTTTGCCGTTTCTGTTAAACTGTAGTATATGCCTCGCTTCATTGCCTTCCTTATCACCGTAGCCGCTATTCTTGCTCTCGTGCTCGGCGCGGTGTTCGTTTTCCGCATGCCTGGGCCATCTCTTGCGCCGGCACAGGCCACACTTGCCACATCGACCGTCCAGGAAGAGACGAGTGGCTATGTCATCAATGTCGCGTATCCGCAATTTGGGATTCCTGCGGCGGATATCCAGATCAAAGCAATCGTTGATAGAGCTGTGACAGATTTCAAGATGGTTCCGCCGTATAACGAGCCTGGATTTCCCAAATATGAATTCGACGGCTCATATGATTCAGCATACATTGGGCCCGATATCGTAAGTGCGAGATTGATTCTCTATCAAGATACCGGTGGCGCACATGGGAATGCGATCGCGATCGGTCTCAATTTTGATGCTTCGAGCGGTGTGCCGATTTCCCTTGACGAAGCACTCGCGCTCATTGGAAAGACACTGCCTGAAGTCGCAGATGCGGCGACGAAGCAGCTCACAAAAGACTTCGACATAGTGCAATTTCCCGAAGGCGCGACGCCGACTCTGGAGAATTACCAGACGTTCCTCATAAGCAAAAATAGCGTTACATTTATTTTCCAGCAGTACCAGGTAGAAGCCTATGCCGCTGGCATGCCGGAGATATCGTTCTCACGAGTGAAATGATATGCCCGGTAGGACAATTTGGCATCGCCTTGGTTTCAGAAGTCCGAGACAAGAGCGGGAAGTTCATTCTCCCGAACAAGCTCGGGCTTTGGTCGAGTTGAACAACGGCAGAAACTATGCCAAATTGTACTGACCGGGTATGGAACCTCCATTTGATTTTGATGCAGGGCCGGAGAAGATATTCGTTGATAAGTCGCATCTGCGCATCATCAATGGGCTCATGAATCTCACGCTCCAATCCGGCGACATGCTCTCCACATACATCTTGCCACTTCCACTCGCGAAGCAGATCTCTCGAGCGATGGGTCTCCAGATTGAAGAGATAGAGAAGAACAACAACATTGTCATTGACGGCCGACTTTCCAACGAGCCGATGTTGAGTCCGATCAAGCCAGACGAGACAAAAGGTGGCGATAAATAATTTCATATATGAAAAGAATTACCAATAAGCGCACGAAGAAAGAGCTCCGCGAATTGATGCACCTTACGCGCCCGCCGCGGCTTAAGGAGAAAGCGAGAAAAGCGAAGGAGTTGGTGAAAAAGCCGAAAAAAATTCGTGTAGAGATACCGCGCGTGTTGAAGCGACAGGGATACAGCGAGCAAGAGCGCCGGGATTATCAGCTAAAGAGCAAGCGCCGTTGATACACGAACTGCATCGGGTTTCGTTCGTCATTACGAATTCACAATCAGTATGAATCAACTCAATGTCCAAAAGACCGCGCTCACGACTGCGATCTTTCTCGGCGGATTTCATATCGTATGGTCGCTTATCGTCGTGCTCGGCTGGGGCCAATCTATCTATGATTTCGTCCTCTATGCGCACATGATCCATATGCCGATTGTCATCGGTCCGTTCGATCTCGCGGCTGCGGCAGTTCTTATCATCATCACTGCGATAATTGGCTACGTAATCGGCTATGCATTCGCCTACATCTGGAATCGGCTGCATCGGTAGGAGAATTTCACGAAGTACGGTATAGTCTCCGAATGGCAAAACGAGCAAATCAGGATATCAAGAACAAGAAGTCGCGCTCGAGGAAGACGGGCAAGCGCTTGAAAGCGAAGTACGCGATGCTCGCGGCAAAAGGCACGCGTCGTGGCTCAGTACGCTTTGGAAGAAATAGCGGTCGTAAGTAGAGTAGTCACAAATAGCAAAAAACTCCCGAAAGGGAGTCTTTTGCTAATGGGTGGAGGTGTCGGGGAATGATCCCGAGTCCAGAAAATGATCTGCAAGCGAATCTACAAGACGTAGGGCATTCAATTTTGTTTAGACATACGACCTACAGAATGCGCAACATAGTCGTGCGTCGGACTCTCTTTCTTTAAGCTTTTAGTCGGAGTGAATTAAAAGCCGTATCCGATAATATGACGTTCACATCAGCGCATCGGAATCATCGAGTGAACGGTCGCACCGCGCGTTTAGGCGAAGGCGAAGCCGAGATTTCCCACCTGAATAGGAGAGAGAACCCCCCGTGCAGTTTTGTTTGCACTTAGGTTTGGACGATTTTTAGAAGGTTCGTCCGCCTTCGTCTTGCACACAGGCAAACTGAACTTCCTGTCGAAGCCAGTCACCCCCCTAAAACATGCCTATGGCATGTTCGGGCGAACATTCTGCTAAGCAGAATGTTTTAGCCCAAGATACTCCCGCAGTATTTTCTTCTTTTCGCGAGCTCCCCAAAGAGATTTGAGAAATCGCTCGCGATTGAACGCTTCCGCTTTGTCGACGAACTCTTCCGAATGAATGAGCGTTAACGGTCTCCGAAATCTGGTCGCCCCGACTTCTCCTCTTCGATGTCGAGCAAGACGTTCGTCGAGATTTGATGTGCATCCCACATAGAGACGTTTATCTTTCTCGCTATAGAGAATATATACTGCGTAGTTCACAGACATACTTTAGCTGAGTGGCTGGTCTTTTCCAACCGGCCTTCGTGAGATACCAAAATCTTTTTCAACTATCGAGTCTGTAATCTAATCAATCGTGTACTCTGTCGAACCTTAATATCTCATGGGGACCGGCTGGGCTATTTAATTTTCAAAGATCATCAATCAGCGCCAAAGTGTGGCGGGTCCGAATTCCCTCAGAGCCCGCCCCCCGTCACCGATCAAGTCGGCGCGCGACGGCCAGCAAGCTGGCGAGCGCTACGACCGTGATCACTGCGATCAGGGCGTGGACCTCCCACAACGGAATCACCTTCCTTTCTGGTTGGAGCCACACTTTGAAGCTGATTACTCCTCTTTCAACGTACTCAATCCCTAAGCTCCCCGAGCCGGGCGAACGTCTTACATTGTAAGACGTTTTAGTCGCCGCTTCTCTTCGCGGGCCCGTATAGATAGACGCTTATCTTGTTTTTTCTTTCCGCGGGCCACCGCGATGGAGAGCTTCAGATTTCGTCCGGAATTGTACACCGAAAGTGGCACTATTGTCAATCCAGCCTGGCCTTCAGCGCTTGAAATATGCGCAATTTCCTGCTTTTTGAGCAAGAGCCGCCGGGTGCGCTCTGGATCAAAGCTTTTGGGGGCGTTGGCTTTCTGCCAGGCGGGGATTGTGGCCCCTACCAGATACGCCTCGCCACCTCGGGCGACCACGCGTGCGCCCTTGAGCGAGCCCAGCTTTGCCCGCAGAGACTTCACCTCAAATCCAAACAACTCCAAACCCGCCTCCATCGTCTCGAGTAGGTCGTAGTCAAACGTTACTTTTGCGTTTTCTATGAGCGACATCCCACTAGCATATAGCTTCTAGCTTCTAGGTGCTAGCTTCTAGAAAAGTAAAAGAATCGGATTTGCTAGAGGCTAAAAGCTAGTTACTAGAAGCTGCGAGCTAATTATGTATAATGCGTCTATCATGCCGTCTTCCAACAAAGACAAGCCCAAGAAGGGCAAAAACGTCTCGCCCCCAAAAGGGGAGGGTCCAAATATCTGGATGCAGCTGGGCCTAGCCCTTGTGGTATTCCTCGCGCTTTCTGCCGGCTACTCGCTCGTGCGCGATTATGTGACGAATAAAAGTGAGGAAGTGCCGCTTTCGCAGATCGCAACTGACATCGATGCAGGGAAGATTACGGCTATTACAATCGAAGGCGATTCGCTCACCGCTACCTACTCTGACAAGACGACAAAGACTTCGCGCAAAGAAAGTGAGGCGTCGCTCACGCAGACACTCTCCGGCTTTCAGGTTTCGCCGGAAAAGCTTGGGGCTGTCGCGATCGATATCAAGGACGAAGGCGGCATCAGATTTTGGTTCCTCACGCTTGTGCCGATACTTGTGCCAGCACTACTTCTTTTTGGTGTCATCTGGTATCTCTCGCGGCAGCTTCGCGGAGGCGGAGGCATGCAGGCATTTACGTTTGGGAGATCTCTCGCGCGTTTGATATCGCCCGAAGACGAAGTGCAGCGCGTGACGTTTAAAGATGTCGCAGGTGCGAAGGAGGCGAAAGTGGAACTCACGGAAATCGTCGACTTTTTGAAAAATCCAAAGAAATTTATTCAGATCGGTGCGCGAATTCCCAAGGGCGTTTTATTGATGGGGGCACCGGGAACCGGAAAAACGCTACTTGCAAGAGCTGTAGCAGGCGAGGCTGGTGTGCCATTTTTCTCGATCTCGGGATCAGAATTTGTGGAAATGTTTGTAGGCGTCGGCGCATCGCGCGTGCGCGATCTTTTCCAGACTGCCAAAAAAGCTGCGCCTGCAATTATTTTCGTCGACGAGATCGATGCGGTGGGGCGTATTCGTGGCACGGGGGTCGGCGGTGGCAACGATGAGCGTGAGCAGACCTTGAATCAGATTCTCGTCGAAATGGATGGTTTCGAGCCCAATGAAAAAGTGATCGTGATGGCGGCAACGAACAGGCCGGATGTCTTGGATCCTGCGCTCTTGCGCCCGGGCAGATTTGATAGGCGCGTGACGATTGATCTACCGGATAGGAAAGACCGCGAAGATATTTTAACGACGCATGCGCGCCAGAAGCCGCTTGGCCCCGACGTGAAATTGTTCGTCATCGCAGAACGCACGCCTGGATTTAGCGGAGCAGACTTGGCCAACCTTATGAACGAAGCGGCGATTCTTGCCGCGCGCGAAGATAGGAAAGAGCTCACGCAGTTCGATCTCATCAGATCGATCGAGAAAGTCATGCTTGGGCCCGAACGCACCTCACACGTACTCAATAGGCGCGAGAAAGAAATCACCGCATACCACGAAGCGGGACACGCGATCGTATCAAGCGTGCTTCCATATGCCGATCCGGTACACAAAGTCTCGATCATTTCACGCGGCAGAGCTGCCGGGTACACGCTCAAACTTCCGTTTGATGACAAGCGCATGCAGTCGAAAAAAGAATTTCTTGACGACATTGCGGTCTCACTTGGCGGCTACATTGCCGAGAAGATGATGTTTGATGATCTCACGACGGGCGCATCGAATGACTTGCAAGTACTCACGTCACTCGCGCGCGACATGGTGACGCTCTACGGCATGAGTGACAAGATGGGCCCGATGGCGTTTGATGCATCACGCGGCCGCGCGATGTTTGGTAATGGCCTGGAAGGTGGCGAGCGGTCGGAAGAAGTGGCCAAGCAGATTGATCATGAGGTGAAGCAGATAATCGACTCTTGTTATAAGAAAGCCGAAGATGTGATCACGACGCACAAGAAAGCATTTGTGGCGATTGCCAAAGCACTTGTGGAAGTCGAAACAATAGAGCGCGACGAATTCGAGAAGATCCTCATCGCCAACGGCGTCACTCCCAAGAAAAAAGAAGACATCGAGCATCAGCCGCTGGCTTGAGATATACCCTGAATAGTGTCTGGCGTATTTGATTGTCGGTGCTACGATCAACGCATTAGGAACTTAACCATAAAACATTATGGGCTTGGAAAAAGCTAGTGGAGCAGGTGAGCAGTTAATGAACAGATTACAGGACGGATTGAGAATCGCCTTTGCCGCATTCGTGCTGTCGACCACTACTCTTTCGGGCGAAGCACATGCGCAGGAAGGCTTAAAGGGCGCAGCCGAAAAATTATTGAAAGAACTTCCCAAGCATCAAGACGCGATAAAAAAATCAACTGACCGCCTAAAAGAGTTAGGTGTACAGATTGGCGGCGCTGAATCAAAGGTTGATGTCAGCAAACTAAGTGAAGCCCAAATTCGTAATATTGCAAAAGAGAAACTCGCGGCAATTGATACACTCTCGAAAGAAATAGAAGCCATTTCCGGACCAGCGTATGAAAAACTCCTAGCACCAAAGAGGAATCTGCGCCAGCAATACGCAGAGCGCGGTAGACGTGATGAGGCTGCAGCGATAGGAGTTGAAATGGATAATATCAGTAGTGCGCGAACTGCAAATCTTGTGGAAGTTGACCGGGCTGGCACAAACGCCAAGAGTGCGTCGCGAAACATTGAATATGAAATTGATAAACTAAGTTTTTCTCAAGATCGTGCCGAGACTCTAAAGAAAATCGAGTCAGAGATACAAACGATGGAAGCCATTCGACAGTCATTGTCAAAACTTAGAGATAGCATTCGAGCATTGGGCAAATAGGCTATTACGCGATTGCGGGGAGGGCGAGAGAGTGCTTGCCGACGATGACGCGCCCGAAATTCTTCTTGCCGACAGATGTAATGAGATGACATCTCAATACGCCGTTTTAATGAAAAGGATTATGCTATAGTAGATGGCATGACCGAGGAAGACGTGGCAGTTCTTGCGGAGCGTATCGCGCTTCTTTCCAAGAAGGCGCGCGACGAACTTGCACAGACGATCGACGAGATTGGGGCACGACACGGTGGTGTCTACCAGCTTTCGCCCGAGGAAAACGCGGCCGTGGAAGAAGGATTAGCGCAAGCTGATCGGGGCGAATTTGCGTCGGAAAAGGAGGTGGATGCAGTCTTGCGCAAGCCATGGCATTGAAGACGCGGTTGAGCCCGCGTGCCGTGCGCGATCTCACGGATATTCGAAACTATCTCATCAAGGAAAGCCCGCAAGGGGCGGAGAGCGTGCGGCGTGCCATCGAACGATGCGTCACTGCTATCGGAGAATTTCCAGGCTACGGACTTGAGACGAGCAACGAACGGGTCCGTGTCATGCCCGTTTCCTCATATCCGTACCTTGTATATTTCACGGTGGAGAAGGAAACGATCGTCGTCGTTCATGTTCGTCATTCCTCGCGGATGCCTCCAAGACCGAGGGAGTTATAATGGGACAGGCTGCTAAAGCGCTTGTCGAAGTCGAAACAATAGAACGCGACGAATTCGAGAAGATCCTCATCGCAAATGGCGTGACTCCCAAGAAAAAGGAAGACATCGAGCACCAGCCGCTGGCGTGATTCGCAAGCATGAGTTTTCGGTGATAGGTTGGACTTGCGTTCGTGATAGAGGAGACCGAAAGGTGTCAAATCCAAGCGGACCGCGCAAGCTCATCGATCTCGTCAGGAAACAGGCGGAACATACTAATTCCGCCCAGGCGAGGCGACTCTTGCGGAACACCGGGGCAATTCCCCGAAAGTTCCGGAAGGTGGTCGCTAAGCCCGAACCAGCCGAGAAGAAGTGAATTGCGCGCGAGGCCGGGCGGCTCACCGTTGCCCGGCCTCAAACTTGCTTTTTTGGGGATACATGCTATACTTCTCTTTTAATGACTGCTGATATCGCGCTACGAAGGAAACCGCCTTCTGAAGCCGAAGAGGATCTCAATTCTTTTCGGAAAAATCGCGACCTCTCTTTCCAAGATCTCGTCTCGATTGATCAGGTAACGCAGAAGGATTTGGAGCTCATCTACGATGTCGCACGAAGATTCCGCGACTACCGCACCTATAAATTTTCGTTCAACAAAGGCTACTCGCAGGTCAACGCCTTCTTCGAACCGTCGACTCGCACGAGCTCAAGCTTCGACCTCGCTGCCAAGCAGCTCTCGATGGATACCGCGGGAGTTTCGGCCAACAGCTCGCTCCAAAAAGGCGAGAGTTATCTCGACACGATCGAGACCATCGACGCATACAACGTAAAAGTAATCGTGATCCGCTCCAAAGAATCCGGCGTGCCCGAGATGGCGGCGCGGCACACGCAGGCATCGATCGTGAATGCGGGCGACGGGTGGCACGAACATCCCACGCAAGCGCTTCTCGACGGCCTCACCATGCTCGATCATTTCGGATCCAAGGATATGAAAGGGAAGACAGTGACGATCGTCGGCGACATCACGCACTCACGCGTCTTTGGCTCGCTCGTGCGACTCCTCAAAATGCTTAAAGCCGAGATCCGCGTCGCGGCACCACTCACGCTCTTGCCGAAAGAAGTCGAGAAGTTTGGCGTAAAAACATTTGTAAACATTGAAGAGGCGCTGTCCTCCGGAGGAGGATCCGCCTCTGGCGGAAAAGGCGCTGATGTCGTCTACGCACTGCGAGTGCAGAGTGAGCGCGGGGCCAACGGCTTCATTCCATCGCTGCGCGAATATTCCAAGATGTTCGGAATCTCGCGCAAACGCCTCGACTTGGCGAGCAAGGACGCAATTCTTATGCACCCAGGACCAGTCATCCGCGATATCGACGTGCACTCCGCGCTCGCCGCCGTAGATGAGCAGTCGCACATCTTGCGCCAGGTAGAAAATGGCATGGCGGTCCGTAAGGCGCTCTTGTGGCTTCTGTGCGACCGCATCGACGGAAAGACTAAAGAGTTTGTCCGCAAATGACTATGCCCGGTAGGACAATTTCGAATGGCTCACTATGAACACAAACCAAACCAAATCTAGAACAACAACTGAAGTGGTTATTCGTGCGACAGCTGTTATTGCCACACAAGAAATTATTCGAAATTGTACTAACCGGGTATGACTACACTTTTGATAAAAAACGGACGAGTGGTAGACCCGAAAAATGACGTCGATGGAGTGATGGATGTGTTTGTTGAAAATGGGAAGATCGCAAAGATTGGGAAAAATCTAAAAGAAAAAGCGGACAAGACAATTGATGCAAGCGGGCTCGTCGTCACACCGGGCCTCATAGATATCCAAGTGCACTTCAGAGAGCCGGGAAGGGAAGATAAGGAAACGCTTGAGACGGGAAGTATGGCCGCGCTTGCCGGAGGAGTCACTAGCGTAGTGACGATGCCCAACACGACACCGATTGCCGACAATCAAACGGTGATCGAATTTATTCTCAAGCGCGCTCGGGAGCTTGATCTCATCAACATCTATCCGGCAGGCTCCATCACCAAGGGTGAAAATGGCGCGATGCTTAGTGAAATAAACGAACTCAAGAATTCTGGCGCGATTGCAATTACGGATGATGGCGTGGATGTGCAGCACGAAGGGGTTTTGAAGCGCGCGATGGAATACGCGCGCACCTGCGACATGCTCCTCATGAGTCACTGCGAGACGGAAGAGCTCACCGAAGGCGGCGTCATGCACGAAGGCTGGGTCTCGACCCAGCTCGGCCTTCCGGGAATCTCTGCCGGAACCGAAGACCTTGCGGTCTACAAAAATATCTTGCTTGCAGAAGAGACTGGCGCGCGATTACATCTCCTCCATAATTCGACCGCGGGGGCTATGCGCGAAATTCGCGCAGCAAAAAAGCGTGGAGCCAAAAACATATCGGCTGAAGTCTCGGTCCAGCATTTCGCGCTCACCGACGAGGAATGCATGGGCTACAACACCAATGCGAAAATGTATCCACCACTTCGCTCACAAGACCACATCGATGCGATCATTGAAGGCATCAAGGACGACACGGTGGATTGCTTCACGACCGATCACGCGCCGCACATCGAGCCGGACAAGATAAAAGCATTTCAAGACGCGGCATTCGGATTCGTGGGACTTGAAACAAGCTTTGCGGTCATGAATACCTACTTGGTGAAAAAGAAACACATCGACTTCTCGAAGGGAATAGAAAAGATGACGATAGCTCCCGCAAAGATCATCGGCGTCGACAAGGGCCATCTCTCCGTAGGGGCCGACGCCGACATCGCGATATTTGATACCGATAAGGAATGGATCGTCGATGCCAAGAAATTCTTTTCAAAGGGCAAGAACTCACCCTTCATCGGCAAGAAGCTCACCGGCAAAGCGGTCTACACCATCGTCGGCGGGAAGATCCGCTACTCCGAAGGTGAGATAGTGCGAGAATGACCTTTGTGTTACGTTTGTCCTACCAATAGGTATGAACGAGCAGGCCGAGAAAGGTAAAAATAAGATCCCGAGGAAGAGTGATGGAACAGTGTTGACTCTTGAGGATCTTCCCCCCGCCACTTGGGCTCCAGGCGTCTCTCAAGATAAGTATTTTTGGCGATCGGAGGATAAAGCAAATGTCGTATCTGCCGTCAATACTAATCTTATAAGTCGGGACGAAGCCTTCGAACGATATCGGCTTTCTCCAGAAGAATATGCAACTTGGGAAAAACTTGTCGCATCGCATGGTCGTGCAGGTTTGCATGCGCGAAGTTTGCGTGCTGTCAGATCAGACAAGAATATGGACCGCAAGAGGGAGACAATCGTCGATCAGGGAGAACCTATAAAAACGGGACCCTTTTTGCTGTTTCCTGGCGTTAGACGTGTGACGTGCGGTACATTCGAAGAGTATCTCACTCCTCAACAGTGGAAGGTGTTCAGCCTATTTATCTCCCACAAAGGAACCGTTGTTCCCCATAACATAATCAAAGAGCAGCTACCTAACCACGGAACGGTTAATTCGACCGTAGGTAGGTTAAATGAGAAGTTATCGAATATATCGGGTGGCAAAAAATGGATAGAGAATCGCCGAGGCAAGGGGTGGATATATACTGGATGGCCTGTGCTCGACTTATAATCAATTCTTTATATGAACAAATCTCAAAACGACAAAAAGGCGTTATCACTCCACAAAAGACTGGGCGGGAAGATTCGCATCATCCCAGCTGCGCCGGTACGAAACAGGGCGGATCTTTCGCTGGTGTATACCCCCGGAGTAGCGGCAGTTTCGATGCTCGTAGCGGGGAATAAAAAGCTTGCGCGAGACTATACTATTAAAGGAAGAATGGTTGCGGTGATCTCCGATGGCTCGGCGGTCTTGGGACTGGGCAACATCGGCGCACTCGGCGCACTTCCGGTCATGGAAGGGAAGTGTGCGCTTTTCAAGACATTCGCGAATGTGGACGCAATACCGCTCGTCTTGGATACGCAGGATACGGAAAAGATAATTGAAACAGTTCTCGCGGTCGCTCCCGCATTCGGCGGCATTAATCTCGAAGATATAGCCGCACCTAAATGTTTTGAGATAGAAAAAAGAATCTCGGACGTACTCGACATTCCGGTAATGCACGATGATCAGCACGGAACTGCTGTAGTCGTTTTGGCCGGACTTGTAAATGCACTTAAAGTTGTGAGCAAGAAAATGTCACAGGTACGAATCGTGATTGCAGGAGCGGGGGCGGCAGGCACCGCGACCGCGAAGCTTTTGAAAGCAGCAGGAGCAAAAAATATCATCATGCTTGATCGCACCGGTATCATTTCACGGAACAGGCCCGGTCTTGATGGTCACAAGAAAGATTTGGCGTCGTGGACGAATCCAAAGAATGAAAGTGGAAGTTTGCAGGATGCGCTCAAGGGCGCAGACGTGCTTCTCGGTGTATCCGGTCCGCGCCTTTGCACTTCCGCCGACATCAAACTCATGGCAAAGAAGGCAATCGTATTTGCGATGGCAAATCCGACGCCAGAGATCATGCCGGATGAAGCCAAAAAGGGAGGCGCATATGTGGTCGGTACCGGTCGCTCGGATTTCCCGAATCAGATCAATAATTCTCTTGCATTCCCCGGCATCTTTCGCGGTGCGCTTGATCACGGCGTCACGAAAATCACCGAAAAAATAAAACTCAAGGCTGCCCATGCAATCGCGGCGCTCGTCCCAAAGCCGACCGCAAATAAAATCCTCCCCGACATGTTCGACAAACGCGTTGCCCCCGCAGTCGCAAAAGCCGTCAGATAATATGGTATACAATAACCATCTATGAACGGACACCGCAAGATCAAGATATTCGCAGGCACGGCATCGAAGGGTTTTGCCGAAGACGTGTGCAAACATCTGGGAGTACCGCTTGGGGAGGCGATGGTCAACCGCTTCCGCGATGGCGAGGTGCGCGTGCAGATACTCGAGAACGTCCGCGATGCGGACGTTTTTATCATCAACCAGACAAATCCGCCTGCAGAAAATATCTTGGAAATGGTGTTGCTTGCCGAAGCCGCGCACGATTCAAGTGCCGGTCGCATCACCCTCGTGCCCACGTATCTTGGCTACAACAGGCAAGATAGGAAAGACAGACCACGCGTCCCGCTTGCCGCGCGTACGATCATGCGCTTCTTGGGAAATACCGGCGTTGACCGTGCACTTTTCTTCGATCTTCACTCCGAGCCCACCGCGGGGTTCATGTATCCGCGCATCGTCGACCATCTATATTCGTCAAAGGTCACTGTTCCGTATCTTCAAAGTATTCTCACCGACCCCTACGTCGTAGCGTCCCCGGATCAGGGAGGTACTAAACGCGTCGAAGGCTACGCGCGCAGGCTTGGCCAGGATGATTTCGTTGTTTTCTATAAGAGTCGTTCTGCGCCGGGCGAAGTTGACAAAGAATCCATCAAAATAGTCGGGTCCGTCGAAGGCAAGGACGTACTTTTTGTAGACGACATAATCGATTCTGGCGGCACAATGGTCGCAGATGCACAGGCCGCCAAGAAAGCAGGCGCGAAGCGCATCTTTTGTTATGCAACCCACGCGGTGTTCGCATCCGACCCGGCATTGGTGATCAAGCGTTTCGACGAGAGCCATGTAGATGAGCTTATCGTTACCGATACCATTCGCCATGATCCTGCACTTCTCAAATCCAAGCGCGTAAAAGTCACCGTGATCCCAATGGCTCCGCTTGTCGCCGACGCCATTCAACGCATCCACTCGGGCGAGTCTGTCTCGGCACTCATCACTTGAGCGTTTGATTAACTTGTTTATAATCCGCGGTCGCGAAAGATAAACAAGTAGGACATTTTCACAACAACGGATGATTGAATATAACGAAGAATTGCAATACAGTTAGGCGATCCGCCCGTAGCACAATGGTAGTTGCTCCGAGCTTATACCTCGGCGGTTGGGGGTTCGAGTCCCTCCGGGCGGACTGATGATAGAATCTTGGGAATGAATTCTGATCACCGAGTGTTCAATGCCTTAATGCAGGTTGGCCTCGTCGGTTTTACGGGCCTAGGCTTTTTGTTGACGGCGCTCAAATTGCCGCAATATGGACTTATCTCCAATCTCACGTCGCAAATCTTCTGGCTCTATGCATCGTATCGTGCATGGAAAGAAGCGAACCAAATCGGGATTTTTCTCAACACGATTATGATAATGCTCATCCTTTTCTATGGCGTTCTCAACTACTGGATTCTCTCTTGACCATGGCCCATATTCACGAAAGAATAGATTTTACGGCGAGCGTGTATGTGGTATTTGAAAATAAAGTGCTTCTGCACAAGCATAAGAAATACAACATCTGGCTTCCGCCTGGCGGGCACATCGAGCTTGATGAAGATCCAGTGCAGGCCGCGAAGAGGGAAGTGAAAGAGGAAACGGGACTCGACGTCAAACTCGTCGGCGAATCAGAGAAGCGGTGGGCGGATAAAAGCATTGAGCTTTTGCCGCCACGATTCGTTAATCGTCATTACACCGAAGCTGGAAAGAATCACGAGCATGTTGATTTTATCTATCTTGGTACGAGTGAAAGTGACGCGTTGACACCTGAGGATGAAGACGGCGAGATGAGGTGGTTCTCGAAAGAAGATATGGGAGTCAATCCTGAAATTAAAGACAACATACGCTTTTACGCACCTACGGCACTCCATGAGTTGGCCACATAGCCTAGTTGCAGAGCGTCTTGGCCATGCGACAATTGGGGTATGAGAAAACTCATCGTTTTTCCGCTTTTAGTAATGATGTCGTTGCCAGCTCTCGCTTCAGCACAAACGACCGCCGATCTGCACGCGCAAGCTCAAGCGCTTCTTGCGCAGGTGCAAGCACTCCAAGCCCAGCTCGCGGCGCAACAAGGTGGTCAAGTTGTCACCTCAACAAACGGTACTGTCTACCCGGGAACGGGCGTGAGTGTGCCCGTTGCCGGAGGCGCCGGAGTGAATTCAAGTACGTGTCCCAACATCGGGCGGGTGCTCAAGAGAGGATCGAGCGGTGCGGATGTCACTCGTCTGCAGCAATTTCTCGCAGGCGATCCATCCATCTATCCGGAAGGGATCATAAGCGGCTACTACGGCTCTCTCACGCAGAAAGCCGTCGAGCATTGGCAGACGAGGTACAACATCGTCTCATCTGGGACGCCTGGGAGTACCGGATTCGGCGTTGTTGGCCCCCGCACCGCCGCGGCAATCGCGCTTTTGTGCTCCACGGGCGCGGGAGTTTCGGGCAAAGCATCCTCGGTCGGCGGCTACATTCAGGTCTCACCGATTTCCGGCAACACGCCGTTATCGGTGAATGTGCAGGCGACGGTTAATACCACGAATTCCTGCGTCGGAGCGATCTATAGTCTCAACTGGGGAGATGGAAGCAATGGCGTCCAAATTCCCGTCTCGGCAAATACGTGTGGGCAAATAAATCAAACCTACACGCATGTCTATAATTACGGCGGCACGTTTCAGATAACGCTCTCGGCGGGAGCCCATCAGACGTCTGCCACCGTTACCGTCTATGGCCCGACGGCTCCAAGCCAGCCAACGACACCAACGACACCAGCACCGAACACGAATATTCCGCTTGGCGGAATGCAGATAACGCCCGGGATTGGAGGTAATCCACTCGCCGTGCAAATAACATTCAGTCTCGGATCGTCATGCTCGCCCTACACGCTCACCTGGGGTGACGGCTCCAACGACAACTATACGGGTCCACCGCAAGGCACATCGTGCGCGCAAAGTGTCGTCAGCGGTCTTACGAAAACGCATACGTATGGGAGCGCCGGAAGCTACACCATAACGCTTACGCGCGGGTCACAGGTGGATACTGCAGGCGTGACCATAACGAACTAGCGCATGAAGCGCGCGGCCCTGGTTTTCGTCACTCTTACGCTTGCTCCGCTTTGCGCGAGCGCTCTTTCTGCGCAAGAGACGCAGCTCCAGGCACTTCTTGCCCAGTTGCAGGTCTTGCAGGCGCAGCTTCTTGCGATGCAGTCGGGGAGCGCAACGGACACATGCGTTGCCCCCGCGAAAATACTTGCATATACCGATTCCGGTCCCGACGTCACACTGCTGCAGCGATTTCTTGCGCGCGATCCTTTGATATATCCCGAAGGTCTGGTTACCGGCTATTATGGAAATCTTACGCGCGCAGCCGTGCGCCGTTTTCAAACAGCACAAGCTATCGTGAAATCATCGGATAGTGAGTACGGCGCAGTCAGAGCGAAAACCCTTGCAACGATTCGGAGACTCGCGGGCTGTCAGGATCAGCGCCGACCCGAAGCTGTTATTCCACCCACAGGGACAGGAATGGCCACGCAGACAAGTGCAATTTTAGTGCGACCGAGCATTATTTTTACCAAACCCGCGACGAGCACTACAGCAACTCCTGGAGGGACCATACCGATAGCATGGACGAGTGTGAACGCTCCCGCAAGCTCGAGCGTCGCGCTCTCGCTTTACTACGCTTCCGGCCAATTGCTCGGTACCGTATCGTCGGGCCTGCCATCTAGCGGGTCGTATTACTGGACGCTTCCCGTGCCTCCATCAAACACGGATACGTGCGCAGGAGATCCGCTCACGTGTATAGTGCAGATAGCGCAGCCTGGAGGAGCGTGCACGGGTCTCTGTAGCGTGGGGAACGGCACGTATCGTTTCCTTGCGACACTACTTTCTTCCGGTGCTGCGATTGCGCGCACGGCGAGTCCCATGTTTTTCGTCTCAGGCTCGTCCGTCTCGAGCAATGTGAGTACTAATGCCAGTAGTTCTGATAGTTACTCGTCTCAATTTTTTGCCGATCTATTGAAGAACGGCGCAAATACGACACCTTTTGTAGAGCCCAAAATGTGCATCTATTCTGGCATTTCGTACGCCGACGGTATCACACTTGAAGTAAATTGTGCGGACGTAAAATTACCACTGACTTCATGCGGGAATTATGGCGGTCTCGCGCTCACGTGCAGAAATGGCGCATGGGTCGACAAAAACGGCGTCGCGCAATCTATACCAAATGTGACGAATGTCGGCGGAGGATGTACGACGCCGTGGGGGAACCAGCAGGTCGCAAATGGCAATGAGGTTCCCTATGAGCCGTTTTTCACCAACGGCACCTACAGCGGCGGTACCCAGCTTCCCATCATGAAATGTTCGGGCGGGGGATGGAAAAAATGCGACTGGCAAGGTGCCAATTGCTGATTTTATTCGTCATGCATCTCGGCATCCGCGAGTGCCGCACGCGTGCGCAGTGCCTCATATTCCGATAGCGAAGGGGCGCGCTCAATAAGCGCAAAGGCCTCAAGGCGTGCAGCTTCGATGAGGCGTGGATTTTTGAGAGCTTCCATGCCGATGTCGGAGACTCCCCATTGCTTGCGGCCGAATAGATCTCCGGCACCACGATTGGAGAGATCGCTTTCTGCGAGTACAAATCCATCCTGCGACTTTTCCATCATGCGTAATCTTTTCATTGCCATTTCTCCTTTGGTCTCTGGGACAAGGAAGCACAGCGGCGGATGCGAGCTTCGCATCACGCGCCCCCGAAGCTGATGGAGCTGCGCAAGGCCGAATCGCTCGGCGCCTTCTATCATGATTACCGTCGCATTGGGGACATTGACGCCGACTTCGACAACTGATGTGGCCACGAGTATATGGATTTTGTTTTCAGCGAACTCTCGCATCACATTTTCTTTTTCTTTCGGTGTCATCGAGCCATGGAGCAGTCCGACGGCGAATTCAGGAAATACATCTTTCTGCAAACGTGCCGCTTCTGCTTTTGCACTTTTTGCCTGGAGCGCATTCAATTTTGCAGGATCAGGCTCTTCAATGCGCGGGCAGATTACGTACGCTTGACGACCTTTTTGCAATTCTTTGCGCATTTTTTCGTATGCGTTTTCCCGCTCCGCGGGCTTCACGATCTCTGTGGTTATTTTCGCGCGGCCCGGGGGAAGTTCGTCCAAGATTGAAATATCAAGATCGCCATACATCGTAAGCGCGAGTGTGCGTGGTATCGGAGTCGCGGTCATCGAGAGAAAATGCGGTACTGCATCGCCTCTAAAACTCGCCTCCGGCGAGTTCGAGCGATCGCCCTTAGGCGATTTAGCTTTATGCGCGAGCGCTCTTCTCTGCCTCGTGCCAAAACGGTGCTGTTCGTCCACGATTGCAAGCGCAAGATGTTGGAACTGCACTTTCTTTTGAATCAGTGCGTGGGTGCCGACAAGCATCGCGATCTCGCCGTTTGCCACCCATTTCAAAAGTTGTGTTCGCGAAATATCGGTTGCATACCCCCGGCGTGATTTCGATGGGAATTTCTTGCATCCACTTCCGGTGATGAGACCGATATTGATGGACAGATCTCGTCCGCCGGAGGCGGATCCTCCTCTGGAGGAGAAATAATTGATGAAAGATTCAAAATGCTGCGCGGCAAGTATTTCTGTGGGTGCCATATATCCGACTTGGAGCGTACCGCTGGTTCGGCCTGGCGGGCGCGACGTCACGACTGCATAGCTGCTCGCTGCTGCGACGAGCGTCTTTCCACTTCCGACGTCGCCCTCCAAGAGACGCGCCATCGGATGTGGTTTCTCGAGATCCACCAGTATCTCGTTGACTACGCGAGCCTGCGCGCTCGTTGGTGTCATATCAAGCGACGCAAGAAAGGTATCCGCTTTCGTTTTTGCATCATGCAGCGCGAATCCGGTTTCCGCATCATTTTCCTTGCGCTCGAGAGCGCGCACGATTTGGAGCACAAATATTTCCTCGAATGCAAAGCGTTTGCGAGCAGATTCAGTGTGCGGGAGTTTTTCCGGAACGTGTAGCCATATTAATGCGGATGCAAGATCGGGAAGATGATAGCGTGCGCGCACGTCTTCGGGGATCGGATCGTCTATCTTTTTGTGTACGCCTGCGGCAAAGAGCCGCTGAAGCGCATGATAGAACCACTTGCTTGTGACGCCTTTTGTTTCGGGATAGACGGGGAACAAGTTGCTAGCTGCTTGTCGCTGGCCTGCCCCGTAGGCAGCTTGCTGCTTTTCGGGGTTGCTAGAAGAGGCAAAAAGGTTCCGGGCGGATTCGTCAAAGGTCGAGGGCTCGACTTCGGGATTTGAAATATACGGACGATCGGAAGAGCCACCAACGGCGCCGGTCATTTTTACGACATCGTTTTCCTTCACATACGATTTCATGTAGGGCTGGTTGAACCACATGACTTTGACGCGACCGCTTGAATCCTCAAACCATCCTTCGGTGATATTGCGCTTACTTTTCCAGAGCTTTTTTGCTTTGAGGCCCGAGAGTTTCCCGATGAGTGTCACCTTGGTGCCAGGCACTAGCGACACTGCATGGCTTTCACTTCCTGCTTGCTCGTAGCGCACAGGGAAGTGGTAGAGGAGGTCGCGGAGACGAATGAGGCCGAGACGCCGGAGCGATGACGTATGTACAGCATTGAGCCGGAAATGCTTCGCGATTGCGTCATCAGGCAACATGGAGCCCAGTATATACTTT
>JACRFH010000064.1 GCA_016217975.1 Candidatus Kaiserbacteria bacterium | reverse complement strand
TGGCCTGCTTTGTCGTCGAGAGCTTGTATTCCTCTACTCTTTTTATTATCATATACCTGTACCTCGGTGGTTTAGATTACCGTCTTGACTCCGAGGTACATTTTATTTTATCTGGAAGCTCCACGCAAAAAAATCGAGAGGTTTGCCCCTTTTTCTGCCTGCCGGTTTTTTACCCTAAATTTTTCACCGTTTTGGTGAAGTCCCCGCGCTTACTTTCCCGTCGCACTACCAAAAGTTACCTGATTTTTTGGGAAATAGCTGCGATTCAGACAATAGGAATGGCCCCGCGTTCCACCGACAGGCAGCTCCTTCCGTAACCTAGCCTATCTGGCCCCCCACCCCCTAAAAAACACCTTGACTTATACCTTACTGTATGTAATAATATTATATACATGCAGCAAAGAGCCCGCCGTCACCTCAGCCGCCTCCGGCAAACACTCGTCCAGCTAAAAGATCAGCCTGGCCATCTCCTCCCCATTTTCCTGGAGGACTCTCCCATGGTCAAGGGAAACGTCTACCCGCTGCGGCGTAAATGCGGCAAAGCCTATTGCCGCTGCGTTGAGGGACAGCCTCACGTCACGCTGGTCCATAGTACCAATGTCGAGGGAAGAACACGCCTGTGGACGGTTCCCAAGGAGCGAATCGAAGAACTTCACTTGCTGACCGGGCGTTATCGACGTTTCCGCAGCGCCCGCGCCAAATTCGTAAAACTTTACGTTGCGATGCTGCGCACGATTAATGCCATCGAGCAAGTCAGGAAGAAGGAGCCCTGATGGACATCGTTTGCTACGAGCGTGACCAAGGCTTCGTCCTGGAGCGATTTCAAGAAGGCGAGTTCGACTACATGGATACCGCCAGCGAAGTAGTAGAAACAGAATTCTTCCGCTACATCGGCGCCAAGAAGATTCTGAAGGAACTTGCCGCTACCTATCCTTCCCCGCGCAAAAAACATGACGTTCCCGTCTGGTTCTACATGGCCAGCAATATTTCCATGCGCTTACACGGCGTGCACAGCTTCAACGCTTATCCCTATGTGGTTCGTTGCGGCGGGATGCTCAACGCCTTCGGGCCTGAGCTTGGCCACAAGACCAAACATCCCGAGACCGGCGACGTGACCTTAAGCTGCGCGGGCTTTAACGAGAAGAATGATTACGACCGGCAGACCCCTTGCGATCAGGATTACCTGCGCAAATTCGCGCGAGCCACCGACGCTCAACGATTGATGGCCTGGTTTAACAGCGAAGTGGCCAAGGTGTTCAAGCTGCACAAAGCATTCGACCCCGAGGGCATATTCAGCGGGGACGCCTCTTATCTGTTTGTGCCGGATAATCCGGCCTATGAGAATTCAGCAAGAATGCTCTTCGACGAAAATAACCATCCCGTGGAGGCAGAGTCACTTAAGAAAATGGCTCCTCAAAAAGCGGCGCGCTGCCAGTGGCGCCGCTGCTACAAGATGGTGTCTTTGCTGCATACCGACCGCCAGCGCACTTTCTTTACGCGGATTGCCATGCGCATCGTGCCGGGCAATGACCACGAATGCCCGATACTTTACGACTTGGTCGATGAGTTCGTCGCGGCGGTAGGAACTGGAATCATCAAAAGGCTCATCCTTGATCGCGGTTTTATCGATGGGGCAAAGATAGGCCACTGCAAGCTGGCCCATGGCATCGATATTCTCATGCCGATCAAGAAGAACATGGATATCTACCAGGATGCGTTGGGACTCTTGAAATTGCCGAATGTCCAATTCAGCGAAGTTCTTGCGCCGGCCCCGCGCCCTATCGCGCCGGCTCGCCTGCCCCAAGCGCCAGAGCCTATTCGCCTTCGGGAGGCCAAACGTCAGAAGACCGTGGCAGCGCGTAAAGCCCAAGAGCCTGCGCCAGCTCCAGAAAAGACTTTGGTGAAAAGCGAAGTTGCTGGTCTGTCAAATCTTACGAGTCTCGATAGCTGCCCGGTTTCGCTCCAGGTGATCGTCAACCGTGAAACGTATGCCGATGGGCACCAGGACATCTGGATGCTCTTGGACACCAAGACTTTCGAAAAGCCGGAGGATCCAGCCGGCAGGCGAGAGGAATATCATCTTCGCACTGATATTGAGGAAGGTCATCGGCAATTGAAGTGCTTCTGGGATTTAACGAAGTTTACGTCCAGGGCTTTCTCACTGGTCGTCAACCAAGTCATCTTCGTGGCACTCACATACAACCTTCTACAGCTGCATCTCAAACGTCAGGGGCGAGAGGAACTCAACCGTCGCACGCGGCCCCGGGTTTATAACCAACTGCTGCCAAATGCCGCATTCATTATTATTTATTGCCAGAACCACTTTGCGCTGTTTACGAGCTCCGAGTACACGAAGATCTTATTGACCCTGCCTAAAAAGAATCAAGACAAAATCCTCCACAGGACGCAGCGTCTTGAGCGCGAAATGGTCCAAGAATTGCACTCGCCGCGGCCTCCGTAAAATACTTTCTCACCACCAATCTTTACGGTTGCCGGCCAAGTATTGCCGTGTCCTCATTTTTTCGCTTCTAGATTTTCGTCCCGACGGTCGTTTGTCGGGGCGAAAATCCCGGCGCGACACTCCGGTCGGCGCCGATGTCGTTGTTTTAATCCGGCATCTCAAATAACGTCATCTCTTACGCGCTTTGTGCGCGTGATTCGCTCAGTCAGGCTTCGCCCGCCTTCGCGAATTTAAAAAAAATAGCCGGAACCTTCCCCCACTGTCTGAATCGCAAAGTGTCGAAGAAGGACCTTGACAAAACCGCGCATATAT
>JACRFH010000063.1 GCA_016217975.1 Candidatus Kaiserbacteria bacterium | reverse complement strand
GTACTTGATCGGAAGGACGACGTGGTAGAGCAAACAGCTTGTGTTGTGGCTCTTCGCAATATGACGTTTCTCCATGCAGGTAGCATACTCTTTGTTCCGTTGGCACCGAAGCAGAGCTTCGGAGCAATGGGTCTAGTATACCCGTCGTCACTCTCTATTAGCCTTCACGATGGGGATAAACACAGTACGTTGTCGTCCGAAATCTTAATGGGATTCGTGGTTTTTAAACGATTCTATTTCTGCGCGGAGTGCATCGTTTTGGGCCTTAAGCTCTTTTAGAGCCTCTACAATAGGCGCAATAAGTGAGGCGTAATTCAAGTAGAGCGTGCCACTCGCATCCTGAATGACGGACTCGGGAAATACTTTCTGCACCTCTTGCGCGATGAGTCCCATTTGTTCGCTTTGCGGCATCGCGCTGTCTTTCCATTTGAAAAATATGGCGTGCAACTGTAATAGTTTGTCGAGGGCATCACGTATAGGTACTACATCTTTTTTTATCCGAATATCGGACGCTGTATAGTGCCCAGGATCTTGTGGACACCAATTCGTTGTGTGTACGTTCGCACCATGACCAACCCATTGTGAAGGCACCAAAGTACCGTTTTGGCACAGCGCAGTGATACCGGCGAGACAGCAGTCATAATAGGAATAATCCCCATTTGGAATAATTGTGTCCCCACAATAGGCATTGTGCACGACACAACTCCCATCGCTCTTTGGCTGCGTACTCGTCGTCTGCATTTGGGTGTTTGCAGTTGTCGTCTGCACCGGTGCGCACGTATAGCTCGTGACGCAGCCTTTGTTGTCGTATGAAGCAGCAAGGGTTGTCGAGCATGCGGGGATGGTGATATGCTGGCAGGTCTGGACGTTGATGAGGCTGGAAATCGGAGTTGTGTGCGTCGGTGGTACCGTGGAAGAGGGCTGCGGGTTCGCAAGCGCTTGTGTCGCCACGGTGATCGCTTGCGACGCGACCTGCATTGCGTTGTCGCGGGAACTCTGGCCGAGCTCCGGGTGCGCAGATACAAGCGTGAGGAGTGTGAGTGCGGCTTGCAGAAGTGCGATGACGGCAGTGAGGGTCATGCGTGAATGATACAAGCACATGCGCCACGCCGCCTGTAGTTGTGGGGATATACAACCATCTATCTAGTACATATTTGCGCATTGACCTTGGTAGAGGAACGTCGCGCCTGCGGCGTTCAGCATGCAGCGATTGCTATAGGTTTGCGGCCCTGGAGTTGCAATCATACAAGCGGGAATCGAGTGGCGGCATGCCGGCTCCGGCGGCTGGCCGCACACCGGCGCGTATTCCATCGTGCAGGCGACACCGCTTCCCACTTGCACTGTCGTTGTTGTTTGCGCTGATTGACCATTCGAATCTTGCACAGTAACGCTAACGGTATAGGTGCCAGCGTTGGCGTACGCGTGCGTGAAGGTGGTCGTTTGAATAAACAAAGGGACTAAAGTCGCATCGTGCGGTGCAAGTCCATAATTTTCATCCCCCCAAGAAACACGATAACTCAGTTGGCCATTTTCAGGATCGCTCGCATTAATCGTCCACGTTCCTGTTTGATTGACGCTCAACGTTGTCGGACCGGAGAATCCTGAAATCACCGGTGGCCTGTTGCCGTAAACGTCTTGGCACTGGCCATCGTAGAGGAACGTCGCGCCGTCCGCTTCCATCGTGCACTTATTGCCGTACGTCTGCTGAACCGGATTGCACGGCGTCGTGCTGCAGTAAATCTGCTTCGAGCCGCACACCGGTTTGTATTCCATGGTACACGCTACCTGGCCGACATTGATCTGCACTTTGCCGACGATTTCTTGACTAATTGGTGCCATGCATGTGATGCCTTCCCATCCAGGACCATCCGTCGGCGCCGTTCGCACTCCAGCGCACGGATTGGTGTAATGCACAAGAGTGGCCGTGTACGTGCCGTTTTGAGTATACGTATGCGACGCGGTGAGAGCACGAGGACATGCACCGACGCCGGATTGCGGATTGACGCCGCAACCGATATCAAGCGTTCCCGTCGTTCCGTCTCCAAAATCAATAGAGTACCCTTCCGACGCACCACCTCCGATCACGTGCCAAAAGTACACCGTGAGCGGCGCGTTGCCTCGCGTCGGAGATGCTTGAAGGCTCCCGCCACCTCCGCCCCCGCACCACATCTTGACGCGCTCGCGCGACATGGGACCGAATGCGCCGACAGCAGAAACACCCTGTGATGTTTGCCAACTGGCAACCGCCTTCGCGGTCATCGGGCCAAAATATCCGGTCGCATTCGCTGAAAGATACCCTTGTTCGCTCAAAAATTCCTGCATCGCGCGTACATCGTCGCCTTGCGCGCCTTGCGAGAGATTCCGCCACACGACTCCGCAGATACGGTGCCTGGCGGGTTCTGGCGAAACAGCCGAACCAGAGACGCCCACTCCCGTGTTCGCCTGTCCTCGCAGAGTGTTCAGAATGTTTGTGAGGCTGGAGATCTGCGAGAGGAGTGATTGTATCTGCGCCTGGACTTCGTCCACCGTAAGCGCTCCCGCTGCAATAGGCATAGCGCCAAGCGAGACTATTGTTAGTGCAACTGCGAAACTCCTCTTGAGATAGTTCATGGTGGATAAGACGACTGGTATGCGTTCAACTTACATCTACTGCCAGCAGATCGAGACCGGCTCACCAATCTGCTTCTCGAGGTAATCCAGCGCTTCCCACATGCCCCCGATCTCATCTATGAGGCCACTCGCAAGCGCAGCACGGCCGAGCATTGTCGAGCCATCAGCTAACTTTTCTATTGCCTCGACCGGCTGGTGACGGTACAAGGCAACAAGTTCTACGAAATTGTTGTGCCCGATTTGGATATCGCGCATGATGAGCTTACGTTCATCATCGGTAATCGGCTTGTCAGGGCTATACATATCTTTAAACGGCCCCGATGAAAGAATTTCGTATTTCAATCCGTCTTTTTTATTCTTCTCTACTTGCGTGATGAATGAGGCCGTTTCCCCAATGCTCCCTATCGCGGAATCCTGCGATGCAAAAATGCGATCGGCGGCTGATGCTATGAGATATGCGGTCGATGCCGCGACATCGTGTACCACCACAACGGATGGTTTCCCAACCTTGCGAATGCTCGCCGAGAGCTCGTCGCCCGAGACAACCGAGCCTCCTCCTGAATCGATATCAAGGAGTATCGCTTTTATCGACTCATCCCTCGAAGCATTTCGGAGCAAGTCATCGGCTTCGTCCGCGATCGTGTAATTCTGGGCAATGAGCGTCGCGCTGCCATCCGGATTCTGCAGGGGTTGCATATCGGCAACTGGAACATATGAGCGGCTTCCGACGACTTGACCGTGTATCTGTATACCGAGCACATTACACGCCTGTGCTTCTGGATATCCAGCAAGTCCACTGGCGGCTTTGTGCGCTGCAAATGTTTGCATGCCCCAGGTGGTAAGCGCGACCGCAAGCGCTGCACCGAGTCCCGCAAAAAGCGCGACGAGCGCAAGTTGTGATACTCGATTCGAAGAGGAACCCGCAGGCATTACGCGAAGCGTAGCACAGCGCGCGGCACTATGCGCCGCGCGCTGTGGATTCAGTTCAAGGCTTCGATCGCGGGAAGCGTGCCTTTCAATAGATATTCGAGCATCGCGCCGCCGCCGGTAGAGAGAAACCCGAGTTTGGATTGATCGACACCGCTCTGCTCTATCGCCGCGATCGTATCGCCGCCGCCGATGACTTTTTTTGCTTCGCTTTTTGCGACGAGCTCGGCAATATTTTGAGTGTATCGGATATATCCTTCTTCAAAAATCCCTGTCGGACCATTCCAAAGAATAAATTTCGCGCTTGCGATATGCGGCGCAAGCATCGCTACCGTATCGGGCCCAATGTCGACTATCTTGTCATCAGTTTCAACTTCTTCGGGCTTTTTCACGCGCGCTTGCTTGTCAGAGCGCTCGACGGTGACATCAATCGGTGCGAGAAATCGCGGATTTGAGAGAATATCGGCACCTGGCAATTCTTTCGAGATGAGAGATCGGCCCGTAGGAAGCCCCCGCGCCTTGAACACATCATTGGCCAAGGCACCTGTAATAAATACATGATTATACTTCTCGAGAAGCAGCTTGATGAGCGGCGCCTTGGTCTCGAATTTGGCACCGCCAAGGATGGCAAACGATGGGGAACTCGGCGAACGCGCAGCGTTTATCTCGCGCACTTCGTCACGCATGAGAAGACCTGCATACGAAGGCAGGAATTTTGGAACTCCGGTCATCGTCGCGCTTTTGCGATGCGCGCTTGGGAACGCGTCATTGACATATATCTCCGCCAGCGATGCCAATTCCTTTGCATATGAATCATCTCCGGCAATTTCACGCGGATCGCGCTGTAGATTTTCGATCATTATCATCTCTCCGTCTTTCATGGTCGCGACAACATCATGTGCCGCGGTTCCCGTAAGATCAGGAACGAATGACACAGAAATATATTTCTTCAGTGCTTCTGCAATAGGGGCAATCGATATCTTTTCTTTTGGCGCATGCCCCGCTTTCGAGGCAATAATTACTCGCGCGCCACATTTGGATAGAAACTGAATGGTCGGAAGAGAACGCTCAAGGCGAAAGACGTCCGATACGTTGCCTTTATCGTCGATCGGTAAGTCGATACCGGTACGAAGAAGTATTCGCTTGCCCTTCAATTCCGCTGCCGGTATTTCATCGATGCATTTCATATGGTCTGGATATATGGACATGGCATGTCCATATATTAAGCGTTTGCTATCGATGCGAGCAGTCTGGTGACATGACTTCCATCGGCGCTTGCGCGGCCGACGAGGAGACCCTTCACGTCGCCGTTTTTGAGCATGTCGGGAGCGGTGGCCTCATTGATCGAGCCGCCATAGAGAATTTTTATATCCATACCCGCCTGACCATATGATTCGACAATTGATTTCCTGATGAAGATCGCCATCTCGTGCATCTCGCGCGCATCCATCGGTCTGGGTTGTCCGATCGTCCATAGAGGTTCATAGGTGATAATCACGCGCTTCAGATTAGATGGCGATACGTCCTTGAGACCGACACGCAATTGTTCTTTCACAAAATTAAAATGCTCGCCACTGCCGGTGCGCTCCACTTCGCCGACGCACAGTATCGGAATGATGTCCGCAGCAAGTGCGGCTGCAACTTTCTTGCGCACTTCCTCATCGATCTCCCCTCCGCCAGTCGGCGGATGGCGGCGTTCGGCATGGCCCACGAGCGCGTAAGTCGCGCGTGCGTCACGCGCCTGCGCAAATGAGATCTCACCGGTATGTGCCGTGTCTGTCGCCGAATGCGCATTTTGCACGGCAAACGTGATCCTGCCGCGATATCCTTTTGAAAGCTCGCGCAAAAAGATCGCCGGAGGCGCGACGATCACCTGCACGCCCCTTGCCGCATCAGCTGCTTTCTTGGTCGCATCAAACAACGCGCGGGCCTCACGAAACGTCGCTGGCTGCATCTTCCAATTGGCAACGATCAGGGCTTTCATCCCGCGGATTGTAGCATTATTCCCATACTTAAGGATTCCAACGCTTAAGATATCAATCCCACGAATAATGCGAGACTGCGGTTGAGTTGTAAGAGCGTCTCCCCGTCCAGCGTGCCTATCTTCTTCCCGATCTTTTCGCGCCGTATCGGAGCGATTTTGTCCACCATAATGCGCGATAATACACGCAATTCGTTTTCGGCGGATAGGCTCACGGAAATGCGGAATATGGAGCTGGAAACTGCACTGCTGGTGAACGGGCACACAAGTATCGTCGCATGCGTATCGTTAAAAAGATCTGACTGGACGATGACAGCCGGACGCGGCTTGCCATAATCTCCGGAAAAAGCAACCGTCACGATATCGCCGCGCTTCATGTCTTCGGAAGATCGAAGTTGTCTGCAAGTAAGCCCTCCACAAAAGCAATGTCAGCTCGTTCTTCCCTCGACTTCGATACGGCAAGCGATTGACGACGCGCCTCCTCTGCAAATCCGCGCGCTCGGGTATCAGGGACCCAGATCTGGACGAGACGTAAGCCTTTCCGACGCAGACGAGCCCGGTATCGCTGCATCTTTGCTGCAACGGAAGCGAGCCGACTCTTTGACTTTGCGGTCTGTGTGCGGGACATAGGTAACATGTTACCGTGCCTGCGCATCCTGTCAAGATGACAGGGACTAACGGGCACTAAACTTCTGTCTCCCTAAGAGACATAAAAATATCGGGGGTTTCAGACGGCTTAATCGCCAAACAAATCCTGATGCGTCCCGATGTTTACGAGAACTATCAGTTTCGCTTCTTCGTCGCGCCGATATTGCAGCAAGAGATCGTGTTTGATATGACACTCGTGATACACGCTCATGTCGCCTTTTAGCTGATGGTCTTTGCAAATGGCGGGCAGTGCTTCGCCTCGCTTTAGGTAACCGATAACAAAATCAACAGCCGCAGGCTTAACCTTTCCGCCTCGCATGATGCGAACGTATGACTTTCCGTATTTTGCGGACGCAACGACGGTATACATGCTTAGCCGTACTTTTTCATGATATCGCGATGCATTTCATCGATATCGTCGTAGCGCTTTCCGTATTTGAGGGCCCATTCGGTGTCTTTAATGATTTGTTTTTCTTGTGCCGGTGTATAACCGTTCTCGGTACGCACTTCAAACGGAATGGCTTGCGTGCTCACAACACGATGCAAAAACAAATTGACCGCCGTCGAGACGTCGAGTCCCATGCGCCTCAAGGTCTTTTGCGCCTCACGCTTCGTACGCGCGCTCATGCGCACATGCACTGTTGTGTCCTTCTTTGCGTTTGTAATTACTGCTACCATAGTGGTAGTGTAGACAATGTGATCACATTGTCAAGAGATGCGATTTAATCCTCTCACTGCTCCCGCCAAATCACAAACCGATAGTCGGTCGAGGCCGACGGCGTAAAGGGCGGCGGAGCGGTCGCTTGCAATTCGTCATACGCATCGACACGAGATTGGTAGCCGGAAATCGTAGCGCCCCCCGACGACCATGAGGTGCCGGTACGCGCATTGGAGACTACGGAGCCGTTGGTCGTAAGCTGGGTGCGAAGCACATATGAATTGTATGCAGAAGGCACGGTGTAGGGACTATAGGCGCTATTAGAGGTGTAGAAATTGCGCCCATAGTGCCCGCTTTGCGCCACGAAGATGCCGTGAATCTCCATCGTGTCAGGAGAATTGAGCGGAATCAAGACACTTCCTTCCGCAATGACCGTAAGTCCTGCATTTCCGTCGTTTGTTGCATAGGTAATATTGCCGGAGAGATACGCGTCGGGTACGACGCCGGAGTGCACAGTGTCCGCCGCAATCACCGTCACCTTCCCCGACACTACTCCCTCGACCCACACTCTGTCTTGTATATAGACGAGCGAACATGACGACGGAATCGAGTAATTTCCGACGAAGACCTGCGTTGCGATGATACTGTACTCGGCGCTTGTCCAGCCATATTGGCTGGAGTAGCTCGCAGTTGCCGTTGTCGACGTCACACGATAGACATCAAACGTGCCGTCGCTTTTGAAGATGATGTGATATCCGCGCTGCGAGGTGCTCCCCGATGGTGTGTCGAAAAATCTCCCGCCATTATTTTGTGCATAGCCTTTGAGTGTCGTGAAATTGGCGGCGATCGCCGCAAAATCGATCGATGCGATAGGATAACTCCAAAGCGCGCTCCCCGTGCCGGCACCCCATACGCCATTTTTAGTCTGTGTCGGGCTGCATCCAAACGAAGAATCGCAACTCCATGTGGCAACTGCGCTCGACACGTCGGAATTATTTGTGCCGTCCATTCTGATTCCGCCATTGCTGAAATAGGGCCCCGTGATATTGCGGTCGGCGCCCGCCCAGACGTTGCTGTTGAGCAAATATGAGTACGCGCCCACCGACGGGCGCATATAGCGTGCAAAGAGCGTGCGCGGAAAACTTGGATTGAGATTAGATTTGCCGACCGACGTGATATCGATCCACTGGATTTGACTGCACTGCGTCGCGCCCGAGACAGAGATAGAGGCACTCCCGAGATTTCCCCCTTCCGGATCATTTACGAGATAGGCGTAGGGGCCAGGCAACCCGGTGCCATTGGTGAGGTTGTTGGGATTGTGCGCAAGAAACCATCTGTAATATTCGAGACCCGCCTCCGCAGAATGGAGCGCCTGTTCGCGATCGTAAAGAGCACGCCCATATTTTGCCTGCTGCATGGCAAAACTCGTGATCGTCCCGAGGATGAGCATGAAAATGCCCATGAATCCGACGACGAGCAGCACGGTTACGCCGCGTTGCGAGCGACTAGCCACTAGCCAATAGCCGCTGGGGAAATGCTTTGGTTTGCGTTTTGTATTCATACTAATGGCTAGTCGCTAGTGGCTAATGACTAGTTTAGTTGTTGCTATCCAAATTCCGCAGTGCCGTCGAAGATCGCAGCGTAAGCTGCACCGGTTGATTGTTGGGATTGATGTCGACAACGACATTCACCGAGATGAATCGCACCGAGGCGATTTTGGCGTAATCGCTGATCTTTAGTCCGCTTGAATCGTAATACGTGAAAGTCGTGGTCGAAACCGCGATATTCTGTACATAGGGGGCGACGATCGTCACGTCTTCAGATCCCGAGTAGATTGGCGGATCCCCACTTGGCTCAAGGACACCCTGCATAATCGTCGTGCCCACCACATAATAATGTATGCGCTGGACGAGCGGATCATTCTTTCTAATATTGGCGTAAAAGACCAAGTCGTTCGACGACATCGAAACGATAGGGTACGCGCCATTACTTGCATATGAGGCTTCGCGAATCGAGCGCACCATAACGTCGATACCGTGTTGCGCAGAGGCAACAGCGCTTGCCTGCTCTATAGAGTAGCTCGCGGTGCGATAGAAATAGAGGACCGATGTCGCAAGCGCTATCATCGCGGCGGTGTATACCGCGATCCAAACAACCGTTTCGATGAAAGTCATCCCGCGGGTATTTTTCATATCGTCATCGATTTCGTCGAAGCGCCGCCGACCGATACGTTGGTGGCGGTCGAAGTGGCATAGCCCGTCGCTCCGGCTTGCACGGTGTAACTATTGGAAGACATAAGCGACGGGAACAATGTCTGGCCGCATCCATCGCTTGTTGAAGTTGCCGCAAATCCGGTGCGCGAGACAACCACGGTACTCCCCGACAAGAGGACACCGCTCGCGGCAGAGCGCACATCGACAAGAAGCGAGTTCTGCGTGTGCGCCGCAAGATACAAATTGGTGGAAAGCATCGCTCCCGGAGACAGACTCTCGGGCTGCGGGGAGGCGCACGAGCTTGCGATATCATAGCCAGTCGTCGTGCCATTTACCGTAATGAGATACGTGTCCCACTCGAGATTCGAGATTGAGACGACGCCGGAGGTGTTGGTCGTGAGGCCAGAATTATTGTACTTATACACTGTGCCGTTTGGGCCGCTCCCAATCGTCTTTGCGCCCTGCATCGTGAAAGCAATCGACGGAAGCGGCTGCGGACCATAATCGTAGCCGACCGACCATGAATCGATCGAGGGCGTCGCAGTCGTTGACGACGTTGTAAGTATCGCGTCGATGCGAATCGCCTGATAGGTCGACGTCGAGACTCCCGTAAGATCGACGGGCGACGTCGTAAATCCAGCGCTATTGCCGGGAAGCTGCGCGTCGGGCACGAGTGTGGTTCCTGGACCGTCATATACATAGTAGCGAATCGATGTGTCCGGAGGTTCCGCATCAATCCAGCTAAACGTCTTCCATTTGTTCAAATATGACGGACCAATCGTAAACGACTGCACTTCGCCGGGACTTGTGTACGGAGAACTTCCGGCAAGGCGGGCAACGCCGTCGGAAATATCTGCGTTCGTTGTCGTCCCTATTTTCGACAAATCGGCAAAGGTATCCGTCCACGTACCGGTAAGAATCTGCGTCCAGGTGTTTACACTCCGCGATCCGAGCACATCGATCGCGAATGTGCCTGTAGTAGTATGCGCGTTCGTCACCGTGAGATTCGCGGGACTCGGATTCGTGTTTTGTGCGGTCGCGCTATAGGTTTGTGCAGTCGAATATCCTAACTCCGAAACGGTGATCTGGTAATTCGATGCGGCGGGCGCGCCGATAAGCGTGACCGTGCCGCTCGCATTGGTATAGGTCGTCTCATTGATCGTTGGCGTTGTCGAGGCATTCACAACCTGCACCTGCGCGCCCACAAGCGCGGCGCCCGTAGATGAAACCGCATTTATGACAAGCGTCCCGCCGGAAACCGCACTTTCGAGGCCTGTTGGCGGCGAGACGCGCGCAGCAAGCGTCACGTGCCGGGTACCCGCGCGCGAGCTCCACGCGAGATCGACTTTCACCTGTTTGTAATCGGCCGTGATGCCATTTGAATCCGACGCGCCGGTGCCGTCTTTTGCGTCATCCACATATTCGATGAGCGTGCGGCGAGTGTAGCTAATGCCGTTGAGAGAGATCGTCTCCGTCTGTGGAATCGCGCCAGACGGAATGCCGCCCGAAGTGCCGAGCGAGGCGTATGCAAGAGAGCGGATGTATTCCATGCGCTCGTTTGCGAGCGCAACTGCTCCTGCGCGCGCTTTGTTGTTGGTAATCACATCTACCGAGAGTTGAAATGCGGCAGCGATCCCGAGAAATATGACGAGCATGAGAAAAACTCCTACGAGCGAATCGAGAAGTGAGACGCCGCGTTGCGGAGAAGCGGCATGCCGTGAGAAGTGAGAAGTGAGAAGTGAGAAGCCGCCTGCCTTTGTATTCATACTTTTCTCTGTTCACTATTTACTTTTCACTAACGCTAGATATTTTGCGAAAGCGAATAAATGGGAGTTATCATCGAAATCGCGAAGAAGCCAACCGCAGCGCCGATAAATATCATGAGAAACGGCTCGATGATGGTCGACAGATCTTTGGTCTTTTCATCAACTTCGTTTTCATAAAAAATGGCAAGACGCTTGAGCATCTCGGGCGTTTGCCCCGTCTCCTCGCCGACCGCCATCATTTCGCCCACGAAAGCTGGGTAGAGATCTTCGCGCTTCACAAACGATGCTGATAGTGGCTCGCCTTGCGCAACGCCTTTTTGCGCGGCGGCTATTACTTCGCGGAAATATGAATTCTGGACGACGTTGCCCGTAATCTCGAGACCCGTGAGCACGTCAACCCCAGCGCCCAAGAGCGAGGCGAGCGTACGTGCCGTGCGCGCAGCATTTACCTCACGCACCATGCCCTTGATGAGCGGCATTCTGATGAGAATGGTATCAAAAAGGCGCTTACCAAATGCCGTACGCGCAAGCACAAACATGCTGGCGGCAAACGCGGCGAAAAGCTCAAGCGCGAGGATAGAATGATTGACGAGGAAGTCGCTCATGTTGATCACAAATTGCGTCGAAGATGGCAGCTGCGCATGCATTTCTTTGAAGGTGGCAGAGAGAGTGGGTACCACTTCGATCATCATGAGAATACCAATGCCGATAATCGCAATGATAATAATGCACGGGTAGATCATCGCACCGCGGATCTTTTTCTTTAGTGTATACATGCGCTCCATTTGATCGGCAATGAGCGTGAGGGATGCGGAAAGATCGCCGCCCTCTTCACCCGCACGCACCATTGCAGCAAAAAGATTCGGAAACACGTGCGGCCACTTTGCTACGCTCGCGTGCAGCGTCTCGCCGTGCCGTATATCAGATGATATCTGGGAGACCACCATCGATAGCTTTACGTTTTTCGTCTGCCGCTCTATGACTGCAAGTGCCCGCGAAAGCGAGAGCCCAGCCGAGAGCATCGCGCCAAGGTTGCGCGCAAAAAGGATTTTGTCGTATTCGGTGACGGTCGAGAATTTCGCGTTCCAGTAGCGGATGTTCCACCACACGTTTGAGGTATCTTCGGACACAGAAAGAATCTTTCCTCCTTCACGGCGCACCTGCCCATATAATTCAAAACGATCGGCGGCCTCACCGACGCCCTTGTAAATCTCCCCGTCGTTCTTTTCCGCAGTATAAGTAAATCTCGCCACGCGCTAAGTATAGCGCCAAAACGTAACCTCCCGCTTGGATTTATCCCCTTGGATGCATATGACGCTCCTTTCGCGGCCGCATAAGGAGCGCTATAATCTTTACGTGGCACGACGAATATCGACATCACCTCTCGGACACATTGAGCGCGAGATATTAACCGACTTATCCGGTTCAGACCTCCTCATCGGATTCCTCTGTTCGGCACGGTCGACTAAGCGCATGTTCAAGCTCGCCAAAGATCGCGCTGCGCGTCGGTATCGCACGCGGCTCGCGATCGAGAGACTTACCACTCAAGGGTTAGTGCGACAAAAAGGAAGGCGAGTCTCAATTACAGACACAGGCCTTAAGGCCATCGATTCTACGATTTCCAAGACACGGGCGCTCCTCGGCAACAAAAAATGGGATTTCAGGTGGCGCATCGTGTCATATGATATTCCCGAAACACATAAGAAACTTCGAGATGCTGTTCGAGGCATTCTCATTCGCGCGGGATTTAAGAAACTCCATCATAGCCTCTGGATCTTCCCGCACGAATGCCACGAGCTCACGGAACTTATCCGAAAAGAAACGGGGTTGCGCAAGTATCTGCTCTATGCGGTCGTCGATAAAATAGAAAACGAGGAACACTTAAGGAAATCTTTCCCCCTCTGATATATCTCCCCTTGCGCGGCCGCGCAAGGAGCGTCATATCCACAAATCCTTAAATGCAGTGAATCTTTCTGACCCTCGCTGCAACCGCAGTGCAAGTTCGACTTTTTCTATTCCGTGATTACTCGGAGCACTTCTTCTATCGTGGTGATGCCTTGCGCAGCTTTGAAGATGCCGTCTTCACTCATGGTGAGCATACCTTCGCTTTTGGCCTGTTTTTCCATTTCGTCTCCCCCACCGTTTTTCATCATCAATTCCTTGATCGTCGAAGTGACCGGCAATACTTCATAGATTCCCGATCGGCCGCTGTAGCCAGAGGGAGCTGTTGTAGATTCTTTTGGTTTGTAGAACGAGATATTTTTCCACGTCGCGCTTGCAGCGACCGCCTTCTCTTCTTTAAGCGCTTTGAGTACCGTGCCCACGTCCACCGTTTTCTCAAGCCGCGCAGTCTCGTCGCGCGAGAGCTCGTATTGTTCTTTCTCTCCTGCGAGCTTTCTCACAAGGCGCTGACCGATGATCACACGAAGCGTTGAGGCCAAGAGAAACGGCTCGACACCCATGTCGAGAAGCCGCGGGATAGCGCCGGAGGCGGAATTGGTGTGCAAGGTCGAGAGCACAAGGTGGCCCGTTAAGGCCGCATTGATCGCAAGAGAGGCCGTCTCCTTATCGCGGATTTCACCCACCATAATGATGTCGGGATCTTGACGCACGAGACTTCGGAGACCATTTGCAAATGTAAAGCCGATGTCGGGGCGCACCTGCGTTTGATTCACGCGTGCCATCTGATATTCGATCGGGTCTTCGATCGTAGAAATATTTACATCGGGCGTGTTTACGATATCGAGGAGCGTATAGAGTGTCGTCGATTTTCCTGCGCCAGTGGGACCACACGAAAGTATCATGCCGGTGGTCTTCCTCATCGCTTCGTGCATGCGCTCCAATCCCGTGCCGTGAAAACCGATCCCTTCGAGGGTAAAGCCCGAAATGGAATCACGGAGCAAGCGCATCACGATCTTCTCGCCAAAATAGGTAGGCAAAACGGAGACGCGAAAACTGACACGCTCGCCCGATCCTTCTGCACTAAATCGCCCGTCTTGCGGAAGCCGGTGCTCATCGAGGCGCATATTGGAGAGTACCTTGAGTCGAGCCGTAATCGCGGGAGCAGCGTGCTTGGGCAATTCCATCGCGTCGTGCAAGATGCCATCGATTCGATAGCGTATCAAAAGTGAATTCTCGAGCGGTTCTATGTGAATGTCAGAAGCGCCCTGCGCATTGGCATGGCGCAAAAGCGTGTCGACGATGCGCACCGCTGGAACTCCCTCGGCGACTTTGTGCAGATCCTCGTCTTTTATCTCGCCAGAGCCCAGGGCGGAGGCGGACCGTGCAAGCGATTCTGTCTCGCGCTTGATCACATCACCGAGATTGTCTTTGAGCCCTTGTTGGTATTGCTTCAAGGCACTTTTTATCGAGGCAACATCGGTGAGACGCGCGAGAATCTTGTGCCGCGTCTTTTTCTTTATGAAATCAATCGCCGCGAGATCATCGGTATCGAGCATGGCCACTTCAAGCTCGTCGCCTTTTTGCGCATACGCTATGATGTTGTTCCTTCGTGCCACCGGCTCGGGGATGAGACTAAGTGTCTCGAATTTGATCACGGTGCCAACGAGCGAGACAAAAGGAATGCCCAAAATGTAGGCATAGGTGCGGCGCAACTCATCCTCCCCTATTTCATTTTTGGCGGTGAGGATATCGGCGATCGTCTTGTGCGATGCCTTCGCCTCGATTTCTGCCGCATCGAAATCTTTCTGCGACACCAATCCCGCATCGGCAAGAAAAGATCGTAGGTGTGTGTCGGAAATATACATAGCTGCCAGCAGTCAGTTTAGCTTTCAGGAAATTATAGCACTCCGAATTATCCTTCCAGCCGTTTTAGCTGTCTGTATACCTCATCGTCATTGCGCTTTCCGACGAGCGGAATAAGAAGCTTCGGTCCTTCGACGCGATAGATAATCCGATACTCCCCGATGTCGGCGCGACGATATGCAAATCCCGTCATCTTCGCTGAGTCGGGAGGCGTCGGATCGAATCGGAGAGCGAAGATCTTATCGCCAATCTGCCGCTTATGTTTCGGCGGTAGCCTACGCATGAATTTAGTCGCACGTGGTTTGAGATCAAGATCGAGCATTGCGCATTTTTTTTAAGAACGCTTCAGATTTATCCGTGCCGAGCCATTTTCCTTCCCGTTCCGCTTTGAGGGCTCGCTCGCCCCAGATCTGATCCTCCACCTCCTCAAAGCGTTTTTTATCAACAAACGCGATCATCTTCGCGACCGGGCGACCCTTCTTCGTGATAATCACGGGCTGCCGCTGGACAGCATCCAATAATTCGCCGAAACGATTCTTGGCCTCTCTTGCCGGAACGATAGTTACTTTAGCCATAAGAGCTATTATAGCTACTATCAGAATCTCGTCAACCTACTCTCGCGATATGGTCTGAGATGGTTTTACATCGTGTGGCCGCATGTATAATCATCATATGATTGAAACACATATGCCTTTGCGCGAAGACACGCGTCTTTTACAGGCAGAGCAGGACGCGAAACTACAAAGAGCGAAATTCTTAGCGGGAAAAGCTGTCACCGTATTCGGCAAACTTGATAAAGGAAGTGAGCACTACGGTCTCCGGTACGGTGAAGTTCTGAGAGACCTCGCGTGCGCATACCGGCTGGCGTACGAGTCTGCTGATCAAAAAGCTGACAAACAGGATGCGAATACGCGAAGAACAAAGGCTGTCATGCATCAAATCGAGATTTTCTGCCAAGAGCAGAGCTTCGCGCTAAAACAGGAAGAGATCACTCTCCCAGGACTCGAGACTATTGATGTGAGAATTGATTCTTCGCTGCAAGAGTAAATTTGTTCAAATAAGACACTATGACGATTCCGTCCAAGGAAGAAGCGCAACTATTACTGGAGCAACATGTCAAAGATGAGTACCAGCGGTATCACGCAAAGATGGTCGCGACGGCGATGGAGGGGTATGCGGGAAAGTTCGGGGAGGGTCCGGTGCTTTGGTATGTGACGGGCTTGCTTCATGACATTGATTTCGAGGAGCATCCGGATAAACATCCGGCGGAATCACTCACGTGGTTCAAGGAATGGGGCTACCCCGAGGAGTTAATCCACGCAGCCGAAGCACATGCGTATGGATACAATGGGTTCACGACACTTCCGACGACCAAGCTGGCCGGCGCTCTCATGGCCTGCGACGAAATGAGCGGCATTGTGTATGCGTACAAGAAAATAAATCCCGCGCCGTATTCGCAAATGAAAGCATCTTCCATAAAAAAGCGTTTCAACGAAGCAAAATTTGCCGCCAAGATCGACCGCCCCACTATCATCCGCGGGCTCGATGCTCTCGGCGTCTCGCTGGATGACCACATCGCGAATCTCATTTCGTTCTTCGCAAAACTGGGTTAGATTGTATTGACTTCCTTATAGGGAGGCATATAATGCATATATTGATTCCGGCTTGGGCCGGAATTTTTGTTGAAGTATAACCATTTATTGGGTTTCCCTATTGGCTAGTGGCTAATAACTAATTAACTATTCATATGGCCCTATTCGACCTCAAAGCACTTTCGGCAGCGTTTGATGAGCTTCAGCAGGAGCGCGGTATTTCGCGCGAGAGCGTAATTGATGCGCTCGAGACAGCGATTGCCGCAGCCTACCGCCGCGAGTACGGCAAGCGCGGTCAGATCATCCGTGCCACGATCAATCCCGAGACGGGCGATATCGAATTCCGTCAGGCCAAGATCGTCGTCGACGAAAGCCTGGTGCGGAAAGATGATGAAGAGCCGACAGGTGATGATGATCATCGCTCACGCTTCAACCCCGAGCAGCACATCATGCTCGAAGACGCCAAGCGCATGAAGAAAGATGCCGAGCTCGATACCGAGATTTCCTTCCCACTCGAAAGCCAAGAAGATTTTGGCCGCATCGCCGCGCAAGCCGCCAAACAAGTCATCATGCAGAAGGTCCGCGAAGCGGAGCGAACAAGTATCATCGCCGAATACGGCGAGCGCGAAGGCGAGATCGTCACAGGCCACGTGCAGCGATTCGAGCGCGGCAATCTCTTCGTCGACCTCGGCCGCGCGACCGCCATCCTTCCCTACGACGAACAAATCCCCGGCGAAAGATACCGCCAAGGTGAGCGCGTCCGCGCACTCCTCCTTCGTGTAGACGAAGGCGTTCGCGGCACCTTCATCCGCCTCTCAAGATCGCACCCCAAATTCCTCACCAAGCTTTTTGAGATCGAGGTTCCTGAAATGGCCTCGGGTGTTGTCGAAGTCAAGCAAATCGTCCGCGAGCCCGGGTCCCGGGCAAAAATCGCCGTATTTTCCAACGACGCGCATGTGGATCCGGTGGGCGCACTCGTGGGCCAGCGCGGTGTCCGCGTTGCCGTTGTCACAAGCGAGCTCGGCGGTGAGAAAATTGATGTCGTGGAGTGGTCCGAGAAATCAGCTGATTTTGTGAAAGAGGCCTTGAAGCCCGCGCAGGTCCTCGACGTAAAGATTTTCGAAGATGAAAGCCGTGCCGAAGTCACCGTCGCCGACGATCAGCAATCGCTCGCGATCGGCCGCGGCGGCCAAAACGTCCGCCTCGCTGCGCGCCTTACCGGATGGAAGATAGACATCAAGGGCGCAGGCCTGCCTGGTGGCCAACCCGAAGCTGCAATTGCTCCAGCAGATCTCAAAGTCGAAGCCGCCGCCGAGACCGAAACTGCCGAGGAAAAAGCAAAAGAAGGCGAAGAACTAACCGAACCAGGAGCGGGCGAAGACCGCGACGTCGCCAGCCCGAAAGTCGAAGGCCAGACAGAGTAATTTCAGTCTTTCTTCTTAAACACGAAGAAGTCTGTTTTTGTCATAACCGGCTCATTCGGATTCTGAGTACGAGCATGCGCGCGAAGTCGCGCCAAACCATCTCTCAGATCTTCTCGATCTATGCGCTCCAAGAAAGAATCTGCGTGGGCAGTAAGTTTATCGACGTATTCCATCCAGCTCTTCGCCAATTCATTCCCTACCACTTCATGCTTTACAAGATCAAATCCACCTGACAGGAACGGCGTTTGTAATTCGTCCCGCGTCACCAATTCATCTTTAATCACTTTCTCTACTGCTGGAATGAACGGCGCATACGGAATTCCAGTCTCTATAGTCGAATTTCTGATGCACACGAACCCGTGAGAGCGAAGTATTCTGTGGCATTCGCGGGCAGTTGCTGGAATATCTTTAAAGTGATGCATCGCCATGGAAATGAAAACCAAATCAGTTGAGTTATCCCCTACAGGAATTGACTCACCCGATCCTGATACAAACCGTACATTCTGAGGCAGTTTCTTTGCTTCTGCCTGTGCACGCATCTTGTCCGAAGGTTCAACGCCCGTTACCGAAGCACCAAAATGCTCCGCGAGAGGTGCTGTGAATCGGCCGGTACCACATCCGAGATCAACAATATCTTTGATACTTTCTTTGAGGACATTACCTGAAACCAAGTTGAGCCACAGCTTCATTGCCTCCGGTGAAAGACCTCGGGCGGCATCGTATTTGGATGCGAGGTCTGTTTTGTCGTAGTCCATATTAAATCTTCAGCGCTGGAATTATCTGCTTCTTGCGGGAGACGATGCCGGGGAGGATCGCGGTGTCGCCGGAGACTTTTACTTCGAATGAGGATTCGATTATTTTTGTGGTGAGATCGTTGTAGGTAAACACCGTCGCTTCTTCTTTCAAGATATCGACGACGAAAAAGAGTACATCGTCGGTGTCACTCTCATCGGCGACCATTTTTTCTATTGCGGCGACGATTCCTGACTTGCGATCAAGAATTGTTTTGGGCGTAGTCGTCTCGACGACCGAGACGCGAAGATTCTTGCCGCCGACTTCAAATTTCTTACTGTCGAGATTGATGAGTCCGGAATCAGTGTAGTCCGATACATCGGATTTTGCGGCAAACATTTCGGCTGCGTAGTCGGAAATTTTCACACCGAGCGACTTCGCCAGCTTTTCTACGATCATCTTGTCGTGCGGAGTCGTCGTCGGCGAGCGGAATTCGAGCGTATCAGAGAGTATGCACGAGAGCATGAGGCCCATCATGTCTTCCGGCAATTTCACTTCACCAATCAAATCGTGGATCACCGATGCGGTCGAGGCCAGAGGCCGAATGGTCATCGTAAGCGGTGCCTTGGTTTCGAGGCCGCCCACAAGCTTGTGGTGGTCGATAATTGCGAGAATGTTGGCTTCGTTAATATTTTCAAAAAGCTCCTGCGGGTTGTTGGTGTCTACTATTACCACCTCATCGTCCTTGCCCACGCTCTCGAGAAGTGCCGGCGCCGCGACTTTCCACCTATTGAGCACAAATTGCGTCTCTTTGTTCAAATCGCCTAGTACATGCGGCGTGGCCTTCGTCGTCGTGTGCTCGTTCAAATACCACGCCCAAAGCACAGCGCAGCACACAGTATCGGTATCCGGCGCCTTATGCCCAAACACTTTTATCATGAGGGCAGTATACCCGTGCTTGAGCTTGTGCGCCACCCATTATCCACGCCTGTATATACAGAGTATTGACAGCTATCGAAGGCCATATATACTTTCTGGATGCGGTGGCCCTTCAAGGACAAACGCATTGAGTGGAGCGAAGAGAAGAATCGGGAACTTCTTCATTCTCGAGGAGTTTCCTTCAACGACGTTGCGTTGGCAATCGAGAAGGATGAGATTATTGACATACTTCCCCATTGGAACAAAGGGCGCTTTGGTCATCAGGAAATTATTGTCCTAGAACTCAACGGATATATCCATGTCGTGCCTTGCGTAGTCGATAACGAGAAAGTGTTCCTCAAAACAATATTTGCTCACCGAGATGTTGCTAAAAGGTATTTATTAGATAACGAGGATCAATTATGAAAAATGTCAGATCATACAGACTTACAAAAGAAGAGCGCGACATCGTGAAATGGATCACTTCCGGCAAAGCGAAGAGTCTCCCGAATCTTGCACAGCACAAAAAACACTTGGCTGCTTCCGCCCGCACGCAGCGCGAAAAGACCACCATGGTATCGATACGGGTGCGCGAGCACGATCTGGAGCGACTGCGAGCCCGTGCCGAGCGCGAAGGACTCCCGTATCAAACAGCCATCAACGCCCTCATCCACAAATACGCGCAGGAAGAGTACGACCGCAAGAGTGACTAGCGCGTCAGTTCTACTGCCTATCGGTCGATCCATTTCACGCCTGCTTTCTCAAATTGCACCTGGAGGAATAAATAGAGATTCCAAGACCGAATTTTCCCCAGTTTCACTAGTGGCTATTGGCTAGTGGCTAACTGCTATACTATTCTCATGCCCGGTAGGACAATTTTGAATCGCCTTGATATGGGCTATTTCGTCATAAAGTCAGGACAAACGACGTTCGCTGATATGCAATACGCAGTCTGTCGAGACAGCGGCAGTAATTATTCAAAATTGTACTGACCGGGTATGCCTCCACCGATTGTCACTCCCCCGCAGCAAAAGACTCCGATGGGTCCGACGATCGGCATCATCATCATTCTTCTTCTCATGGGAGTCGGCGCGCTCTATTTTTGGGGCGAGCGATTGAACCGGCAAAATCAAAACCCTCCGGCCTACATTCCGGCCGACACCGGCAACACGATTGAGATCCAGGGTTTTGCGTCGACGACGCTCCCGTAGCTTTGATCTGTTTTTCTGATATATTCGTTCGATGTCTCACGCACATCACGTTACAAACTTACAAGTCACGCGCGACGAAGAGAGGTGGGAGCTTGAAGTGCGCGCAGAAATTCCTGCAGATGAGCTGGAGAAATTCCGCGCCGAGGCCCTCAAAGAAATAAAATCAGAAGCAAAGATTGATGGATTCAGGCCCGGGAAAGCACCCGAAGCGATTGTGATCCAAAAATACGGCGAGCAATCGATACTCGAACACGCGGCAGAGCATGCGGTGAAGCACGTGCTTCCGGAATTACTTGCGAAAGAAAAAGTGAACATCGTGGACTCTCCGCGCGTTGCTGTTGAGCCGCCAGTCGCTGGTCAGCCACTCAAATTTTCCGCACGCGCGCCGATGGCGCCAGAAGTGAAACTACCTGACTATCAAAAAATTGCCGCAGAGAGTAACGCCAAGAAGGTAGAGGCAGAGGTGTCGGAAGAGGAGCATGCCGAGACCTTGAAGCATCTGCGGCGCGAGAGAGCACGCATCTCGCACATGGAAGCTGGCAAGAAGCCGGAGGAGGCAGCGGAGGAAGCAAAGAAACTTAAAGACAAAGATCTTCCCGAGCTCGACGAAGAGTTCGTGAAATCGCTCGGCTATGAATCGCTCGAGAAATTCTCACACAGCGTCCGGAATAACATCAAGCGTGAAAAAGAATTGCGCGAAGAAGAAAAGCGTCGCGCGATACTTCTCGACGAACTCGTGAAGGGCTCGACGATCAAATATCCGATCGTCCTCAAAGAATACGAGCTCGACGACATGGAAGCTAGAATGGCCGGAGACTTGGAGCGCATGGGGACGACACTTGAGAAATATCTGGGATCTCTAAAGAAAACGCGCGAGGATCTTCGCAAAGAGTGGGATAAACAGGCCGACGAGCGCGCCAAAGTACGACTCGTCCTCTCTGAAATCGCACGCACCGAAAAGCTCGAAGCAGATCACGAGAAGCTGACGCACGAACTTGATCGCGCGAAGAAACACTACCCCAAAACCGACACCGCGGCGCTCCGCGCCCACATCTCGCACGCGCTTAAGAACGAATCCGTCATCGCATGGCTTGAGAAACAGAAGCAGGCGTGAAACAAGCGGTCACTCCGCGAGTCTTTTTGCTTCGCTCGTTAGTTTATTCTTGACGTCTGCCCACGAATAACGAGCAAGCATCACCGGCTCATCTTCCGCATTCGCATCATCAAAATAGCTGATGCTCTTCAGAATATGCAATCTACTATACTCCCGCCCCGCAAACTTCCGCTCGAAATCGGCGAGAATATCCTCAAGAGAATATTTCTGCAAAAGCACATATAGATCGATAAAATCTTTCTTGGCACCTCTTCCTGATATTGCAGAGATTTTCATCGTCGCAATGTCACGTTCGTCGGCAAGCATAACCCCTTCCATTTCCAGCAAAGGATAAAGTAGCGGATATGGAAACGAGATAAAACTGATTCTCACGCCGTTTAATATCGCATGAAGCGTCCTGTCTTCCTGCTGAACAACCTTGAATTTTCCAACGCTCTCCAGATATTCGAGAAGATATTTCGGCAGGTCGCGCTCTTTGGTGAAGAAATCGAGATCGATGGATTGCCTATGTCCGAGGTGGAGCGCAAGCGCAGTTCCGCCTGCAAGATAAAAGCCATCTTTCCGAAGATTGCCATCTTTCCCGAGTCGGGCAAAAAGCTTCGCTGTCTCTTGTGCAAGTGTCTCCTTATGCATGCGCGAAATACTGGTTCCAGAAATTTCTGCTTTTCTTGTCGAGATCGCGGGTACGCGAAAGGACGTCGTACATGCGCGCTGCGCCATAGGTAGTAAGCGCGAATTTCACGTCATCAACGTCCCCGTATGCCAAAATGCGCTTAATAATAAAATCAGCACTCTGATTTGGATCGAGCTTTTCTCTATCCACGTCCCAAAACAAAGCGACTTTCTGGAGCGTTTTCATACTTGCATTTTACCATATTTCTGCCTTATTTTCATGCGTTAATTCTGGTTTTAGAGACAATGAAGTTGTCATAACGTAACTTGAGAAACAGAAGTAGTTCGGGTGTGCGCAAGGTGGAAATAGATGGTGACGCTCAAGAGCGCGGCGAAGAAGCACCAGACCGAAAAGAACGTCTGCGTGTAGAACCAGTAGGAGATACCGAAGGCGATGAAAAGTGTGAGGCCGAGAATCTGAATCATACGATGACTCGAAAGGAAACAACTCCCACACACGGCGACAAGATAGATCAGAATCGAAGCGATCGGATAGAGTGTCGCCGAGTGATACGCGATGCTTTGGCCAACGATCTCGGACGAGACAGGCTCGGTGACACCGAAGTACAAAAGATACAGACTCAAGAATCCACCGATGAACGCGCAGAGCCGGAGCGCAGATTTGCGCACCGGATCTGGTTCGATGAGAAATATCGCGAGAGGCACATAGATCGGCCAGAGCACGTACGCGAATAACGAATATATAAAAGTGGCGGCCGAATTGAGAAGCGGTGCACCAAAAGAGATCCACACGATGCCTTCCGTCGCTTGCTGGAGCCCCAAGAGAAGCGGAATGCTTGCCAGAGGAATTTCTTTCGTTGTCCTCGCTTTCGAGATCGTCACAACTCCCAAAACACCGAGTGTCGCACCCGCCGCAAAACTCGCCGGAGCCGAGAAGCACATGTCTGCATGATAGCAGGCGCGGAAACATCTCCCATGTGAAACAGTCTATTGAGAAACTGCTCGCTCAAGAGCCAGGCGGATAAAACGCTGTGTTTTGATCCCTTCCCGTGCCGCCTTTTTCTTGACGACGACGTACAAACTCTCCGGTAGTCGGACGCTCACCGCAAGAGACTTCGGTTCGAATTCAAAGTGGACTTTCTTAAAACCCGAAAGATCATATTGAGTTAGGTCTGAATGCGCAACAAAATCTTCCGCTTGTTTATCAGATGTGAATATTGGGAATTTCTTGAGTTTCTTTTTCATAATGATTCGTAATAATTAATTTCCTCTTTGTGCATGTATCTTGCACTTATAGGACGAATAAGTCGCATGCCATCTCGCTCCCGAAAAGTAAACACAACGAAGGCCCCTCTTCCCGTGCTGGTCCGCCCAATTGCGGAATATCGCGCTTCGGCATCCGAATGTTTAAGATCAGGATAAACGATCGATACGCTTGCGAAGAGAGATTCTATCTCGGCAATAGAGATGCCGTGTTTCTGGCACTTCTTTGCATTGGCTTTATCCCAATCAAAAGCGTGCCCTTCTCCCTTCAAGGCCCATTCTACCATATGTATATACAATCGTACATACAATTATCCACATCGCCCGCACCCGCCGCAAAACTTGCTGGAGCAGAAAAGCACATGCCGCTATGATAGCAGCTTGTGAAACCTATCCGAGCTTGGCTCCGAGAGGCGCATCTTTGTCGGGAACGGCGAGAACGACCGAGCCGTCTGGTCGGTAGAAGCCGCAGGTCAAGACCTCGGAGACGAACGGACCGATCTTGCGCGGCGGGAAATTCGTTACACAAACAACCAACTTTCCTATCAGATCTTCTTTTGAATACAGATCGACGATGCGTGCGCTCGACGCCTTGGTCCCGAATTCGCCAAAATCGATCTTGAGCTTGTACGCTGGCTTTTTCGCTTCAGGAAAATCCTCTACTGCAATTATCTTCCCCACTCTGATATCTATCTTCTCGAAATCTTCAATTGTTGCCATATATACGATTATTACCTTTTAATAAAGCGCAGCAAATCTCTGTCCGGGGCAACGAAGATGCGTTGCCCCGGACGAGCTTCTGCCGTTGGGTCAGAAGAGCAGCCATTCCTGACTCTGTCTTGCCTCGAGTTTAATGACCTCGGGCAGGCGATCGTACTTGGCGTCGCCTAAAGGAAATTCCGATTGTCGTTGGATCAGCTCATTGCAGAACTTCTCAAACGAGACAACTTCTCCGTCAACGAGAAATCGCCCTTTTACAATCGAAAGACCTTTGTATGAGTCTTGCGTCATGTCAGCTCTCCTTCTAGCTACAAACGACAAAAGCCTCGTCGCTACAAAGACCATCGCTGGACTTTGCAAGGACGAGACCTCTCCGATTTCGTGTACCACCTTGCTTTACTCCCGTATCGCTACAGAAGTCTTTCTAGCTGCTCTGGCTTTTGGCCGACACAGCGTCCCTGTTTTACGGTTGGGCTTCCGTCACTCCTCATCGGGTGCAGCTCCGGAGTCGGTTCCCCATTCGATTTCTCTCAGGGTACTATTCTCCCTCATCGCTTTGGAACATTCCTACTGCCAATATAGCGAAATCATCGCAGTCGTCAAGCAATCAATTTATTGAGAAACCGCGCGCTCTAGAGCGAGGCGGATAAAGCGCTGTGTTTTGATCCCTTCCCGTGCCGCCTTTTTCTTGACGACGACATACAAACCCTGCGGTATTGTAACTAACCCGGCGTAGGCGGGGTTAATTACAATCGTACATACCAGTCATCTTACATGCCATGGTGACCGCAATCTATTTGCAGGAAACCCCGATTAGTCGCCGAAGTTGAACGGAGCAACGTCCTGATTTGCAACCGGTGAACAATTCAGTGCGTCAGACCCAACGCTTGCGATCGAGACACTCTCACCCTTGCCGGTGAATGTGATGCCATTGCTTTCGAATACCTGGCCACCGGCGCTCCCTGCACCTTTGTGTGCGAGTGTCGCGGCAGGCGGGAAGGTGCCAGAAGTCGGCGTGATCGTGACTGAGCTCATGTCGCTCGCGGGCGTCATACTGAATGTAACGTGCTCATCGCATTCGTAACTGTAAGTGCCAAATCCTCCAGCTGCGACCTGTTTTTCGTCAAGAGTCGCTGGCTTCATGTTCATATACCAATATCCACCGCCAATAAGAATTACGATAATGATTACTGCTCCAATGATTTTGCTATTCATAAAATGAGTATCTCATGGTGCGCAAAAGATGGAAAGCAGTGTATGCTCTCACTCATGAAGCCCGAGATTTTCCCTATGCGGCTCAACAAATATCTCGCGCACAAGAATCTGTGCACGCGGCGCGAAGCCGACACACTTATCGAGGCGGGCAAGGTAATGATCAACGGCAAGAAGGCGGTACTCGGGAGCAAGGTGCAGGAAACTGATGACGTGAAAGTGCTTTTCCGCGTCAAAAAGTACCGATACTTCGCATACAACAAACCGCGCGGGATCATCACCCACTCGCCGGCCGAACACGAACGAGATATCAAGCAGACGATTCCTCTCGTTGGCGTCTTCCCTATCGGCCGACTCGATAAAGATTCGCATGGACTCATGATCCTCACCGACGACGGCCGCATCACCGATAAATTATTGAATCCCGACTACGAACACGAAAAAGAATATATGGTGACGACGCGCGAAGAGTTGCCGAATAATATTAAGAACCGGCTTAAGCCAGGAATAAATATCGAAGGTTACATTACCAAGCCGTGCAAGATACGGGTTGTCGGCCCTAAACGATTCTCGATCGCGCTCGTCGAAGGTAAGAAACATCAAATCCGCCGCATGTGCGCCGCCCTCGACCTTGCAGTCGACGACCTTGAGCGCAAGAAAATAATAAACATCGAACTGGCTAGCCTTAAGAGCGGTAGCCACCGCGAACTCAAAGGCGCGGAGCTTGCAACGTTTCTAACGTCGCTCGGATTCTAAAATTCCAATCCAAACATCTTTTCTGTCGCGGTAAGCACGCCCGGCACCATAAAGATAATCGGGAGCGCGAAAAAGAAAAGCGCGACATGTACGCTTACCATCGAGACCAAGATGCCAATCAAAGCTGAGGTAGGAGTAAGGAGCGAGCGTATGCGTGCCTGTGTAAGGAGCCGCGGCGAGACATGGCTAATGTCTATCTCATCCGAAAATATAGCGTAGTGCAGCACGGTAGCCGCCAAAATTCCAATCACCAAGACATTGATGCCATAGGCAACAACAGCCACTTGCAGATAGTCGTACTCGCCGAGAAGCTTTGCGGAGAATGGAATGAGCGAGAGCGCGGCGAGATACGCCATGTTGAGGAGCACGAGCGTGCGGTTCACTTCGCGCGTGAACGAGTGATAGAAGAAATTGTGCGATATCCAAAACATCGCGAGAACCGCGAAGCTAATGAAGTAGCTCACAAAAAGCGGAATGAGCGTCGCAAGATCTGCCAGTATCAGCGCATTCGTGGGCGCCACGCGGAGTGCCGGGAGTGATATTTCGAACACGAGAAGTGTCATCAATATCGAAAACACTCCGTCCGACAATGCCTCCAATCGATTTTTGTTCATAATTTAATTAGCGCCAACATTAAGAAAGCCAAGATAGCGAGCGCCACTCCTAGATATTGGGCGACCGTTAACATCTCGCCAAGCACGAGGAAACCAAGAATATTCGCGAACATAATCGAGGCGACGCCAAAAAGTGCCGCGTTCCTACCGAGCTCGAATTGTGTGAAAAGATATAGTTGAAAGAACATCGCAACCGTGCGCAGGAAAAAGTAGAAGAAAAACCATGGCGAGAGAAAGTTGCTCACGGTGAATCCGTACGTATGCATGTAATACCGAGCCAAGAGATCTCCGCAGCTAAAGATTGCTTGAGAAATGAAAAGCAGCAAAATCGGATTAATCATATGTGTATCTTATCGCAAATTTGCACATAATGGCTCTTTTCTGATACACTCATGCGACATGAATACCCCAAAAGCACAAATGTTGGTTCCGATGGTTATCGAAAAGTCATCGCTCGGCGAGCGAGCGTATGACATTTATTCAAGGCTCTTGAAAGAGCGCATCATTTTCCTCGGCGGACCGATTGATAGTGATGTGGCTAATCTCGTCGTGGCGCAGCTTCTTTTCTTGGCAAGCGAAGACGCCAAAAAAGACATCTCATTCTATATAAATAGTCCCGGCGGCCATGTCTCGGCAGGACTTGCGATTCTCGACACCATGAATCACATCCAGCCCAATGTCTCCACCGTGTGCGTGGGCATGGCGGCATCTATGGGCGCCGTGCTTCTCTCTGCCGGAGAAAAAGGGAAACGATTCGCGCTTCCAAATGCCGAGATCATGATCCACCAGCCGTCCGGCGGCGCCGAAGGTATGGCGACCGATATCGAAATTACCGCAAAGCAAATTTTGAAACTGCGCGAGCGCTTGAACAAAATTCTTGCCAAAAACACTGGCCAGAAACTCGAGAAGATCGCCGCCGACGTGGACCGCGACTTCTTCATGAGCGCCGACGAGGCACACAAGTACGGAATTATTGATAAGGTGCTTGGATAGCCTGAAGCTTTAAGCCTGCAGCCTGCAGCAAAATCCGCGTTCGACGCATTTCGAGTGGCTACTGGCCACAGGCTACTGGCTAATAGCTTTGCATGTGGTATATTGAGGTCACACCTATTAATTATGTCTATTTCCCTCACGCGTTCATCCATGAAAAAGGCAGGAGAAATGCTTGCAGATATCAATAATGGGGCTCTAAACCTCAACATTGTGACGTTGTTCTAAGTATTTACCGCTGGCTTTTCATAGGTGCATGCGTGAGGGTTTAAAAACCTTTACGTTATGTCCACACTACTTATCATCGGTCTCCTCGTAGCATCGGGCCTCGCGGGCACCGGCCTCGGCTACTACTTGCGCTTCCTTATCAGCCTCGGTCAGCGCGGAAGCGCCGAGCTCCAGATCCGTAAAATGATGCTCGACGCTGAAGAGCGTGCGAAGAAAATAATCTCGACTGCCGAGAAAGAAGGCGCGGCTCGGCGCGATGCGCTCACGCTTGAGGCAAGTGAAAAAGCGCGCGATCTCAAAGCCACCGAAGAGCGCCTGGTGAGCAAAGAAGATCTGCTCGACAAACGCCAGACCAAGCTCGACAACGATCAGGAAACACTCGCAAAGAAAAATGAGGAGCTGACAAGCGAGAAGGAGCGTGTGAATCAGGCACTTGCCGAGCAGCAGCAGAAATTGGAGCAAGTCGCCGGTCTCACCGCGACTGAAGCGAAGGATCAATTGATCGCGACGATCGAAAAACAGTCTGAGAGCGACATCGAGAGCCGCATGCGCAAGCTCGAGATCTCCGGCAATGAAAAACTCGAGCAAAAAGCCAACGACATTTTGGTGACCGCCGTGCACCGCCTCGGGAATTCCGTGGTAGGCGACGTCTTGGCAACGACCGTGGCGCTCCCGAATGATGAATTGAAGGGCAAGATCATCGGCAAGGAGGGCAGAAACATCCGCGCGCTCGAGCGCGCTACGGGTGTCGACGTCATTGTGGACGACACGCCGGGCACGATTACCCTATCGTCATACGATCCGATCCGTCGCCAGATAGCAAGGATCGCGCTTGAAAATCTGATTCTCGACGGCCGCATCCAGCCGGCCAAGATCGAGGAGGCCGTGAAAAAAGCAGAGGAAGAGATCAATACGGTCATCAAGAAAAAGGGTGCCGAGGCTGCATACGAAGCCAAAGTGCCAAATCTCGATCCGAAACTCTTACAGATCCTCGGCCGCCTCTACTTCCGCACAAGCTACGGGCAAAATGTCCTCGACCACTCGGTGGAAGTCGCGCACTTGGCCGCGATGCTTGCCGAAGAATTGGGCGCTGACCCAGCAATTGCGCGCGCGGGCTCACTCTTCCACGACATCGGCAAAGCCGTCGACCACGAGGTCCCTGGCACGCACGTGGAAATCGGCCGCCGCATCTTGCAGAAATTCAACATCGACGAGCGCGTGATCAAGGCAATGCAAGCGCACCATGAGGAATATCCGTACGAGACGCCTGAATCTATGATCGTGCAGGTTGCAGACGCGATCTCGGGTGCAAGGCCCGGAGCTCGTCGTGATTCTGTGGCCAACTACATCAAGCGCCTCGAAGACCTCGAAGCGATAGCCAATGGCGAGCAAGGCGTCGAGAAGAGCTACGCCATCGCCGCGGGCCGCGAAGTACGCGTCATCGTGAAGCCGGCCGAGCTCACCGACCTCGAGTGCCGCGACGTCGCCCGCCGCATTGCCGACAAGATCGAAAAAGAAATGCAATATCCTGGAGAGATCAAAATCTCCGTCATCCGCGAGACTCGTGTGATCGAATACGCAAGATGATTTTCCGAAACTCGCGCCTGATCACACGCTCAGATTTTCAAGATACCGGAGTGCGTCGGCGATGCGTACCGACCGGTTCGCATGAAAATCATTGCGAAGGTGCCCGACGATTTGCGTCCCCGGCACGTCGTAGCGCTCGGAGAAATAGAGAAGATTCTTCGCAGGAGATGCATCCGATTGCTTCGCCTCGATAATTTCCCGGAGCATATGCGTATCATCGGAAAGCGCGAAGTCGGTTTCCTTTCCTTCTTTCGTTCGCAGATATCCGACACGCCACCTTTTGCCTGTCGCATCTTCCCGCATGAGCGAGTGTCCTAAAAGCGCAACGGCGATCGTATTTTCAAATCGCGCCCCGCCCGCCTCGACGAGTCCGCTGTCGAAAAAGTATACTTTCGGTTCTTTGAGAATTGAGCGCGATATCTTCGTCGTGAATGGCCTGACGAGAAACAGGATATACAGCGCTTCAAATATCTCGATATAGCGTTTGACCGTTATAGGTGAGATGCCAATTGTCTCGGCGATAGACCGATACGATATAGGAGAGGCGACCGAGCGGCGCAGAGCATCAAACACTTCCTGCATAGCGCGCACATCGCCAATGGTCGCAAAATCGAGTACGTCAGAACGCACCATGCTCTCCGCATATCTAAGCCGCCACCTATCTGCATCTGCCGCACTATCTGCAAGGAAGGGCTCGGGGAATCCGCTCCTTTCGAGAAGCCGCGCGAGATTACCTTGCCACGGCGTACCCTTCAGTTCGAGAAGTGAGAACGGCATAATGTGGTGAACGAAATATCGTCCCGCCATCGAGTCACCCATTTTCCGGTGCGCGTCAAGACGCGCGCTTCCAGTCACGAGTATCCGCATTGAGGCAGGCTTGGTGTCGTACACCCCCTTGAGGAAATTCTTCCACATGCGCATTTTATGCAATTCGTCGAGGATCAAGAGCTCCGTCTCCGGCGTCCATCTTTCATGTTTGATGATGTCTCGGTCTTGCGCGCTGTCGTAATTGAGATACGTTGTATGCGCGAACCGTTTTCCGATTTCCTGCGCAATCCAGGTCTTTCCCACTTGCCGGGGGCCAACCAAAAAGACCATTTTCTTCTCGAGGTCTTTCGTTATTGCTTCCATTTGTATTCTCCTCATCCGACCATTGTACCCCCGAATATACAAAAGTCAAGACTATTTTGAGTTAGTCTGTGAAAAAGTCAGGTCTAAAGGACTACGAAATCGCCCGCTGCATCGCCGACAAGATCGAAAAAGAAATGCAGTACCCGGGCGAGATAAAGATATCGGTAATTAGAGAGACTCGAGTGATCGAGTATGCGAGATAAACGAATCAATATATCCAACTTCTAATCTGTTTCTTCTTTGGTATTCGTCATCATGCACAAAATGGTTGACGCTATGGTGTAGATCGTCTTATAATCATCCAATCATGGGACTTGAGCAAAGCGAGAACCAAAGGTTGCCCGAAGTCCGCCACAACATCTACGAAGATGGAAACGTCCAGAGTCTGGAATTCAAGACGACAGAGGGCAAAGACGCAACGATCGGAGTGATCCGTGGCGCGGGAAATTGGGATTTCGGCAAAGCATCTCGTCGTGAAGAAATAACCATAACGAGCGGCGGGATTACTGGCCCCGAGCCGAAAAATCGTTTTTATCGAGCTGGAGATACATTGATATTCGAGAAGGGCGACAAAATTCAATTCAAAACTTCGGGGCCCGTCTCCTATATCTGCGTCTATAGCGACTAAGCCGCTAAAAGAAATAAGGCCTTTTCTCGGGAAACCCCGGATAGCAGACTCTCCAGATTTCTTCATAATTCTCAGTTCGTCTACTTTCCGTACAATTGATGGTGAGTGCCGACTGCCTCAAGTCGAACAAGAGTTTCTGATTCTTTTTTGAAGATCGTTCGATAATCGCCAGTGATGTTGATGCGTCTGCAGCCTGCCCATTGATGTCCTAAAGCGTGATTATCGAGAAGTGGATGCATTTCATCTCGCACGAAAAGTACCAGACGCTCCATTACCTTCATCTGCAAATCGCGAGGCAATCTCTTGAATTGCCGCTTATAGAGCCGCGAGTGGACAAATTCCATGTCTACTTCGTAAGTGACTTGTAGAGATCGTCGAGATTCGAAAATGGGCCCGCGTATTTCCCTTGCTCAAATTCGCGCTGGGATTGTCGTAGAGCTTTGGCGGTGCGTGCGTTCGGCACCTCGAATTCAAACCTTCGTTCATTTGCAAACTTTCGCAGATACATGCCCATGACAGTCCCCAAGGGAATCCCGATATCCTTAGCCGCCTTTTGCGCTGCCGCTTTCACCTTTTTGTCGACTTTGATAAGTAATGTCGTTTTGGTATTCATATACCCAAATATATACTTGGGTATAATTCTGTCAATGTCTGCGCTACACATTGATCTCGATCCGGATAAGCGCTTGACACTATTAATTGATAGAATTAGTATGATTGCATGAATCTAGCGAAAACGGTATCGGCGATGGAGGCGCGCAAGCGCTTCGGCGAGATCATGAACCGCGTGTCTTTGCGCGGCGAGCGATTCACCGTCGCGCGCGCAGGAAAACCTCTGGCGCGCATCGTGCCTATTGACCGCGGTGCTAGTTCGGTAAGTCCTGACGTTTTCGATATTCCGTTTGCAACATTCAACGAATGGAATGATCCGACCAACGACGCGTATGATGCGCTTTAAGCGCTTCGATGTGGTCGTGACTGCATTTCCCTATGCAGACGATCTTCTGATGAAAAAACGGCCAGCGGTCTGTATTGCCTCTCTGCGACCATTCCGAAACATTGAACTATACTGGGTGCTCATGATCACAAGCACCAAACTGAAAGGTTGGCAGGGAGACATCGCCGTTACCGATCTAAAGAGAGCCGGTCTTCCGATCCCTTCAATCGTTAGGACCGCAAAAATCGCATGCGTTGATGCATCGCTCATCGAGAAAAAAGTGGGCATTCTCGATACTGCGACCAAAACAGCCGTCCAAAAGACGGTTCAAGGTCTTTTTTCATAATATCTAGAGCCATATTTTGGCGCTATGGACAAAATGGCATATCCCCACTGTAATTTCGGGATTGCGTTGACCCCGTAAAAGGCCTCCGCGAAAATCGCGCCATTCCTTCATCATGTACTTGTCAAAATATGGACAAAATTTAATTATTCACGTCTAGGCCTCTACGGGGTTGACACGCCTAAAAAACGGCTCAATATGGTAGTATATTGGTCGAATAGTTCTTATGTGATTATAAGTGCGCAAAAACTAATACACTAATACACAAAATATGGCTAATAAAATGGATTTGGTAGAGAAAGTGGCTTCGACGATCGGCTGCACCAAGGCCGATGGCGAGCGCGCAGTGGAGGCGGTGATCTCGATGATCACCGACATGCTCAAGAAGGGTGAAGAGGTCTCTGTCGCAGGACTCGGCATATTCGAGGCCAAGATGCGAGCAGGTCGCACCGGTAGGAATCCTAGGACCGGCGCGACGATTCAGATCAAGGCGATGAAGGTCCCGAAGTTTAGGGCTTCGAAGACTCTCAAAGACGCGATTAAGTAAGTATCTTGAGTCGAGAACGCAAAAACCCGCTCTATGGCGGGTTTTTGTTTTTTGTGCGGGATGGGGGAATCGAACCCCCGATTCAACTTTGGAAAAGTCGCATTTTACCACTAAACTAATCCCGCTTCTCTTGACCAAGTACTATATCTGACCATGCCGCTATCTTACGTGCCAAGAATACACCAAAACGCTTCTCTCCCAAACTCCGCGTTGTTAAATGTGCCGTCCCGTGAGGTAATTTGCCTATTTTCTTTGATTTTTTATTGTCTCTCCTATCGATAGAACACGACAAGAATTGGCTTCTCGGAATACCGATAACATTCGACCAGAACTTGAGGCTGGCTTCTTCGTTGCAATCCGGATACAAATGGAGGCGTATTCTGATGTTTTTCTTGTTCAACCCAATTGCTTCAACGAACCAACGCACAATAAATCGCATGATCGCCGGATTCGCATTGACGAAACGCGTTTCCTGAAGAGATTTCGCACCTTCCCCGATATAAAGACCGAGACCGAGCATGAAAATATCCCGAGAAGAAAGTGCGCCGATGTCAGCAGCCGCCTCGATCTTCGCACTTTGTATTGAGGCCATTTTTAATAGGCTTTTCGCTTGCCCCGCGGCAACATGCGCCTTGCCGATGCGTTCGAGAGTCTCGGAGTTGGGCTCATAAGGAACATTGACCAACCATACTCCAAGAGTACTTTTTGAAACACCGACGATCGGTGCGATGTAGTTGTATGAGTGCCCGGCCTTTCGCAGCTCTATCGCTTTATATTTGGCAGAAACCTTCATTTACTGATTATATATACGTCCGTACATAAGACAACGGTTCGATTGCATTATGTGTGAATACCGAGTATTCTTGAGAAAATGTTCTCCCGATCATTATTTACCTGGATTGCGGCGCTGTGCATTGTCGCGCTTGCTGTTTTCATCCTTGCCGCCTCTGTCCCTGAAGTCGCCGTGCAAAACAGTACTGCAACCACGTCGCAAAGCGCGAGCATCGCTGTCGTAGCTCCCGCAACAACATCGGCTCCCGGGGTATCGTCCACTCCAAAAACAACACCAAAAGCTGCGAAGCCTAAAGCGGCAAAAACCCCCGCAAATACGACCTCGAATGCGACTACGTCACAAATCACTCGCATCCAAAACCCCTATCCCTTTGCGCCAAAATCCATGGAGGAAGTCAATGCCTCGACACGCGCAGCGCTCGTTAATATTCTCTGTGCGCCGCGAAGCGGCTCATTGAAGCCGATCTCTGGCTCGGGCGTCATCGTCTCGCCAAGCGGTGTCATTCTGACCAACGCCCACGTCGCGCAGTACGTCCTTCTCTCGCAAGATCCACGATTTGATCTCTCATGCACTATTCGCGTGGGCGCACCTGCGCAGCCTGCCCTGATTGCCGACGTACTTTTCATGCCATCAGTCTGGGTGGCTGAGCATGCAAGAGACATCACAATAGATAAGCCAACGGGGACGGGAGAGCATGACTATGCACTTCTGCGCGTCGTATCGACAATTTCTGGAACGCCTCTCCCCGGGCCACTCCCCTACCTCGAGCCCGATTCGCGTGAAGCGATCGGCTTTCTTGATGACCAAGTGCTCGCTGCCGGATACCCCGCAGAATTCGTCGGCGGCATCGCTGCACAGTATGGTCTTTACCCCGTGAGCTCAATCAGCACCATTCGCGAGCTCCTCACTTTCTCAAGCGGAAGCGTCGACATCTTCTCCATCGGTGGCGTCGTGGAAGCCCAAGGAGGCTCTAGTGGTGGGCCCGTCGTGAACGTCTGGGGACGCCTCATAGGCATGATCACAACCACAAGCGAAGGAGCAACGACCGCCGAGCGCGATTTGCGGGCGCTTACCCTTAGCTACATCAACACCGACATCGCCGCACAGAGCGGCAAGAATCTGCAAACGATCCTGACTGGCAACATCACAGAGCAAGCCAACGATTTCAGGCAAAACGTCGCTCCGGTTCTCATCGCTAAATACGTGGCGGTGCTCTCCCACTAGTTTGTCGGGGCGCAGAGAAAAAACCTACGCAGCCACCCACTTGGAGAGTGGTTTTATATTCCAATGACTATCCTCCTTCGAAGCAACGACAAACTTCCCTGATCTACTATTTCGAGCCATTTTAAGATTTTCATCTGAAAGTCTTTTGTCACCTGAAGAAACAACAATAATATGTGAACCTCTCGGCAGAGAGTCTAGGACTTTTGGATTGTGCGATACATAGGTATCGAACTCCAGAGAAAGCTTGATATTCTTTTGTGCGTCTTTCTTGCTCATACCAAAATTAAGGTCGGATCATTAAGCGTGGTCTATCATGTGCGATTTGTCGCCACTGAGCAAACCCATCGTATGCCAGTCGACCCAAGACAATACTTGCATCGATACCAACTGATCTCGCGAATCTTTCTGCAGTGACGCGGTCCAGTTTACCAGATCGAATATATGTCCCGTATTCCGATTCTGGTATGAGATTCTTGGCTGCAAATTCATCTGCCTCTCGCTCTTTTTCATCTTTCGTTTTCCCCTCAAATTCTAAGAACCGTTCTTTAACACCGTGCAACATCACGTGTCCAAGCTCATGGAAAAACGTAAACCAAAATATGTCGCTATACGCACCTTTTGTATTTATCTGAATTACAGCCTTGTCCCCAATCCATCTGGTTGACCCGCTTACGCGTGTCTTTTTAAAATACGGACTAAACACTACTGCAATGCCAGCTGTTGCACAAAGCGTTTGTAATTTTCTACCAAATCCCTCGGGAAGTAAGGTCAATTTCTTGATCTCTGGAATAATTTCTCGCACCCGCATTTTATTAAACGGTCCGACTTGAAGCCTCGACGCTTCAATTTCTCCACACCGTAACCATGCAGCAAGAGAGCGTTCATCGAATTTTCCACGAGTTTGGCGGAAAGCGATTGCTTCCGTTTGCGGCAAATAAGCAAGAGAATCTACGGCAAAGAAATTCAAGAGATTTTCTGCTTTTTCTTTCAAATCTTGTGCGGGCTTTATGCAACCAACACTGACAAGTTCTTCATAGCATTTAAATTTCCTAGATTCATCTATTTCCTTTGCGAGTCGTTTCTCTGATTCTATTCTCGCTACTGTCACATCGTAATTTTTCTGTAAATTCGCCCAAAATTCAGCAGCTATGCCCAAAGAACGCTCAAGTTTGATAGCTGTATCTGGAGTGACAGAGGCCTCGCCGTTTATGATTTGGCTTATGTGTTTCTCGCTAAGGCCCGTTCGTTGCACGAGTTCCACTTGGGAGATGCTCGCGAGATCAAGTTCCTCGCGAAGTGTCTCGCCAGGGTGTATAGCGAAATCCGGATTATAAGAAAGTTTTGTCTCGACCATATATTTCTAGTGGGGGTCCATTATCTCGTAAATCTCCACGCTCGTTATCTCGACCCAAGCTTTATACGAGCACGTTGGCCTTACGATGAGCCGCATAGGCTGTACTAAATTGATGGAGAAGAGTCCTTCACGCCTTCCGCTATGCTCGTGGAATCGTGCTCCGCTCGGTAGTTGCTGCGCAGTTCCCGCTGCCTGCAGCTCGCTGATTCGCTGGGCAATCTTTCGCGCCATTCGATCACCATATGCGCTCGTAAGAGCGGACTTACTCTGATAAAATTCCTTCTCTCGACCGTTCTTGAAGGATATTTCCATAGTATATGGAATGGGATTATAGCGCAAGTTTTCTTTACCAACAAGGTAAATTATTCACGTGTCGAAATAGCCTTATTTTGCAACATCTTTTGCAATTATCCCCATATAAAGGTCGAAAAGAAATTCGAGCCGCTCAGGCTCGGATTTGAATAAGCGTTTGCCGTAGCGAGCGTCCACTGCCCTATTCATCTCTTTCTTCGATTACTTCTTGCACGATGCCCTGCACACTGTCGCCCTCACCTGGAGTAATTGGTATATGACTTTTGTTTGAACTTACGGGCAAGAGCAAGCGGATCCCATTTTCGCGTGGACCATATTTCTTAATTGTCACATTCTCACCACCTAAAAGCGCTACTACACGATCTCCGGTATCAGCCTTCTCTTGCTGACGACATAGGACAATATCTCCATCATTAATCCCCGCAAGATCCATTGAGTCACCTTCTGCCCGAAGAATGAAATATTGATAACCATGTTTTATTTTCGACTTCTCGACTAAAATGTGCTCTTCGATATTTTCTTCACCCAGCAATGGGTTTCCGCAAGGCGCAGAGCCCACGAGGGGTATTTGTACCATCGCGACCGTGATCGGAGAAAGTGTCAGTTTCTCTGATATCACAATTGGACTTTTAACTGACATATTGCCAAGCAATTGCTTGAATTGATTTCTCAGTTTTTCATCAACCACGTATACATATGTTCCCTTAATTCCACGGGTGAGAAGAGTTTTATAAATGTTGATTATGTATCTCTTCAACTCGCCGGGCTCAGTAATGGAACGCTTGCCGTTGATGTCTTTGTACTTTTTCTCGTCTATAACTAGCTTGCCTGTCGATTCGTTATAGGAAAGTTCAGGTCCGATGATGATCCCAGCATAATTTAGATCATATCCCTGCACCGTGTAGATGCATCCAACTTCGTTGATCGAATTCCTGGAATTTACCCAGTCTAAATTGGTACTGTTCCAGACGAGCTTTAGACCGTCGATTTCAATATCGTGACCATCTTTGCCTCCTTTTGTATTCCAGGACCATGCATATCCGGCCACAAGTCTAGCTAGCTTATGCTCTGCATCCTTCATCTTGATGTCGCGAACCATATCTCGAATATCGTCATAAATTTTGAACTCGTATTTCTCAGATTTCAGCGGAGTTGCCCGATTAAGCTCAAGAAGATCGTCAATAAATTTCAAATAATCATCGCCGCCTTCTACACGCATCTGACTCACTAATTCGTGCTGAATGGCATTCAGCTCCTCAAAATCTGCTGGCCGAACATCGCCAGGAACAATATTCTGGCGCTGGTCATAGAAGAAAATCTGTTGCACAGAAGACGCCATAATCCAATCTAGCTGTGTCGATTCTTTACTCAGCCCAAGAGCTTTATTAGTACCGTCAAAGGATGGAAAGTTCGTCAGATTGACTCGTCGACGTAGTCTATGCGCTTCGTCGACAATGAGGAGGTCGTATTTTTGCTTTATCACGTCACTCGGGCCGATAACCATACCAGCGCCCATGCCCGGGGCGCGCTTCAAAACCCTTTGCAGAGTGCCTCGCAGACTACGCATTGGCACTACGAGAGCTGCATTTAGATGTTTGGTTTGTTTCGTTTCTCTCAAGAGCTTCAATAGATAAAGCGCGAGAATAGATTTACCCGTTCCGGGCGACCCATTTATGACATGCGTTACAGGTTTGCCTTTCCTTATACTTTTCTCAAGATTCTCGGAAACTATTAATTGTTCCGGTGTCAATGCCTTATAGGGTGAGTACTTGAAAAACTCACTGTTTCTTATGTCTTTGAGTTCCTGTTTAACCAATGCCTTTTCACGAAGTAGAGGCCAAACGGTTTCAAGCTTGGCTAGATATTTCTCCCTATCGAAGTAATTATGATTAACGAGTCCGCCATTTTCATTTTGCAATTTATATATTCCTTCGGCAGCAATGTATTGAATCAAATACGCTTCAAAATCATACGCGGACGATAAATTAAATTCTTCATCCGTAATGATATGTAATCTTTTTAAGCGAACTCTGTCCGGGTTATCAAAGTGCTGCTTACTGCGGCTATATACACTCGTCGATTGGCCTATGTACATCTCCTTCCCGTTCTCTTGAATATAGACGACGGGCCAATTCAACCCAAAATGATATTCTTTTAGCTGATCGAATTTATCCTTCTCAAACGGGAAAGTCTGGATCTGAGTCATAACTTACAGATCGGTGTACTTTGTGTGCTTGCCTTTGGATTTAGTAACTGGGTATTTCTGATCGTTCTTCTTCATTTTCTTTTTGAACGCCTCTGGGAGATCAATACCTAGGTCGTGGCTCATTGTTGCAATCCAGTAGACAACGTCCGCTAATTCATCGCCGATTTCATCTCTGTTTGATTTGGCGTAAGCTTTTATCTCTTTTTCCGACTTCCATTGAAAATGCTCCATGACTTCGGCCGCCTCCAGAACGAGAGAAAGTGCCATATCCTTTGGGTTGTGAAACTGTTTCCAATCCCGAATATCCCTGAAATTAATGGCTTTTTTCTGTATATCGTGCCAATTGTCTCTCATTTCGAAATCATGCCACGGAATGCGATTTTATGAAACGGGTAAAATGTGCCCCGCACATCCCGTCGAGTTCTTTGTCGGGGCGCAGAGAATCGAACTCTGTCTACTTGCTCCCAAAGCAAGCGTACTACCGGTATACGACGCCCCGTCTTCGCTCGCCGAAGCGAGCTACGACGGGCGAGGCCCGCTTAGATCGCAAGGTAAGTTAGCAACAACCATATCATGAATATTAAAGGACAGCATCATGTCCTTGATGTCCTTTACAAGTTATCCTCGAGAGCTTGTTCGAAAAATCTACACCGAGCGATTCTTTTTGATTCATCCATTATTACGCCTATGGCATCGATCTGAAATTCCCTCTTATCTCGCTTTGACTCCATGTAGAGAGCAGCCGTCCGAGCCAATTTTCGCAGCTTTCTCGCATTCACAAGCTCCTCCGGACGGTAGTCGATTTCACGTGTAACACCCTCTTTTATTTCACGTGAAACAGATTTTACCTCTACAAACCTCACTATATTCCCTTTCTCGGCTATGATATCTATCTCACCCCACGGCTTGTTGTAATTCCTCTCAATGATTTTGAATCCCTTTTTCACGAGAAACTGGACTGCGATCTCCTCTCCAAGGTTTCCCGTTTGTCTTTTCGAGGTAATCATTCGAGGATTATACAGCCTCTCCAATCGACAATTTAAATTGTTTTCACGTGAAAACATCAAAACACGTTACTTAGTAACGAATTACGTCAGTGATTAATTGTCCGTTTTCGGAATATGTCTGGAATAGGTATATTTTGAGCCAAATAATCGCCATGACCTATACACCGTAAGATACGCGTGTCCTTGTAATCCACATATCCCCAGAGTTTTCCCCAGTTTTGGCTATATTTTGCTTCATTTTGGTATTTTGAATTTGTCCTTCACAATGCCTCTTTTTCCAGTACTGCATGTCCGATAGAATGGCTTTAAACCTCGCTTTTTTCTAAAAGTGTGTTCGATTACTAAACATCAATTGACTCATACATTGAGAGGTACTAAGGTGCCGCCATGAAACGCTTTTTGGCAGGATCTGTCGCGGCTCTCGCGCTTGTTATATTTGCTCCCGGATCGGCTTCCGCAAACACAGTTCTCCCGTCTCAAATCCTCCCGCCTGGCCAAAATGCCTGCGCGGCCATCACGCTCTCGGATATACAGGCCCACGTGTACAACGGGAGCCTCGATTCATTCGATTTCACGGTTTCCGACCCTTCCTACGTGGCAATCGCGGCCTCGGCAGGGGATGTCTCGGTGCCTTTTTACTTCATGACCCGCTGGGCCAATGCCGATGGAAGTCTCCGCATGCACGTGGACATGCCCGAATCGCCCCGTGGCCCCGATGTAACGATCCGTGTAACACTCCTCGCGGCTCTAAAGGACAGCACGGGCGCCTCACAGACATGCGCATACTCATTGTCGGGCCTTGTCACTGGCATCATGGCGCCGACACCTTATGTCCCGATCGTCTCGTACGAATATCCATCTGATACCGTGACAACTATGCCGCCTCCAGTAATTACGGAAGGCGACAAGGGCGGAGACATCGGGGGAATCCAGGGCACTACATCGTCCACAACTACCGTTCCACAAATCGAAACCACGGGAGCTGTTACTGCAACAAACGCACTTAATAATCTCTGCCTCGTCGGCGGCGCGTCGAAATTATGGGCGATCCTGCTCGTACTCTATCTCATTTTCGTCCTCACGCTGGTGCTGCAGAAATTTGACGAGGCGAGTCTCTATAGCAGGGAATGGAATGTCGCCCTCATACTTGCCATTTTTGTCGGGCTCCTCCTCTTCTGGTACGTTTCGGCCCAGTGTCGCACGGGCTCATGGGCGCCAGCGCTTGCGACTTTGATCGCGATTGTGGGACTCATCGCCACGATGCTCAAGCCCGAGATACAACACCAGATTCTGCTTTTGAAGGAGCCGAGGAAGTAGCGAAATTGCAGAATCCCTGAATTTCAGGCTATAATCGCCAAGTTCAGTATCGCGGGTATGGTTCAGTGGTAGAACGTTTGGTTGCCAATCAAAAAATGCGGGTTCGATTCCCGCTACCCGCACCAAAATCTGACTTTCAGAAAATTGACCGACTTTTTCGTTGGCGGCACGAAGTGCCGCCCATGCGTTTTGCCCCGACAAATCCTCTCCGCTCGGCGCGCTCTGTCGCGCCTCGCGGTTGGCCAAAACGAGGTTCGAGCCAAAGATTTCTTTGGCAGCAACCTTTTTCGCAAAAAGGCTACTCTCCCGTGCGATTTCAGGCAGGTTTCCTGCCTCTTTTATCCATTCCGCCATCGGTTCGAGCCAGCCAGTCCGCTTTTGTTCAATCCGCGTCATTTGTTCTTCCAGCGACTTCTTTTCGGAAAGGAGTTTTGCTTTTTCGGTTCGGTAGATTTCTCTTTCAATATCCTGTTCCAAATATCCATCGAGAAGTCGCTGGAGTTTTGCTTGTATGGCGCGGATTTTGTTTCCGACTTCCTGAACAAAAGCGGTTGAGGATTGGGCGGCTTCGGAGTTCTCTTTTTCTAACATCTTTTGTAATTCCGCCGCCCAATCCTGTCTCAAAGAAAATTCTTGTAATAGAGATGATAACTGGCGATCCAGTTCTTCTTGGCGAATACAAGGTTCGGGACATTTGAGTTTTGATTTCTTAGTGCAGTGGTAATAGACATACTCGTGAACATTGCCGTTCTTTTGGTGCTTCACCTTGTATTCGCCAGTTATCATCATTCCGCACGAGGCGCAGGATAAGAGGCCGCAAAATGGTTGTGGTTCGTTTTTCTGCTTGTGGTGTGGTCTGCCTCGCTGTTTCAAAACTTCCTGCGCCTTGTCAAAAATTTTCTTTGAGACGACTGGCTGGTGCTTGCCCTCGTGGATTTCGCCGCCATAGCGAAAATGTCCGTAGTAGAATGGATTGGAAAGGATAAAAGTAATTCTGTCTCGGTGGAGTCGCTTGCCGTTTTTTGAATGGATGCCAGATTGCGCCAAAAAGTTTGAGATGTCCTCTAATCTGCTCCCATTTTTCGCATACAGCTCAAACGCTTTGCGAATGAGTGAGGCGCGCTTTTTATCCACGACCACAGTTTTTGTCCGCACATCGTTGATATAGCCGATAGGCGCAAGGCAGGGATACTCTCCGCGCCTCACTTTTTGGCGCAATCCTCGTTTGGTATTCTCGGCAAGCGAATCCACATAGTATTTGCTTTGCCCAAAGGCGATGTTGAGCATGAACTTTCCTTGCGAAGTGCTATCGCACCAAAAAGTCGGAAACTTCAAGCTCGTAAGTTTTCCTGTGTCGAGGAGATAAATTACTCGTCCACCATCAACAGAATTGCGAGCGAGGCGATCCGGATGCCAAGCGAGGATATTTCCGCCGAGTTTTTCAATCTCATCTAACATTTTATTGAAAATCGGACGACCTGGAATTTTCGCAGATTGTTTTTCCACAATCTCGGCGGAGATTTCAATATTCTCTCGCTTGGCATAGTCTCGCAATTCTTGGAGTTGTGCTTCAATCGAAAGAACCTGCTTGTCCTCGACATCAGTAGACTTGCGAGCATACAAAAAGAATTTTTGCGATGATAGATTTTGCATAGTGTTCATATTGAAAACTTAAATGGCCGCCCCGGTGCACTCAATCCAAGTTGCCCTAAACTGACCTGAGACGGCCATTAAAAAAGACAACTTGTCCGATTGAGTGCAAATCTATTATAGCAAAAAT
>JACRFH010000060.1 GCA_016217975.1 Candidatus Kaiserbacteria bacterium | reverse complement strand
TTCTATTGGCGGGATCGTCTCCGCAGAAAATGGCGGACTTCCTACTCCGTCGATCATAAGCGTGAGATATATCTGTCCGAGCCCCAATTCCACAAGGTCTTCCGCGGTAAATGTGGGCTCAAAAAGTGTGGTGAGTACTTCGGCGTCAAAAGGCCCCACGCGAAAGACAACGAGTGTGCCGACGTTGCCAAACACCGCCTCACGCACTTTCTCTTCCATCTGCTCTATGTATTGATTGGCAAGCGTGAGAGCGAGCTTATACTTGCGCGACTCCGATAAAATGTCGGCAAATGCTTCGTTCATCATCGACTGAAACTCATCGACGTAGAAATAAAAGCGCGGAAGCTGTGCTAGTCGCGACGAGCTCTCTTCGGCGCGGCTCATAGCGGCAAGATAGATTTTGACCGTAAGCATGGATCCCAAAAGCGAGGCATTGGTCTCGCCCATCCGCCCTTTCGATAGATTGACGATGAAAATCTTTTTCTCGTCCATCATCTTGCGGAGATCAAACGATGATTTCGGCTGGCCGATGATGTTGCGAATCAGTGGATTTGCAATAAATTGACCAATCTTGTTTTGAATTGCTGGTGTCGCTTCACGCGTGTAGGTATCGGTAAACGCGGCGAATTCTTCGGTCCAAAAAGCTTTCACGATTGGATCCTGGATATGCTCGACAACGGCATTCCTAAACGTCTTGTTGGTAAGCATGCGATTCACGTCGAGAAGCGTCGATCCTGGGTATTCCAAAAGCGCGAGCAGTGTATTTTGCAAAATGTATTCCATGCGCGCGCTCCATGCATCCACCCAGATGCGCTTTAAGGCGCCCATCAGCCCCGAGACCACAAGGTGTCGTTTGTCGTAGCCCACGTCTTCCATCACGTTGAACCCGATAGGATGATCGGTGTCGAACGGCGCAAAGTAGACAACGTCATTGATACGATCATAGGGAATGAAGTCGAGCAGTTTCTCCGCCGTCGCGCCGTGCGGATCAATAAAGGCTAGCCCTTCGCCATTTTGGATATCTTGTATAGCCATGTTCTCGAGCATGGTGCTCTTCCCCATGCCGGTTTTCCCTATCACATACATGTGTTTGCCGCGGTCTTCGCCGCGTATGCCAAACATGTTGCGCTTGCCGCGCGTGTGCGTGGCCGCAAAGTACGTTATGCGCCGATCGTCGTCATTATTAATTGGCGGTGGCATCGCCCCAGTATATCAACAAAGAACGCGCCCTAGAGGGAGCGTTCCTTTGAAGCGCAAGCTCAAGGCCGATAAAAGCCGGGGACGTCTGCATCTTGTATATGGCCCGGTTCAGAGCCACGTATGCCGCGAAAGCGGCAACGACGCAGAGGACGACAATCAAAGTCTTGCGCCAGCGCAAGAGCACGGAGATACGCATGGACTTACTCCAACGTACCCCCAGCCATCGTCATTATAACAAACAGTGTGATGTAACGTGGATTAAGAAATCTCTTTATCTCGCTTCTTCCCAGCCATTATATCTACCAAACCATGCCAAAATTCCACGGCAGCAGGCCAGTATTCTTTCGCTTCTGCCGCGCGTGCCGGATCTGGAATCATGGCATCGATAAATTCATTAGCTCTAGAATGAATCTCTCTTCTGCCCGTCTTGACTCCTTCGGCCCATACCTCAGTATCAAGCACGAGATAGTTCACTACTGCTTGCGGCGTCATTTCAAGACCTGCGTGTTGTAAAAGTATCGGATAAAATCTTCTTGTGAGTCGAGGCGCATCGCTGACTTTTAAAAGTCTCGCAAGCATTTCTTCTCGCTGTGGCAATGTAACAAGAGTTTCTTTTTCTTGGCTCTGATCTTGGTTCGGGAGTTTTGGCTCGTCCATGGTTCTTATGACAAAGTATGCTAATCAAACCCTCTCCGGCGCAGCAGGAAGTTTCGGCAATACTTTGCGTATGCGTGATTCGAGATTCCTCCGCGCAGCAGATTCATCATCGATACGATTGTCCATCGCGCCCATCCGGTTCGCATTGCCTTTTATATCCGCTTTCAGATCGTCGCGCACATCGTTAATCTCCTTTTTGAGTTCCGTACGGACTCCTTGGATATCTCCCTTGAGTTCCTCTCTAACATCTTCGATCTCCTCATGCACGCTTGCCAAGTGCGACTCCAGCGCCGAATCAATGACTTCCTTGATCTGATTGAGGTCGCTTTTGTTCATAAGGGGAACATTGTATCACACCTATTTATTGGTATTGAATGTATACCGGCGCGGGGGTGAGTTTCAACACTTGTAATGGGGTGAGGAGGCCGGTGGATGGTGGTAGGAGATCATTTTTGTAGAACAGTTTGAAGCCAGTAAATTGCACCGGCTCGGTCGCGACGATCTGCGTATACGTGTTAATCTTTTTTGCCTTATCACCCCAGCCATCCATATCTACTACGATCTGCACCTCGGGAAGCGGCGCGATTTGTTTGTAATGCGTCACCATATCTTCGGTGAAGCGGTGGACGACAAGAATTTTTGGTGGCAGATCGTGCGCGCGTACAAGGCTTGCTAGATATTGCGCCGCATAATTGATGTCGGCCGCATCGAATACACCGATTACTCGCCCCGGAGGCGCGCTTCCTTTCATCGAAAACTCCGGATCAATACCCAGATGGACACTGGGCATTGCGAGGTATTTTTCATACTGCGGAAGTTCTTTCTGAAGCGTACTTTTCCCCACTTGGAAATCCAAGAAAACAATTCCGTGAATCTGATCGGCAAGCTGAAGAGCTTTGTCGACCAGTGCATCCGACATGCGGGCGCGGTACATCCCATCCGACCCGGGAGCCGCTTGTGCCGTCACCACGATCAGGTGTATCGCAGGAATCACCGGTGTCGAGGGATCCGCCGCCTCCCACTCACGCGTTGTCGAAGCGAGTTTTGCAAGCATTTCCGGCGGGTCGTATTGTCCCAGGACTCCCATGCCGCGTGAGAGAAAATTCCCATAGTATGCGACGATGCGATTAAACGGGAGAAGCGCGCCTGCATTGGGATATGCTCTCTTCACTGGCCAAGTGGGCCTCGGGAGCGTAGTTGATGCAGTGGTAGTGCCCTGCATAAATGCCGAATGCCACGGGCTCGAAGTCGCGACATGCGCAAGTGCGAGCAAACGCTCATCGTAGCCGACACGATCGAACTCGGGCTTTGGTGGATCTGCACGCGAGAAGCCGACGGCAGAGCCGGGTATTTCGAGACCAAAGGTGATCAGATAAAAAAGGACCGCCGCAAGTAGAAGAGATACGAGCGTCCCGCCCGCCACAAACGACAGGCGTGTCTCCCGATGTCGAGCCCGCGACATATGCGATTATTGGACGGTCGGTCCGTCCGAATGATTGTGCGTATCCGGATGATGCTTGTGCATGGTGCGACGCGCGGCAATGCCGAGTCCTACAATAAGTACCCCGACGACGACGAGAAAAACCGTGTCCCAATTCGAAGGAAATCCGAGAAACGGCAAAATGAGCACAAAGCTACCCGCGAGCATAATCAATGTATCCAATGTCATGCACAAAAGTATACCACTTACCGTGCGGCTTCAACAATCACGATAAACTCTCCTCGGTCCTTACCTTCACTCTCGAGACGCGCCGCTATTTCATGCGGCGCTCCAACGAGTACCTCTTCGTGAACCTTCGTCAACTCCTTTGCAACAGTCACTTTTTTCGCAGGCGCAAATGTTTCGAGCTCTTTCAATAATTTCAAGATGCGGTGCGGAGATTCATAAAGTACGACCGTATATTTGCTCGCCGCGATTTCCTTGAGTGCAGTCTGACGGCCCTTCTTGTGAGGCAAAAATCCGAGGAATGTGAATTCCGGTGAATCGAGTCCTGCAATTGAAAGTGCGGCGGTAAGTGCTGATGGTCCGGGGATCGCTTCGATTTTTACATCTTGTGCAAATTCTCGCACTCGCGCAACCAATCGTCCGCCCGGGTCGGAGATGCCTGGCGTCCCCGCGTCAGTCACAAGCGCAATTCGCTTCCCTTCCTGCAGCATCTCAATCGCTTTCTTAGCCGCAGTAGCCTCCATTTTTTCATCGCAGCGCACAAGCGGCTTTGATATTTCATATCGCGCCAAGAGTTTCGCCGTCACGCGTGTATCTTCGCAAAAAATCGCATCCGCGTTCTTCAAAGTCTCAATCGCCCGAAGCGTAATGTCTCCGAGATTGCCTATCGGTGTTGCGACGATGGAAAGAATGCCGTTCATATGGTCATTTAAACACGAAAGCCGGCTGTTTAGACCGGCCCCCCGTGTTAACGAGTTGAGCTACGAACGAGTCAATAACGGGGCTTGCGCCGCCGTCGGGTCTGTACGTCGGGCGAAGACTCGACATGAACTATCGGCGGCTCCGGGCGATACTGCTGGCGCTGCCACCAACAGTGTTCAATCCCGTAGTCGTCGATGGCTCTGGCCGAGACCAGCCTGTACCACCCACCAGATGTCCGTTCGAGATTCTGGGTTATTTCCATTGTGCTATAGCTCCTTTGCTTGATGGAAACAAAATGAGCGTACTCTCTATTGACAACTATGTCAAACAGTGGTGATACTCTTCTGTGGAAAACAAGCCGAGAATTATTCTTCTGTAATCTGCTCCGCGACTTTGTAGATATCCCCTGCTCCCATAGTTATAAGCAAGGTGCTAGCTTCTAGCTTCGAGCTTCTAGTGAGATGCAAATAGATTTCGTGGAGGGATGCAAAGGCTTTCACGGGTGTGCCGAGGAAGGAAATTTTTCCGGCGAGAACATCGCTCGTGACTCCTTCTATTGGCTCTTCGCGCGCGGCGAATATTGGAGCGAGGATGACTTCGTCGGCTGTGGCGAGCGATTCGGCAAATCCGTCCATCAGGTCGCGCGTGCGGGAGAAGAGATGAGGGTGAAATGCGACAATGATCTTTTTTCCGGGAAATTTCTCATGCGCCATTTCAATAGTCTTCTTCACGGCCGTCGGATGATGCGCATAGTCGTCGTAGACCAAAGCACCGCCCGAAGTCTCGCCCTTGAATTCAAATCTGCGCCACGAGCCTTGGAATTGCGAGAGCGACTTCACCGCAGCCTCGGGTGAAAGATCCGGCATTATCGCAAGCGCCGCCGCAAGCGCGGCACGAGCATTCTCGCGATTGAATTCTCCAGCAAGTTGCAAGTTGCCCACTGCTTTCTGCGTGTAATCAACGATTTTTGCTTTTATATTCTTTCCGCCGGAGGCGGATCCGCCTTTGGCGGATAAAACCGGCAGAAGATTCGCATCACTCGGATTGCAAACGATATAGCCATTCGCAGAAACTGCTTCCGCCGCTTTGCGGAATGTCTCTTGCACTTCTTTAAGCGAAGGGAAGAAATCCGTGTGATCGTATTCGACATTGGTTATGACGAGTATCTCCGGCGAAAGCTTGAGCAAATGGTCCTTATACTCGCAAGCTTCGACGATGAAAAGATCAGAATTTCCAGCTACGAAGTTTGATTTGAAATCCTTCACTATTGATCCAATAATGGCCGTTGGCTTCGCTCCCGCATCCACCAAAATCTTGGTAAGCATCCCCGTTGTCGTAGTCTTCCCGTGCGTCCCCGCCACCGCGATCGTCCGCATCCCTTTAGAGACCTCGCCGAGCGCCTCAAAATACGATATCTGCGGTATGCCCTTCTCTTTAGCTTCTTTCCTTTCCGGATTGTCTCCCCAAACAGCGTCACTATATATAAGAAGCTCCGTGCCATCAGGGATATTTCCATGCCCAAAAGTCACCTTAATCCCTTTTTTCGCCAGCAACTCCGTCGTTGGCGATTCGCTCCTGTCCGATCCGCTCACGTCTTTCCCCTTGCTCACCAAGAGCTGCGCCAGAGCCGACATCCCAATGCCACCGATCCCGACCATATATATCTTCTCGGGCAATTCCATCTACGAAGTATACGTCGAGTTATCCCCCATCCCAACTAGTGAAGACTACGTTGCCGACTATAATCCGAGTCATCGAACCGATAAGCTTTGGCGTTGTCATCGTTCTTCTTCTCGTCCTCGGGGCAGAATTCTTGAATGGCTGGACCGACGCGCCCAATGCCACAGCTGCCGCGGTCGCCTCGGGAGTGCTTACGAAACGCAGCGCACTTTGGCTCGCAGTCTTACTCAACGCAGCCGGCACACTCTCTGCACTTTTCTTTGGAGCCGCGGTCGCGCATACGATCGGCACAGGGATTGTTTCTCCAGATTCCGTGACGCTCTATTCGATTGGCGCCGCGATGACCGCGATCATTTTGTGGGGACTTTTTGCTGCTTATATCGGACTTCCAGTGAGCAAATCGCATGCGCTTTTCGCATCACTCGCCGGAGTGGCATTTCAGAGCGGTGGCACCGGAGCGCTGCTTGCCGCCGGGTGGATCACCATACTCAAAGGTGTCGCGATATCCACCTTCATCGTATTTATCATCTCCTGGACCTTCAGCTCACTTGTCCTATTCGCGAATATACAGTGGATGACGGATCGGCACTGGCGACAATTGCAGGCATTCACCGTCATGCTCGTCGCCTTCGGGCATGGATGGAACGACGGGCTCAAATTCATCGGCGTATTCGCGCTCGTACTCTTGCTCGGCGGCATAACGACGATATTCTATATCTCGCCATGGGTGGTCGTCTTGTGTGCACTTGTGATGGGCGCCGGCACATTCCTTGGCGGATGGCGGATCGTCTCGCGCATCAGCAGGGACATGGTCAACAATGTCTACCATCCATCGCAGGGTGTCGTCGCCGAATTCGTTGCCGCATGCGGCATCGGCGCAACGGCATTCTTTGGCATTCCAATGTCGACCACGCACACCGTCGTCTCCAGCATCGCGGGCGCAAAGGCCGCTCATGGATTCCACTCTGTGAGCTGGAAGACCGTTCTCGTCATTGTGCAAGGCTGGATCGCGACCATCATCTGCTGCTCAATCTTCGCGTACTGCCTCTCATATATCATCGGATTATTCCTTTGAGACTCAATTCAAGTGCATCATCCAGCCTCGGATAGTTTTGTCGTGACTGTGCCAGGCACCCTCAAATTCGCCGAACGGTAATTCAAAATTATCTCCGTTCTTCGGGTCCGCAAAGATAAGCGCGCCGTCTTCTGCGCCCTTGATGATGCCGAAATGCCCGACGCGCGAAAGTGGATTGAAATAATTGACCAAGACCGGATGGCCCCGGTTGAGTGTGTCGATAATGTCATCGATCATGGCGCCTTCTTTTGCAACGACATTGGCGCCGAGCGATTGCGCTGCCTCGATGAGATCACTGTTGTGCGTGCCCTTAATCGAACACGTGCCACAGAGTTGCTCGAGACATTCGGAATCGTATGCAATCCCGTAGAAGTCGAGTAGCATTTCGAGGCACACCGGCCCGCAGTTGTAGGTCTTCTCTTGCGCCTTATGAGTCACCGCATGCCGCATCTTTTCAGAATACCCTATCTCTCATGAATTCAAAATGTGGTCATGTCAGTACAACATGCTGCGCCCGAACGGATGCACCAAAAAAACGAGTCCCGAGCGCATCGAACGTTTGTATGTTGCCGGTGGAGTAAAACTCGACCACTCTGTCACGCTGCAAGCGACTTTTAATTTCGGGATGTCTATGCAGATATTCTTTAAGCTTCTGCGGAATGACATCTCGTTCAGAAATAATATGAATACCCTGTCCGACAATGTCTCGTATCAATGATTCCAAGATTCCATAATGCGTACAGCCAAGTACAAGGGTATCAATTTCGTGTATAAGAAGTGGATGCAGATACTTCTCTAGTAGTTTCCGAGCAAGCTCCGAATTCTCTTCGCCAGCCTCGACCAAGGGTACCAATCGAGGACATGCTTGTTGGACTACCGATGCCTCCGGAGACAATTTTACGATCTCCCTCACAAAAGCATTGGATTGCACGGTCCCCCGAGTCGCGATAACACCGATCCTTTGCGATGTGCTGATTGAAACTGCCGCTTCTGCAAACGGCACCAAGACACCGAGTACTTTCTTATTTTCTTTGAGAGACTGGATATGCTGCAGTGCTTCGCTCGAAGCCGTATTGCAGGCCACAATGACGATTTCTGCTCCTTTCTTAAAAAGAAAATCTATTCCTTGTGAAGTAAACTCGAGTACTTCGCTTTGAGGTCGATCTCCGTATGGAGCCCGGTGACTGTCGCCCAAATATACATACCTGTATTCTGGAAGATGTTTTACTATTCCACGCAATACGTGCAATCCGCCAAATCCGGAATCGAATACGCCGATCATGATAACGCGCGGACGATCTTCAAAAATTGATCATTTCTCTCATATTCGTTCTTGAACATGCCAAAAGATGCGAATGCCGGTGAAAAAAGAATTGTGTCACCCGATTCCGCGCTCTTGATCGCTTCTTGAACAGCGCTTTCGAGAGAATCAAAGACAGAATAATCTTGCATGAGTGGCACGATGCGATCGGTACCAGTGCCTGCGAGCAAAATGACGCGCTTGCATGTCTTTGCGATCTCATACAGGAGTTTACTCATGTCGAGTCCTTTGTCCGAGCCGCCCATGATTAAAATTATGGATGTGATGGATTTCTGAAATCCATCATTTGAGAGCGCGTGGAGTGCAGCTATCGTTGCCTCTGGCGTCGTAGCATTGTTATCGTTATAAATCTTGACGCCGTTCACTTCCCGCACAAATTGCAGGCGGCCTTCGACGCCCTCGAATGATTCGAGGCCACTCTTGATCTCACCTTCTGAAAGCCCGAGACTCTCTAGTGCGGCCTTCGCGAGCGCCGCATTCTGTCTATTGTGCTCTCCGGGTATGAGGAGCTTCCAATCCGCCGGAATCGAATTATGAAGAAACGCCTCACACGGGGTGTGGGTCGTTTTTAATCGCTCTGTTAAGCCATTTCCTGTGATGAGCTTGTTTCCCTCTTTTTGATACTTATATATGTTGGCCTTATCCTCGAAATACGCGTCCATGCTTCCGTAGTAATTCTGATGGTCGGGCATGAGATTGGTAAATACCGCAATGTCTGGGCTCATCTGCAGATCACCGAATCCCTGCAGCTGCCATGAGTCAAGTTCGAGCACCACAATGTCCGAAGGTTTAACCTCCGGTATGAGTGCCAATGTTGAGAGTCCGCGAATGTTGCCGCCTAAAACAACTTTGCCTTGCAAAGTTGTTCGGCCGACCGCGCCCTCGGCTCGGTTTAGGCCAAGATGCAACTTGAGTGCGTGATAGATCATCTGCGTCACCGTCGTCTTCCCTCGCGTGCCAGTGACGCCCACGATCGTTGCGCCTGCTTCGCGCGCAAACTTTGCAAAAAGCGCTGTAGACATATAGACAGGCACTCCTGCCGCGCGCGCTGCAGCAATTTCTGGTGAATCTAATCGCACTCCAGCGGCCTTGATGACCATGTCAGGTCCGTGTCCGCCGGAGGCGGATCCTCCTTCGGAGGAAAAGTCTTCTTTTCGATGTCCCCCAAAGTGAAATTTGATATTGGGATACTTTTTAAGTCTCTCAACCGATTCTGCAAGCTCTTTCTCTGTCTTCTTATCCGTCACAATCACCTCGCGAGCATATTGCGCAATGAATTCCGCATCCCCCACCCCGCGCCCCAAAAGCCCAAGCCCGAGGCTGGTTACATTCTTTCCTTTGAAGAATTCTTCGTATGATTTCATATAGTGCCTAGTTCGCTTGGTTGGATACCTGATCCTTTGTTTATTCAAGCATGATTACTGTCACAATCGAAATATTTTGCCCCCGCGCCGCAGCATCACGCTCACGGAACGGGGGCAGGAGCTCACAGAAGCCCGAGCAACTTTAGAAGTGCTGTTATGACAATCGCCGCGATCAGTGCGGCAGCCATTTCAACATCTAAGCGTGCTAACACCTCTGCGAGCGCCTTGAGCCTGGTGCCCATAAAACAACTCTACATGAATTTGAGAAGGAAAAAAGTCCGTTACATAGACCCAATTTGACATGACTGATTCTCGTTTCGTACTTGCCGGAAATCCAAGCGCATTTTAGATTCGCGTGTGAAAGCGGGGTTATCCACAGACATTTTTCAGATACATTTAATGTACGCGGGTGTACTATGAGAGTCGCGAAAGGACGGCGTGCGCGCGAGAGATCTAACTTCCCGATCTCAAACGAAAAAGGGCCGACTTCAGGACTCAAGACATCTTGAGGTCTGAATTCAGCCCCTTACTCACCGACTTTTGCGAGAAAAAATTAACAACTAGCACAAAAGTATGGTCACGATCTCGATCACGAAGCGCGACGGCACAAAAGAAGAGTTCAATGCCGACAAGATCAACCGCTCAATCGAGCGTGCCTGCTATGGACTCTCTGATCCCGTGGGGATGACCACTCAAATCGCGACCGAGACGCGTCTCACCCTATATGATGGCATCACGACCGAGGAAATGGATGCCGCGACCATCAATGCGGCTGTGCAGAACATCAAAGAAGACATCGAATACGACAAAGCGGCCGTGCGACTTCTCTTGAAGACCGTGTATCGCCGTGTGGTGGGTGAATATCATGATGATGCGACAGAGCTTGCAAAGATGCATTGTGAACGTTTCGCCATACACATACAAGCCAACGTGATCGCGGGCCTCTTGGACAAGAGGATGAAAGATAATTTCGATCTTGGCGCACTTGCAGCATCACTCAAGATCGAACGCGATGAAATATTTACGTATGCGGGACTCTCAAGCCTCCTCGATCGCTATTCGATGCGCGATGAAAAGCAACGACGGATGGAAACGCCGCAGTATTTCTTCATGCGCGTCGCGATGGGCCTCTCCTACAATGAAAAGAATCCGACCAAAGCGGCGATCAAATTCTATGAAGCAATGTCGCGTCACCGCTATATCGCCGGAGGCACCACCAATATCGGCGCAGGCACCACGCGCCCTGCGCTTTCAAATTGTTTTCTTCTCGAAGTGCACGACGACATGGATCACATCGCAAAATCGGTGGCCGACGTGATGAAGATTTCCAAGGCCGCAGGCGGAATCGGCGTATCGATCACCAAGCTTCGTGCCGCGGGCTCGCCTCTCAAATCTTCCAACACGGTCTCATCAGGTCCGACGCCATTTGCCAAAATCATGGACACTGCGATCCGCGCAGTGCAGCGCGGCGGCAAGAAACTCGGCGCACTCTGCTTCTACATGGAGAACTGGCATTACGATTTCCCGGAATTCATCGACTGGAAGCACAACGCCGGCGACGATTACCTCCGCATGCGCACGGCCAATACCGCCGTTTTCATCTCCGACGAGTTTATGAAGCGCGTCGAGGCAGGAGACGATTGGTATATGTTTGACCCAAAGGAAGTCCCCGATTTAAACGAGCTTTATGGGGCTGCTTTCTCCAAGCGATACGGCGAATATGTGGAAAAGGCAAAGGCTGGAAAGATGCGCATGGTCAAAAGAGTACCTGCCACAGAGCAGTGGCATGCCATTCTCACATCGCTTATGTCGACCTCACATCCGTGGCTGACCTGGAAAGATCCGATCAATCTGCGCGCCCTCAACAACAACACGGGCACCATCCACATGAGCAATCTCTGCACCGAGATCTGCCTCCCGCAAGACAAAGACAACATCGCGGTCTGCAATCTAGCCTCACTCAATATCGCCGCGCATATTCAGAACAAAGAAGTGCAGTGGAGCAAGCTTGAGGAAACAGTACGCACGGCGATCCGTCACCTCGACAACCTCATCGATATAAACACACTCCCGATCATTGAGGCCACGCGTAGCGATCGCGAGAACCGCGCGGTGGGCCTTGGCGTGATGGGATTCTCGGACGCACTTGAGAAACTCTCGATGAGTTACGAGAGCCCGCACGCGTGGGATTTCGCCGACAGACTTTTCGAATTCGTGAGCTACATGGCAATCGATGAGAGTGCCAATCTCGCACGTGAGCGCGGGAGCTACCAGCACTTTGCCGGAAGCGGATGGTCCAAAGGCATGGTGCCGCTCGATTCGATCGCAATTCTTGAGGCTGATCGCGGCACCACGATTGATCTTCCAAAAATCACCAAACAAAAGCGACTCGATTGGGATGGGCTGCGCGCCAAAGTGAAAGGCGGCATGCGCAATGCCACGCTCATGGCCGTTGCCCCAAATGCAAACATCGGACTCGTCGCGGGGACTACTCCCGGGATCGATCCGCGATTTGCACAAGTCTTCTCGCGCAACAAAATCTCGGGCAAATATCTTGATCTGAACCACAATCTCGTAAAAGATCTAAAGAACATGGGACTTTGGGACGATCTCAAAGAAACCATCATCGAACTTCAGGGTGATATCTCAAAAGTTGATGGACTCCCCGCGTACCTCAAAGAGATCTACAAAACCGCATTCACGACCAATGCCTATGCATATATCGAAGTCGCCGCACGCGCGCAGAAATGGGTAGACCAGGCACTCTCACGCAACATGTATCTCGAGAGCCGCGACATGGAAGATATCAAGCGTGTCTATATGAGTGCGTGGCAAAAAGGGCTGAAAACCACCTACTACTTACATATGAAGCCGCGCCACACCGCCGAGCAATCGACGACGACCGTAAACAAGGCCGAGATGACTGGCAAGCGCGGATTTGGCGGCATCAAGACTGCTGCCGCAGCAGCGCCCGCACCAGCTGTCCCTGTTGACGCCGTCGCCTCTCCGGTACAGATGGATACGCCATCGCCTGTGAGAGTCGTTGAACAACCTGTACACGTGGCCGCTGAAGCCCCAAAAACAGGTGGATTTGCTTCCGTTGCACAAGCGCGCCCCGCCGCAGCTGCAGCACAGCAGCCGATGATGACCGCCTCGCCATCAGTTGCTATCCCGATGCCGGCTTCCTCGATGCCTGTGCCGCCAGCACCAAGACCGATGGGATTTGCAACGGTTGCGATAACACAAAAAAACGATTTCCAAGGAAGAAATGCTCCGGTATCAAATATCTTGTCCGCTCAAACAATATCGAACATGCCGGAAGACCCTGCAGACTCACCAAACGTTTGCATCGCATGTCAATAGGAAAGTGACGGAAGATTTATTAGAGTAGTGCGCAACTCTATGTTACTCGGCAAAGCAGCTCCAGAAGACTACAACATTCACCCCTCACGATATCCGTGGGCGAAAGCTTTGTACGACCAAGCTGTGAGGAACACCTGGTTCCCCCACGAGATAGCGCTCAAAGAAGACCTCGACGATTGGGCCAAGATGACCGACGATGAACGACATGCGGTCGAATTCCTCATTGCATTCTTCAATCCCGCCGAGCTCATAGTCAATCGCGTACTCGCGCTCGGCGTGTATCCATATCTGAAATCGGCAGAGTGTCACCTCTATCTCGCCAAGCAAATGTGGGAAGAGGCCAACCATTGCGTCGGATTCGAATACATCCTCGAGACCTTCCCTATCGACCGCGATCGCGCGTTCTCGCTCCATGAGCAGGTGCCTTCGATGAAAGCAAAGGAGGAGTACATCAACAAATACATGCGCCGGATGACGGAGGAGAAACTTGACATCACCACACCGGAAGGCAAGAAAGATTTCGTGCGCAATCTCACGGCATACAACGTGGTAATGGAGGGCATTTGGTTTTATTCGGGCTTCATGGTCGCACTATCATTTCGTCAGAGGAATCAATTGCGAAATGTGGGCAGCCTCATCAACTGGGTGCTTCGCGACGAATCGCTCCATCTCAAATTCGGGATTAACCTGATCCACGGTATTCTCGAAGAAAATCCCGAGCTACTCACGCCAGAATTCGCCGAAGAAATCCGCAACATCATTATCGAAGGAGTCGAGTTTGAGACAGCGTTTAACTATGATCTCTTCCCTCGCGGAATTCTTGGCCTCAACGCCGATTACGTAAATCAGTACGTGCAATACGTCGCCGACCGCCGATTGGTAGAGCTCGGCCTCGAAAAGCACTACAACGCCACCAACCCCGCCAAATGGATGTCTACCGCGACCGACGTCTTCGAGCTTGTGAATTTCTTCGAATCACAGAACACCAACTACGAAGTCAACAGCGGCGACACCGAGAGGAAGAAAACTTCTTAGGAGCACTTAAAAGACTATGGTATTTTGCGGCTGGCATGTCTGTTCTTCAGGCGTGGGACGGTGCCGATTC
>JACRFH010000061.1 GCA_016217975.1 Candidatus Kaiserbacteria bacterium | reverse complement strand
GTACTTGATCGGAAGGACGACGTGGTAGAGCAAACAGCTTGTGTTGTGGCTCTTCGCAATATGACGTTTCTCCATGCAGGTAGCATACTCTTTGTTCCGTTGGCACCGAAGCAGAGCTTCGGAGCAATGGGTCTAGTATAGCGGTCGCCTGCTTTCCTTCTACTTCGCCGATACGAAAATAATACTTTCCCTGCTTCTTGGTTGTCGAGAGCGGAACTGCGAGAAACACCTGTGGATTATATTTCTTGATAATGACAACTGGTCGATCGAACTTCTCGCCAGTTCCATCTTGTTCAAACCCGACATTCGCGCCGAGATGTACCCACCAAACCTCTCGTTCGTAAAAATAAACATCGCCAACAGAAGAAACGTTCACTGATTTCTTTATCCCATTCCAGCGGTCAAAATCTTTTTCTAGAGCCATGGTCGGAACTAGAGATAGCTATTGAAGGGATTCTGCTCGGGAGATCCGGGGGCGGGTTCTTTTTCTTTGTAGCGATCCTGAATTTCCTTTTCGACATCTTCGCGAGGCCTGCCGTAGGTCTTGTAGGAGAGTTCTTTCATTACGTCGATGCGGGAGTAGTCGCGCGCTGGTGGGCGCTCGGTCTCGATCGTAAATGGCCTGGCCGGGATGCCATTTACCAAGAGCGCCATCACCGCATTGAAATTGGGGAGATTCTCCAGGTCCTGCTGCGAGAAGGTTGGCACAAATTGCTTGGCGAGAAATTCGGCGTCGGTGGTACCGACACGGAAAGAAGCTTTGGTGCCGACGTTGCCTATTACCGCATCGCGAATCTTTTCGTCGAGCTGCGCGATGAATTGGTGCGCGATATTGAGCGAGAGTTTATATTTTCGAGCCTCGGAGAGAATCGTGCCAATACTCGGCGTCGCAAAGTTCTGAAACTCGTCGATGTAGAGATAGAAAACGGGGTAATCGCTGCGCGCATCTACGCGCGAGAACGCCGCCTGCAGAAATTTGGATACGAGCACGAGGCCCAGAAGCGACGTGTTGCGATCACCAAGCCTACCTTTTGAGAGATTGGCGAGGAAGATCTTCTTGTCATCCATGATCCTGCGAAAATCAAAAGCAGATTTTTGCTGCGCCACAATGGGACGCATGATGTCGTTGGCGAGGAAGACGTCGAATTTCGAGGTGATGTACGGCACGACGTTTTCGAGGCTGGCATCTCCTCCCGCTGCCTCCGCTATTTTGCGCCAGAATTGCGCAATTACGGGATTGTTACATGCGGCAAGTTTCTTCTCGCGAAATGCACGGTCAGAGAGGACGCGCGGCACTTCGAGGAAGGTCGAGCCGCTCTCCGGATCTTCGACCACAAGCTGTACGGAGTTGCGGTAGTACTGCTCAAACATCGGGCCGAAGGCTTCGGGCACGTCGGCATAGAGCTTGCGGAAAATACCATAGACTTCGTCAACGACAAATGTCTTCATTTCAGGACGATTGCGATCGTATTCGAGCATGTTGAGGCCCATCGGAAGCGGCGTGTATGCAGGATCGAAATAGATCACGTCGTTCATGCGCTCGGGCGGCACCGACGCGAGGATGTCTTCGATGTCGTTGCCGTGCGGATCGATGAATGCAACTCCCTCGCCGTTTTTGATATCTTGCGCGATCATGTTTTTGAGGATCGTCGTCTTGCCGGTGCCCGTCTGCCCTATCACATAGCAGTGACGCAGGCGATCTCCGGGAGCAAAGCGCACCGGCGTCTCCTGTGCGCCATAGCGATTGACGCCGAGCGTGATGCCTTCGCTTGGCATCTCCACAGGTGCGGGCGTTTGCTTCGCGAAGCTGCGTTTGAGTTCGCGCGATGTCGTGACTTTCTCCGCTGTGAAATGAAATATGGACGTGACCTCAGAGAGCGAAAGCGGAAGTGCAAGCGAGGCATCGAATGTACGGTAGGTGAAATCACGCAAAAACCCCGAGAGATTCCACCACCCGACATTCTCGAATCGCATGCGGTTGCCTTTGGGATCGTCGTATTGCGTGAATGGTGCTTTGAGATTGGAAAGTAATTCGTCGGCGCGCGCCTTGGTTGGCGCCGATGCGACAAGGCGTATCAGGGCAGGCGCGATGCGGCTTTTCACTTTGCGCTCAATTACCTCCTGGGCAACCTTGTTGGCACCGATACGCAACTGAAATTCGCGGTCCTTCTCCGCCACGGGATGCAAAAGGTCGCGTCTCAGTTTTTGAATTTCTCTGCCGAGGGTCGTCTCGGCGACGCGCAGTGCCTGCTCCACGACTCTTCCCCTCTGGAGTTCCAGAAGAACATGTTTGTAGTGGCCGTTGTACTTGTCGCCCTCTGTTGAGATGACGATCTGGAGAGCCGCTCCTTCGCCGTGCTTGGCGATCTTGGCAAACGCAGCCAAGAGCACGTTCATCGGATCGTGCTCGAACATCTCGGGAGTCTTCAATGGATATGCTGGATGCTCTTCGAGAATGGCATGAGCCGCCGCATGTTCGCCCTGGAAATTGAAGATATTGTAATCGCCTCGACACTCCACGATGCGGGCATTCGGGAATACCGATGAGATGAGTCGCTCGGCGAGCATCTGCTTTACACGCGGCACGCCTAGGTAGAGCGTGGCCGCTTCGGTCCCTTCGGGCACAGCAATTTCGAGCGAAAACCCTTCACCGTATTCGACGAGCGAGGTGAGGCCGTTGTAGAGCTGCTCTGATGATGAGAGCAATTGCTCGAGTTTGTTTTGCTGGCGCTCTTCCTGCTTGCCTTCGCCATAAGCCTGGGGATGTATTTCAAAAAGCACGGTTGCAAGCCCATGGCGGATCTTCTCGGGCGGCTTCATGCCTTTGTCGGGAAGCCCTTCGGCGATGTAGCGCACGAGCATGCGGTGCAAGTCATCTTCGAGATGCGGATTCTTCATTTTTGCGGCGACCGAGAGTGCATTTCGTATGCCGTGCTCTTGAATAATCTTGAGCATCTCGTCCATCTGTGTGTCGTGTTCTTCCGGATCGAGTTTCAGGACCTTGCGCAGGGTCTCATGCTCGGGGAGTTTGTAGTCCTGGTGCAGAACCGTATGCGCGGGCGTCGCCGCATAGGCAGCAACTTCCCGCCTCGCAATGCGATCGCTCTCGAGCTTGTTTTCCGCACCAAGCTCGTTTTCCTTCTGCTTCACCTGCTCGCGCAAATACGCGAGCTCTTCTTCGGGAGATTTGAACTTCGGCGCTTCTACCGGCGCGCTGATTGCAACACGTGGCCGCTCGGCAGTTGACACAGATCGCGGAGGCATCTCGCAATTATATCAGCTTCTGGAAAGCGATTTGGTGCCGATGTCGCGGCGGAAGTACTTGCCCTCGTAGTGGATGAGGTCAATGGCTTTGTACGCCTGTTTCAGGGCTTCTTTCAATGTGTCGCCCACAGCGGAGACACCGAGCACACGACCGCCGGAAGTCTTAACGATACCGTCTACATACGTCGTGCCGGCTTGAAATACGACAACGCCCGGAATCTGATTTGCATCTTCTATGCCGGTAATCGGAAATCCTTTCTCATATTCATCAGGGTAGCCCTGCGCGCACAAGACGATATTGCATGCGTAGCCTGGGTTCCATTCGAGCGAAATCTTTGCGAGTTTGCCGTCGACGCATGCTTCGAGGAGATCAAGCAGATCCGATTTCATAAGCCGCATATATGATTCGCATTCGGGCCCGCCAAAACGCGAATTGAATTCGAGCACCTTGATCCCCTTGGATGAGATCATGAGACCGGGATACAGAATGCCGGAAAACGCAACGCCATATGCTGCAAGCGCAACAAACGTGGGCTTCACCACTTTTTCCTCGATCTCTGCCATCACTGCAGGAGTAATCCACGGCAAGGGCGCGATCGTGCCGATGCCGCCGGTATTTTTGCCTGTATCCCCTTCGCCTATCGCCTTATGATCCTGGCTGCTGGGAAACATCTTGTAGTCCTTGCCGTCGGAAATTGCATGAATGGAAACTTCCGGACCATCGAGAAATTCCTCGATTACCACTTGCGCGCCGGCGTCTTTGAAAATCTGGTCGTACATGATGTCTTTGAGCGCAGCTTCAGCTTCTGGAAGCGTTCCACACACATACACGCCCTTGCCGAGCGCGAGCCCGCTTGCTTTCACAACGATTGGCGCGCCTTTCTCGCGCACGTATTTGAGCGCTTTTTTGTAATCGGTGAAAACGCCGAATTCCGCCGTCGGAATTCCCGCCTCTTGCATAAATTGTTTTGAAAATGCTTTTGAGCTTTCAATCTGCGCCGCGGCCTGGGAAGGGCCAAAGATACGAAGGCCGCGCTTCTGAAACACATCGACGATGCCGAGTGCAAGCGGATCTTCCGGCCCCACGACCGTGAGATCGATCGATTTGAGCTGCGCAAAGTCCGCAAGCTTTTCTACCATCGTCGCCGCAATTGGTACATTCTCACCAAGCTCCCTGGTGCCACCATTTCCTGGCGCTATATAGAGCTTCCCGATACGAGGCGATTGCCTAAGTTTCCACGCTAGCGCATGCTCTCTGCCTCCACTTCCGACGATAAGTACGTCAGTTGCCATACCTATTTATATACTCAAGTGCCCCTTAAAGCGAGGATTGCTCACAAATCTGAATATTGGATAACTTTCTTGGGCTTGCCGAATTCTCTTAACTCTTGAGAAACTATTTTCCTGATATCCTCGCGGGTCAGATCCTTTCCAGCAATTCTCTTTATCGCAAATTTCTCTATCTTATCCGGTTCTGGAGATATTTGATTATCAAATCCCACCCAGCTTGTCACTTCTTCCAGATTTCCGAGATCTTTCATGTTGCTGAAATGTGCATGTCCGACGATCAATTTCAGATTAGGAAATATTTTGTTGCCAAATTTCTCCCTATAGCCGACCGTATTATGGAATCCGCCAACCAATGTATTCACGTCTCCCTCCAAGTCCATCGTGCGATTCGGATTATTTATGACCATAATGCGCCCAAGATCCCTTGGCGCGAATATCTTTCTCATATCATGCTCGGTAAGCATTGTGCGGTGATCCAGAGGTTTGTCATCGGACTCTACCACCGGTTGGCGATCAGAAAAAATCTTCTGGAATCTACGGCCCTGAATCTCCTGTATGACCTGCTTTACTTGCGAACGGTTCAATCCGTGTAACATGGGGTGTCTGCCATCGACACCGTCGATTACATCGTAAAGCCATCGTAAATCATCGGGGCTTAGGTCTGTTTCTTTTCCGAGAGCAGACTTTTCAACTACTTGGGTAATTTTCCACAATTTGTGCGTATCAGCGAATACATCTTTGTTCTCGCGAAAGAACTTCTCACCACCCGGAACTTTGCTTGCGCGAATCTTTCCAAGCCATTCTATGAATGCTGTCTCGAATTCTTTGAGTTCGCGCGGACCCGGTTGCGTCATTTCGCCTTTGCTAGCCGTCATAGCTTTGTAAGGATCTCTGGACCATCCTTGGTGATGAGTACTGTGTGCTCGGCGTGGGCGCTGCGCGAGCCGTCTTTGGTGCGATAGGAATGGCCGTCTTTGTCGATATAGAGCTCGCCGCTTCCTAAAGTAAACATGGGCTCGATTGCAATTACAAGACCTTCTACAAGCTTCGTGCCAGCTCCCGGCTCACCAAAATTGGGCACATGCGGCTCTTCGTGCACGGCTTTCCCCACGCCGTGGCCGGAGAGATTCTTGGGGTAACCCAGGTGATATTTCTCGGCAACCTTTTGCACGGCATAGCCGATGTCGCCGGTGGTGTTGCCCACACGCGCTTGGTCGATGCCGATCTGCAGCGCTTCAAACGCCGCGCGTACAAGCATCTCATCATCAGCACTCTTGGGCTTCCCGGCAATCACCGTCGTCGCATGGTCGGTGTAGAGTCCTTTGTGTTTGATACCGAAGTCAAGACACACCACATCGCCATCCCGGATCACCACACCGTTGTGACTCGCGGGAGAATGCACGATCACGTCGTTGACCGATACGCACAGCGCCGACGGATACGGCTCCTGACTTTTTTTGTCTTTATATCCTTTAAATGCCGGCTCGTCTCCTCCATCCTCGATCATCTTGAGCGCCTTGTCTTCAAGCTCACGCGCTGTCACCCCAGGCCTCACCATCGCGCGAAGCGCCGCCAAATGCGTCGCGAGCCTCTTCCCGCCTTCTCTTAAAATCGCGATTTCTTCTTGAGTCTTTGCAATCATAGAAAGTATGGGTTTCGTAAACCCATATATTTAAAGTCCTAAGGCTTTCATCACATCGGCATGCACGGCTTCGATAGATTGATCGCCATTGATGCGGTGCACGGTGCGGCCACGGCTTGCCATGAGCTCAAGCTGCGGTTCGACTTCAGCCTTGTGCCAGCCGAGCCTCTGCTTGATCGCAGCTTCGGTGTCATCGTTTCGTCCGCGCTTTACCAAGCGCTCAATGCTTCCCGCTTCAGAAAGCTCGAGCGAGATGATGGAGTAGTCAGCGCGCTTGTAGAACTGCATTGCATCGTCCCAGCCGCGCGTCTGATCGGGCCCACGCGCGAGCCCATCGGCAATGATGTGCTCACCGCCCGTGAAATTTTTGACAAGAGCATCGATAGTGAGATACGTCGGCATGAAATCGGGCATGCGCTTCCCAACTTCGATAACTTCCGCCGTGAGCTTGCCGCTGTACGAGCCGGTTGCCACCATGTTGCGCAAAAGCTGCCCCATGTCGATATGGATGACGTCATGTTCGGAGCGCTTTTTCAGAGCCTCAATGAGAAGCTTGACCTGCGTCCCCTTGCCCGCGCCTTGCGGACCGAAGAAAAGAACTGTTACGGGATTCATCATGAAAGATTGTAGCCCTCTTTGCGCAGAATTTCCATAACCTGCTGCACTGTTTCCTGCAGGGCACCATCGGCATTCACGACGCGATAATCGTACTGGGGCGAGTGCACGCGGATTTCTTCGTCGGTGATTTTCATGCGCGCATCCATTTCTTTTTGGCTCCATTCGGGATTACGCACACGCAAACGTCCATAAAATTGCTCAAGTGATTCCGGCATGATGAAAATGGTCGCTGCTCCGTAGCGCTCTTTTAAAAGCCGCGCTCCCTCGATATCCACCTGCGCAAAGACGATCTTCCCCGCTTTTATCTTTTGCTCCAGATCTGGCAGGTATGTGCCGTAGTAGGTGTCGAGCACGGCGACATAGCGATGCTCCGGAATGTTGCCCGCCACCATCTCTGCGTCAAATTTCTCTTGCGAGAAAAAATAATAATCGACACCATCAATTTCTCCGGGCCGCGGGCGCCTGGTCGTTGCCGTCACGAGCCGCGCGGCAATAGGATGCTCACGCATGATCGAGGCGATGATGGCGTTCTTGCCCGAGCCTGACGGACCCGCTATCACAACGACTTGTTTAGCCATAAGTATCAAGTAACAAGTATCAAACAAGTGAATAAGTATCAAGGAACAAAGTGTGTAACTTGATACTTGAATGCTTGTTACTTGGTACTTGGTACTTCTTCGATCAGTATTCTCTGATCGAAGTTTGTGCATCGATCTTTTTGACGAGATCGAGAACGACGGAGACAACGATGAGGAGTGCGGTGCCACCTATGGAAATGGCGGTGATGCCGGTCATGGCTTGGAGGATGAGCGGCAAAACCGCAAGCGTACCCAAGAAAAGCGCGCCGACGAGTGTGATCCTTGTGATGATGTTGCCGAGGTATTCGGTCGTTGTGGGGCCAGGGCGTACGCCCGGAATGAAAGCGCCATTCTTCTGCAAATTCTTGGCGATCTGGTGCGGCTCAAAGGTAATTGCCGTATAAAAGTAAGTAAAGATAACGACAAGCAAGAAATACATGACGCCATAAACGGCCTGATTTGCAAGCGCGTTCACGACGTGCTCTGCGGCAGTGGCAAGCCATACAACAGAACTCTTGGAAAGAAACGTCGCGATCATCTGCGGAAAGAGAAGGATAGAGAGTGCGAAGATGATTGGGATCACGCCCGCTTGATTGACGCGAAGCGGCAAGTAGGTCGAGACTCCTCCCATGACTTTCATACCACGCACGCGACGCGCGTATGTCACCGGAATCGGACGCTCTGCCTCGGTAATGAATACTACACCCGAGACAATGACTGCCGCAGCCACCGCAAAGCCGAGATAGGCCGGGATCTGGCTGGGGTCAAAGGCAAAGATAAACTGCGAAAGATCGCCCGGAATGCGCGCCACGATGCCCGCAAAGATGATGAGCGAAACGCCGTTGCCTACGCCAAACTCGGTGATGAGTTCGCCGATCCACATCACGAGGATGGAGCCGGCCGCGATGATGATCATGTTGGTGACAAATTGGAATGGAGTGAGCGCTGGAAGTATCCCGTTTTGCGAGAGGAGCAAAAGAAAACCAAATGCTTGGATGAATGCGAGCGGCACCGAAAGATAGCGCGAGTATTGCGAAAAGCGTGCGCGGCCTGCATCCCCCTCTTCTTGATACATCTCCTTCAATTTCGGGATGAGAATGGTCATGAGCTGCATGACGATTGACGCCGTGATGTACGGGCTTACGCCGAGCATCACGATCGAGAGATTCGAGAAACCGCCGCCGGAGAAAATATTGAGAAGACCGAGCAGCTGGTTGTTGGAAAGAAACGACGCGAGCTCGGCGGCGTTGATGCCTGGGATTGGAATCGTCGCAAGAAGTCGGAAGACGACGAGTGCCGCCAAGACGAAGAGCATGCGAGAGCGAAGTGCCTCGTCTTCGATGATGAGTCGGATCTTCCTGGAAAATGATTCAAGCATATTAGGCTATGGTTCCCCCTGCTTTCTCGATTGCGGTGCGTGCGCTTTTTGAGACCATGCAGCCCTTGATAGAGAGCTTCTTGGTGAGCGCGCCGTCGCCCAAAATCTTTGCATGCATGGGTTTGCCAGAATACATCGGAATCACATTGCGCTCTGCGAGCGTTGCCGGGCTCACATCTTGGCCCGCAGCAAAGGTTGCTTCGAGTGCTTCGAGTGGCACGGGAAATGCGCGCATGCGCGTCGCGTTGACCGTGCGGGCGCGATTCTTGCCGTAGCCGCGGCGCTTCGGCAATTTCTTGATGATATCGCGAAGCTCCGGGCGTGCTTTGTGTCCGGCACGTGCGGTCTGGCCCTTGCCGCCACGACCGCTGGTCTTGCCGCGTGTCGAAGACTGCCCGCGGCCTACGCGGCGGTACGCGCGCTTCGTCATTCTTTTGAGTGTGTGAAGGCTCATATTGTTTCTATTTTTCCTCCGAAGGAGGATCCGCCTCCGGCGGACCGGAGCGATGTGAGCTGGCGAAGTGCTTCTATCGCGACGCGCGCGTTGTTGACGGAATTCTTGCTGCGCGAGAGAAGCTTTGCGGTGACATCAGATACTCCCGCGAGCTCGAGAACGGTTCGCACCGACGATCCGGCCACGAGTCCACGGCCAGGAGAAGGGCGGATTTCGACGACCGATGCGCAGAATTTTGCCTCGACATTGTGGCGGATCGAGCGATTCTTGGTGAGATTGAGAAGGATCATGTCTTTCTTGGCTGCGCGGGTTGCCTTTTCGATCGCAAGCTGCGTGTCGGCGGCTTTGCCGACACCGACGCCCACTTTTCCTTTCTTGTCGCCGATCACGATTGCTGCAGAGAAATTGAAGCGGCGTCCACCTGCCATCACGCGCGCGACGCGTCGGATGCCGATCAGTTTTTGTGCAAATTCAGATCGTTCGCGGTCATCTCTGCGTGGACCACCGCGCCCGCTTCGTGGGCCACCTCGGCCCTGACCCCCACGCTGACCACCTCGCTGATTACCTCCGCCTCGCGGCGCAAACTGCTTGCGCTCTGGCGCAGCCGATACCTCCGGTGCCGCTGCGGGTTGTATTGTGTCGTTCATGTTAGTTTCGTCAGTCATATTAAAATTCTAGTCCTGCAGCGCGAGCGGCATCGGCAAAAGCCTTCACGGTACCAATGTATTGGAATCCGCCGCGATCAAAGACTACCTTCTTCACTTTCTTCTCGCCCGCCTTCTTTGCAAGCGTTGAAGCAGCAGCTTCAGCGCGCTGCCGCGGCGTCTTTCCCTTTTCTTTTGCTCCGTCGACAGAAACAATCGTGAGGCCCTTCGTGTCATCAATGATCTGCGCTGTGAAGCGCGTGTTGGATTTGTAGATCGACAGACGCGGACGCATCGCGGTACCAGACACCTTCGCGCGCACGCGCTTGTGCCTGCGTTCTCTTTTTTCGTTTCGTGTATTTATATTTTTCATGGTTTTTCTAAAAGCTAGAAGCTAGTGACTAGAAGCTGATTTTACGCCGCCGCCGCCGCAGCTTTCTTACCCTGCTTCTCACGGACGACTTCACCCTCGTAGCGAATACCCTTGCCCTTGTACGGCTCTGGTTTCTTGAGGGAGCGCACCGATGCAGCAAATTGTCCCACGGCCTCCTTGTCGGCGCCAGAGACAGATACGATGCTCTTCTCCACGCCCACCGTAACGCCTTCTGGGATAGCGACGATGACGGGATGCGAGAAACCGAGCATGAGCTTCACGTTTTTGCCCGAGACTTCCGCCTTGTAACCGATGCCTTCGATCTGGAGCTTCTTTTGGAACGGCGTATTCACACCGGCGATCATGTTGCGCACATGCGCAGCGTAGGTGCCCCACAAAGCGCGCGCGAGGCGGGAGTTCCCCACCGGATTGACCGTCACTTCCGAGCCATCAACTTTTACCTCTACCGACGGATGGAGAACGCGCTTCAATGTGCCGCCCTTCCCCTTCACGGTAAGCGTGCCCGAAGCGACCGAGACCTCGGTGCCTGGAGGAATTACAATGCTGCGTTTACCGATACGTGACATAAAATTAGTGAGTAGTCTGTAGTGCGTAGTGAGTAGAGAGTAGTAAATCACCAGATTTCGAATAATGCTTCGCCGCCGACTTTGGCACTCTTGGCCTCCTTGTCGGTCATGATACCGGCCGGTGTTGAGAGGATGAGATTGCCCTTGCCGTAGCGCACCGGCACTATTTCAAGAACGCTCTTGTACATGCGGCGACCCGGTTTCGAGACGCGCTTCACGCCCTGGATGCGCGGTCCGCGCGCACCGTACAGGAGCGCGATCTCGAGCGTCTTCTTGACCTTCTTGCCTTTCTTTTCGACAGATGAGATGTAGCCTGCGTCTTTCAATTTTTCGGCGATTGCGAGTTTCAAATTTGAAAATGGCACCGAGACCGATGGTTTGTTGATCGCCCCGGCGTTCGTAAGGCGGATTATGAAGTCACCGATAGGATCGTTTGTCATAAAATAGTGAGTAGTGAATAGTGCGTAGTGAGTAGAAGTTACCAGGAGGACTTTTTGATGCCGGGGATATTTCCTTCGAGAGCTTCCTCGCGGAAGCAGATACGGCAGAGGTTAAAGGTGCGCATAAAGCCGCGCGGACGGCCGCATTTGAAACAGCGTCGCACGGTGCGACTTGAGAATTTCGGTTTGCGAAGCGCCTTAACGACGAGTGATTTCTTGGCCATAAAATTCGAAGAATTTTACCCCGAGCCTAGTCGAGGGGTTGTCCCTAACTAGTCGAGGAGTGCGCCGGCATAAGAGTTAAGCTTTGGGCTGTTTGCACCCTGCCTTGCGGCTTGGGTTAGGACGGCTCCAGCGCGTGACCCTATTCTTTTTCCAACCTGTGGTCAAAAAATAAGGCCCCCTACGAGGCCCGGAGATATTACTTGAACAATGCCTCAAAGTCAACGGTCGGAATTCACCCAGTCATGACTGCATAGACCGACAACAGAAACATCGCAACGAGAAAAGGAACTCCTGCATAGAGCCACCTATTGTCCTTTTTCTTCCAAGACATCACTACGCCCACGGTAGCGGCCAGCAGGTAAGAAAAGTGCAATATTGGAGAGAAGGCCGTCCATGCGGGAAAGTCGCACGGAATTCCGGCCGGTGCTGTGCATACTGCCGACGTTAAGAAAGTCATTATGTACCATGGAAAAAGACTGAGGATATACATCGCTGTAAAAACGATTCGAGATTTCCAACTATTTCCAACCATAGAGCAGATTATTGCATATAATCGGCGGGACTTGCGAGAATCGTGATACTCTTGCGGGGATATGAAAACGGTATTTCTGTGCACGCCACACAAATTGGGAGATTTGAATCATGAGCTGATTGGGAGGATCAAAAGCGTAGGATTTGAGGTGTAGAATATCAAGGACCGTCCTTGATATTCTCGTTTTCAGAGTACGTATGGCCCCTACTTTTTTGCAAAGATACCTTTGGCGACAGAGGTAAATGTATAGGCACCATCTTTTTCTATGAGATAGCCATTCTCCATAAGATTGTACAGCGTGTCGAGAACGCGTGTACGTATCATCCCATCCGTCATCGCCTCGCTCGCCTTATCGACTGCAACAATCTCCCCTTTTTCATCCACATATCCCTGTATATGCCGATAGGGTGCCGCTTCCATCAGCTCAATCCATGTACGGAAATCTTCTTCCATAAAAGATGCGTTTAGATCTCGTCCGCTTTCGATAAAGTCCTTGATTATTCTGACAGAAGCTCTGCTGAAAGATGCATCCGGCACACTTGCCATGCGGTCTGGAATTGGAAAGCCCTCACCTTTTGGTTTCATAGCCATGGGATATTTACATCTTAACTTCAACCCCATCAAAAGGTAAGCCACCGGTTCGACCGGTGTGACTCGAAGAGGCTTGGCCGTTCCCCAAAGAAAGGGAATACTGATATCCGGTGGCTTGATGAGCGCTTGCCGTCAATACCACATATGTCAGAT
>JACRFH010000059.1 GCA_016217975.1 Candidatus Kaiserbacteria bacterium | reverse complement strand
GCGTCTTCCTGGCCTTGCAGTACTCTTCCAGCTTCTCCTCGAACACTCCTTGTTTGTTGGCCATATTCATATGGCGGCACGGTACCCGAATTACTAGCTACCCGAGAGGTTTCGGTGCCTTTTATTTCTGGCTACAAGGGATACTGGACTCATGCACGCATAAGTGCCATACTTCCTGTATGAATATTCTCTGGCCGATTATTGGCCTCGGCATTCTGTACGTCCTTGGCTCAATCCGCATCATCAAGCAGTACGAGCGCGGGGTCGTTTTCTTGCTGGGAAAATTCGAAGGGGTGCAGCAGCCAGGGTTGAGATTTATTTTCGTGCCATTCCAAACGATGACGCGCGTTTCGCTGCGCACCGTCACGATGCAGATACCGTCACAAAAAATAATCACGCGGGACAATGTCTCGATTGACGTAACCGCGGTTGCCTACTACCTTGTCACCGATCCCGCAAAATCTGTCATTGCAATTGAAAACGTATATAACGCAACCAATCAGATATCACAAACGACCGTGAGGAATGTCGTGGGCCGATTCTCTCTTGACGAACTTCTCGTCGACCGATCAAAAGTCAACGACGAAATCCGCCAGGTCATTGATCAACATACGGAGCCTTGGGGCGCAAAGGTCACGATTGTCGAAATTAAGGACATCATGCTCCCGGATAATATGCAACGCGCGATGGCCAAGGAAGCCGAGGCCGAGCGCGAGCGAAGAGCGAAGATCGTTGCGGCGCAAGGCGAATTCCAAGCCGCCGAGAAACTTGGGGCAGCAGCAGACGTGATCACCGCTCACCCTGTCGCACTCCAACTCCGCACCCTTCAGACCATGGCCGAAATCGCAACAGAAAAGAATTCGACGATTATTTTCCCCGCGCAATTTATGACGACAGTTGAAGAAGCATTGAAAACACTCAAGCGAGACGCTTTGAATAAGTAGCTCGGTATTAGTCAACAAAAGCGCAAGTAACGCAAGGTATCTGCGCCGCGTCCTCCATCTCATGAAGATGGCTCGTGAAATCTTCATAATCCTTCCTATACCCTGTTCAAGAGGGCTTATAAGCCTAAAATAACAAAGAGAATGAATGTATGAAGATACTTTTAGTCGAAGACGAGCAGAAATTATCAGCGGCCCTCTCAAAAGGACTCGAGCACGAAGGGTATACGGTGGACGTGATTCCCGACGGCAAGAAGGCGCTCACCCGGATCTCTTTGCACCGCAAGGATTACGACCTGGTGATTCTCGACCTTATGCTCCCCGGCATGGATGGTCATGAGATATGCAAACAGGTGCGACAGTGGGGCATCACGATCCCAATTCTTATCCTCACCGCGCGTGCCGAGACAGAAAAGAAGGTGGATCTCCTCATGAGTGGTGCCGATGATTATCTTGTAAAGCCATTCTCATTTGCCGAACTCATTGCGCGCATTCAGGCCCTCTTGCGACGACCCTCTGAAGCGCTTCCGGAAAAGCTCACGGTCGGCGATATTGAGCTCGACCTCGGGACACGGAGTGTGACCAAAAGTGGCACACCCGTAGAGTTGACCTTGAAGGAATTCGGACTTCTGGAATACTTCATGCGACACCCGAACAAGGTCGTGAATCGGGAGGATCTGCTGAATCATCTCTGGGACTTCAATTATTCAGGTTTCAGCAATGTTGTAGACGTTCATGTCAAAAATCTTCGAAAAAAACTCGGTGAGAGAGATGATGGAGCGGTACTGGAAACAGTTCGCGGCATTGGCTACCGGATGGTGGCGTAAATATCTTGACGATCCATTCTTTCGGACAGAGGTCAATGTCGTCGCGCTCCAGATTGGCTTCGCAGCTCTCATCTTGGTGCTCGTCGGCACCTCATTCACACTTCTATACAAAGATGTCGCGACAGCGATACTCTCAGGGATTCACAGCGGACTCGCGACCTCGTCGCCCCAAGCGGTTGCGCCTGCAATCGTGCAGGAGATACAAAATATCCGCGCGCAAAATCTTGGCGTAGTCGTGGTACTCATCGTCATCGCAACAGCGGTCGTGGGCTATATCGTCGCACGTATCGCACTTGCGCCTACGAGAAACGCCCTCTCCGCACAGAAGCAATTCATCGGCAATATCGCACATGAGTTGCGCACACCACTGGCCATCATCAAGACCAACACCGAGATCGCGCTGCTTGAAAACAACATGGCTGTAGATTTGCGAAAATCGCTGCAGAGCAATATCGAGGAGATGGATCGCATATCCGAAATCATCAACAACCTCCTTTCGCTCTCCGCGCTCATCAAGCCGGAGCGTATGGAATTCTCGCCAGTCGATCTCTCCGACATTGCAAGCGACGTGGTGGCAAAATTCGAGAAATTGGCGCGCGTGAGCGGCCACCAAGTTACACTCAAGCGCTCGCCGGATTCGATCGTCTGGGGTAATCGCACCGCGCTTCTCCAAATCGTGAGCAATCTTGTGAAAAATGCCATCAATTACACGCCAAGTAGGGGCGTCATAACGGTGAGCGTCGCGCCCGCGCCGCATGATGAGGTAGAACTCTCGGTACAAGACACGGGAGTCGGCATTGCGCGCAAAGATTTATTCCGAATCTTCGAGCCTTTTTATCGTACCGATCAGTCGCGCACTCGCGGCAAGGGTGGCACGGGCCTCGGGCTTGCTATCGTCTCCGAGCTCGTGAAATTCCATCACGGAAAAATAGTCATCCGAAGCGCCATAGGCCGCGGCACCACGGTCTCCATCCTCTTCCCCGCGGCACCGGATCGCCCGCGCGTCGGAGGCTCCGAAAAGCGCGAAGGCTTGAATGAAATCGCGGTTGATTTTTCGAGCGGCGGAGTTGGCAGAAATTCACCCTTGTAAAGAGAGAGAGTCTCGCGTAGGGTAAGAGAGTCAGTCATTTAACTCTAACTCCACGAAAGGGGGTAAATGTGAGAAAGTGGTTGGCTTTGTGTCTTATGCTGGCTTGCCCAGCCGAAGCACATGACTGGTATCCGTTCGAATGCTGTGGGGGAATGGACTGCGCCCCCGCGATGAGTGTAGAGCAGCTGCCGAATTTCGCTCTCCACGTAACCTCCGTGCATGGAAAGGTCATCATACCCGCGACGTTTCCGCGTCGCGAGTCCAAAGATGGCCGAGTACATATATGCATGCGGGCGAAGGGAGACGGGGTAATGCGGCCAATCTGCATTTTCATGCCGCCTTCGCAGTGAACGGACCACGCTCAAGCTGCGCCGCGTCATCGCGGCCAGCTCTTTAAAGAGGTGTGCTAAAATCGTCGAAACGCCATGCCGAAGCATTTATTCTTTGATCTGGATGGAACACTCACGCCAAGTCGATCTCACATGCTGCTGGAACAGGTCCCGCTTTTTGAGGCGCTTTGCAGCACGTGCGATGTCATCGTCGTATCAGGCGCACAAGAATCTCAAATGCGAAAGCAATTGCCGGAAAAGAACATCCGGTACTACATGCTCACTCAAAATGGCAATCACGCGCTCACGCCCGATGGTGCGGTGCTCTGGAGCGAGCGGTTTACGCGAGTACAAAAAGATGCGGCCATACACTTCATCGAGACCGTGCGTGATGAAATCAAACTGGAAGTAAGCGACAAAGATGACCTTGTCGAAGACCGCGGAAGCCAGATAAGCTACAGCTTGATAGGCCACGATGAAAAATCAGAATTGAAGCGTGCATTTGACCCCGACGGCTCAAAACGCCGCGAGATCTTGGGTCGGCATATACTTGGCATCGAGAAACTCTCCGATGCGGGAATCGAAGTTACAGTGGGAGGGACCACCTGCCTCGATATGTTCCTGAAAGGCAAGAACAAGGGATATCATGTTAACCGTTTGATCGAACGCATGCATTGGAATAAGAATGAGTGCCTCTATATCGGCGACGCGCTTGCTCCCGGCATGAATGACGAAAGCGTGATTGGAGTGATTCCGACAAAGCCAGTGAGAAATCCTGACGAGACATTTGAATATATCGCGTCGCTTCTCGGAAAATAGTAAAAATGCTATAATGGCGCAGACATGCAAGCACTTTCAATCAAAGATCTCACGAAGACTTATGCGACTGGGACCAAGGCCCTCAAAGGGGTCTCTCTTGAGATTCCCGAAAGCGATTTCTTCGCGCTCTTGGGCCCCAATGGTGCCGGGAAGACAACCATCATCGGCATCACAACGGGACTCGTCAACAAAACCTCGGGTACGATCGAGGTCTTCGGCGTAGATACCAGCACAGAACCCGAGAAAGCCAAAATGCAGATGGGACTCGTGGGACAAGAGGTAAATTTCAATCCATTTGAGAAAGTCCTCAATATCGTCGTCAATCAAGCTGGTTACTATGGCATTCCCCGGGCGGTCGCAATTCCGCGCGCCGAGAAATTACTTACAGACCTGGGGCTTGGCGAGAAAATGGACCAAAATGCCATGACGCTCTCGGGCGGCATGAAAAGGCGCCTCATGATCGCACGCGCCTTGGTCAATGAGCCAAAGTTTCTCATCCTCGATGAGCCAACAGCAGGCGTTGATGTGGAACTTCGTCGAGGCATGTGGGAATACCTCACAGCGCTTAACAAGAAAGGTGTCACGATCCTCCTTACGACACACTATCTGGAAGAGGCCGAACAGCTTGCAAAACACGTCGCCATAATCAATAAGGGCGAAATAGTCGAGAGCGGCACCGTCGAAGAAGTCATAGCCAAGCACCATACGGGCGACGCTAAAGAAAGCCCGGGATACCGCGGCGGCCGTCTTGAAGAGGTCTTCTTGAAGCTGACATCAGAGAAATAATATGACACCTTTTCAACTTTGGGTTAGCTACTACACGATGCTCCGCAAGGATATTGTGCGGATGTTTCGCATTTGGGTGCAGACATTTTTGCCGAGCGTTATTACCTCGTGCCTGTATTTCTTGATTTTCGGAAGCGTCCTTGGTTCCAGGATCGGACAGATGCAAGGCGTGGATTATATGAGCTTTGTGGTTCCTGGGCTTGTGATGCTAGCGATTGTGACCAACGCATATTCGAATACCTCATTTACCTTCTTCCAATCCAAATTCTTCTTCCGCGGCATTGATGAAATTCTCGTCTCCCCCACACCACCATGGCTTCTTATCGCCGGATTCATTTCTGGAGGGATCGTGCGAGGCGTCCTCGTGGGCACGATCGTGCTCCTCGTGTCGGTGTTCTTCACGGGCCTGCATCTCGCAATTCACAACATTCTCATAATCTTTGGATTTGCGATCCTTACTGCGCTCGTCTTTTCACTCGCTGGCCTCGTAAACGGCGTATACGCCAAATCAATCGACGGCATCAACCTCGTTCCCACGTTCGTACTCACCCCGCTTGTCTACCTCGGCGGCGTCTTCTATTCCGTCCACTCGCTTCCGCAGGCCGCACAATACGCGACCTATGTAAATCCTATTTTCTATCTCATCAACGGTTTCCGCTACGGCTTCCTGGGGCTTGCGGATATTCCACTTTGGATATCGCTCGCGGTCCTCTGCGGCATGATCATATTCCTAGTCGCGGTCAATTGGTATCTCATCCGCACAGGTCTTGGACTGAAGCAATAGATATATCTCTCCACTGCGCGGCCGCGCAAGAAGAGATATGCGGCTAGAGATTCGCGAGCACAAAATCACGCCGCTCTTCGATCGTCATCACAGGCACCCGCGTGAGTTCGTAACCGTTTTCGGTATACGCCTGCGCAATCAGGTGATGAAGAAATACTGCTTCGTCTTTTGTTTCCGCTCGCACACCGTCGCTCTCGATAGAAACGAGCTCTAGAAGAAATATTTTCTTATATGATGCATGCGCAAGCGCGTGATCAAGTTCGCGATCACGCGGAATATCGAAGAATCGATAGTAGGCTATGGAATCTGGAATGCCGCGATCAAGAAATGTCGTCGTATCTGCCGGAATGAGGCCTTCCTGCAAAAGCGCTTCCTCAAGAATCCGATGCTGAAATGGATTCATGGCCTTGCGAATTTCATCGACAGTTTTGCCTTCCGCAAGTTCTACTTCAAAGAGTCTCCGTGCTACCTCGGGAACAGCATGATAACCAAGACGCGCCATTTCATTAAGAAGCGTCGTTTTCCCTGCTCCGGGACCTCCAGTGAAGACATACCAAGGCCTTCCTTGCATTGCGAGCAGTATGAGGCCATTTTCGAGAATATCAACAATACATGCCACTTGTTTACCTCTCGCGGTCGCGGATGATAAACAAGTCGGGATTTTCTAGCGAGAACCATGAAAATGCGTAGTATGACGTGATGGCGAGACACACGAACACAATACCGACCCGATCTTTTGTTGGTTTGCTCTTCAAAAAGATGGCTCGAGAGATAGGAGCAAAGGTGCTGCTTGAGCCCGTCTGGAAAACTGTTGGGCAAATCAAATTAAAGGACGGAAAGAAACGATACTTTCGCTACTCCAGTGTTGATCTCAATACTCTTGGCGCAAGCGAGATAAGCAGAGACAAAGACTATGCAGCATTCTTTATGCGCAAAATGGACTATCCTGCGATACAGGGTAAAAGCTTTTATTCCAAGCGATGGGCCAAAGTGATTGGTTCCAAACGCGATATCAATGCCGCCATTCGCTATGCTCGCGGCCGCTATCCCCTCTTCGTAAAACCAAACGACGGCAGTCAGGGATATGGCGTGTCCCTCGTCCACAACGCACGCGAACTGCGGCAGGCATTCAAGGAAATATTCAAAAGCACGGATGTCGCCCTCGTCCAAAAGCCAGTAAAAGGCCGGGATTACCGAATCGTAGTCCTCGATGGCAAAATCATCTCGGCATACGAGCGCATTCCTCTTTCTGTAGTGGGCGACGGTCGCTCGACGATCAAGCAATTGCTCGCGGAAAAGCAACGCGAGTTCGTTCGCACTGGCCGCGACACCAAGATCAATCTCAAAGACCCTCGCATTAAGAATAAGCTCGCGTGTCAAGGCGACGCCTTGACATCGGTACCCGAATTGAACAGGCGAGTTTACCTTCTCGACAATGCCAATCTTTCAAGCGGCGGTGATGCGGTAGATGTTACGAAAACCATCCACCCCGATTTCAAGAAGATTTCAATAAATCTCGCGCGCGACATGAACCTCCGCATCTGCGGAGTGGATATCATAGTGTCGGGAACTATTACCGACCCTCCCAAGAAATATTGGATCCTCGAAACCAACGCCGCCCCGGGTCTCGACCACTACGTCACCACCGGAGTAGCACAGCGTAAAATTGTCGAAGACCTCTACCGCGCCGTCCTCAAAGCAATGGCAAAATAAAAAGGAACCCGACTCATCATCGGGCTCCGAGGCGAGAGCGATCTGTCAGCGCTCTACCTAGTCTTCTTTGACCACTTCATGCAGTTCAAACAGTTGTTTGACGCGGACCTCTGGGTCATCGATGCCCGCAAGAAATGCCCACAGCACGTTGGCGGCGACAGATTCGGCCGCCTCCGGTCCCATTTGCTTTTCGAGTCTGCGGAAACACTCTGTCACGAGCGCGAGGTGACGCTTATTCTGCGTCGCCACATCAAGGACAGCGTTGGCCATCCCTGTGCTCACGGGGTCAAGAACCGACTTCGACGAAGTGGACTCTTCGCCTTGGCTCCGACCTTCCAACACCGCCTCAACACGCTCCAAGCTTCGCGCGTGAACCTTCTTGCCGTCCCTGATCTTGTACAGGGTCGACGCAGATACTCCGCACAGAGCCGCAAAGCCCGGTGTGGATAGGTTCCCGTGCTCAGCGAGGTACGCATCAATGCGGGCTGCGATTGTTCCTACAGGCCCGTTAGGTTGAGTCGATGTCTCTACGTGGGACACTGACCATCTCCTTCTGCTACCGCTGCGCCCTGGGACGACCCCAAGACATCAGCTGAAAAGATTATAATACAAAGATAGATAACTTCAAGTCCTTTATTACTTTGAATAACGAAACCCCACCAGCCCACAAACCCTGATACACTACAAGCGCGGCCGTTAGGCCGCGCTTGAGTATGAATTTCCCACTCAAAATCTTCAATCAACTGGGAAACGCCGTACAAAAAGTATACACCTTTT
>JACRFH010000058.1 GCA_016217975.1 Candidatus Kaiserbacteria bacterium | reverse complement strand
TTACTCGATACCGTGCTACGGTCGCGAGGAGAATCATGAACGGTATCCTTTTTTTCATGTGATACCAGTCTAGCGCATTCGGCGCAGACTACAGCCGTGAATGTGTCAAACGTTATGCCGTGTGGGGATACTCACCGCACTGCGCCCGCAGAGTTTCTTAGGAAACGTTGATACTTAGTCTCCTAACCTTGCTCGGCCCGCCCTAATCATACCGCGTCTTTCGTCACGCCGATTAATGACAGCAGGAATGATCTTTTTTCTTGTGGGAAGGCGATGCTGCGTCCTCGGCGTCAAGCGCGTTTTCCCCGTGGTTTTCGCGATCTTCCCTGTGCTTTCCGTGTCCGCGAACCATCATCCCTATGCAGGCAAGAGCCAAAACGCCGACGAGAATGGGCCAGAGATATCCTCCCGAGAACAAGCCCGCCCCGCCAAAGAGTAGGAAGGCAAGCGGCAGGGCGCAGCAGATGATCATCATCCACATCATTGAATTATCTCCCTTTCCATTGTGGTTGTGCATATTTTGTTATACGTTATCCACGACTCTTACTAATTTCTCCTCGACCATCTTCCCTAAGACGTTATGTCCTTTTTCTTGGACTCGAATTCTTCTTTATCAATCTCCCCTTTCGCGTAGCGGTTCTTGAGAATATCAAGCGACGAACCTCGTCCGCCTCCTGTCCTGCCTAACATCCATCTCAGCGCCCAGATAATCGCGGCAACGACAACGACCCACCACAAGACATTGAACAGCAACCAGAGGCCGCCCAAGCCCATCAGCAAGCCACCGAACCCGTAACCATTCATCATAGAAGAGAGGCCGTCAGCTCCAGAATAACTCGAGTCGACCCCCATCATGCCACCGCCCATCATAGGCATGAAGCCTTGGAATCCTGTCGGGTAGGCGGCTTGCGTATCGCACCCGCTTAAGCGTTTTCCCATGGCGATGTGCATTTGTTCTTCACCGCTCGCTCCGAAACGACTTTTGAGAGTTGTGTTCATGGACTCATGGGAACTTCCCATCATCTGGCTCATGAAGTATTCGCCAAGATGTTCGTAATCGGAATCTTTAAGCTGATCGCACGATGTCTGTTTTGCACCTAGCTGCTCTGAGATCTGTTGCCCGGAGGCAACGTCGGCGGCGGTGCTATCAGTTGATGTCTGCGCAAATGCCAGGATAGGCAACGCGCTCACGAACAAAAGGATAAGGAGGGCGTTTTGTACTGATACCAACATCTTTGTTTTCATACGTGCTATGTATTACGTAATAAGTCCTCTAATACTACACCCCGCATCCGCTTTGCTGCGTCGGTGCAACAGGCGCTCCAGCGTCTACTCCACAGCCCCCACCCACGCCCTGACTTGAGGGAACATTGACCTGCGATGAAATATTTTGGAATCCGGCGCCACTTGAATACTTTTCTCCGAGCATTTCTTTCGGCGACACCGCCTCCCATGCGACACCTTTCTGTTGCATGTACATCGCTATGGTGAGATACGTGTCGGGGAACCAATACGAATTCACCGCGAGCGCCGCTTTGTACATATCACTTTCGCTTACGCCCTGCGACGCCATGAGCTCAAGCAGCCCGAGCATCGCCATGCCGTGATTACAATCCGGGAAGTGGGTTGAATTACCGCAACAAGGACGGAAGATGTTACGCGAGACCTTGTCAACAAGCTTTTGCTGCTCCACGGTAAGCGTAATGAGCGCATGCATGTTGTAATGCTCCATTGCATCACCATTTGCTATCGTCCAGCCGCCGGTCGAGGCGAATCCGCTAGCAGGCGGAAGCGCACCATATGCGGGGTTCATCATTTCTTTCTTGTCTTCCAGAATCGAATTCTTGTTGGCAAGCCCGAGCGCCCACAAGAGATTGAGAAAGTAGCCGGCGTTCTCTCTCGTCATCACGATTTTTCCGTTGCCTTCTTGCTCAAGCAGCTTTCGATACTCGGCCGGGAATCCGCCTCTATCCTTATAGAGTGCGGCCATTTTGACAGGATCTATCGCGCCCGCGTCAACAAGTTGCCTTCCGAGATCGCCCCATGTCACCGGAAGCTCCACGCCTTTCATTGGAAGGACAACTTCTTCCAGCTCGCTGGCGGGCGCGTTTTGCACCGCAAAACGCGCCCCATTTCCCGCGCCCGTCTGCACCAGATAGTATGACACGGCAAGCATGAACCCCGCGATAACAATCGCTATCGGCACCGCGTATTCCTTCGCCACCGAAGATTGCCATCGCGTACAGGCTTCCTGGTTGTGTTGTTCAGGTTCCATACGTCATTCGTCGCAGCAATCGGCGAGCTTCGACACGAGATCTTCAAGCGTCGCGCTGTCTGCTGCCGTGCTTTTAATTGTTGATCCGCTGATAAGCTTTAGTTTGAGAGCCCAAAATATCGAATACACCTTATAGGCGCGCTCGAACATCTGTTTGGCCTCTTCCTTTTTCCCCTCCGAATGCAGCTTATTCCCGACTTCCACGAGACGCATCGTTGCCGAGAGCAGATGCTTTGAGATACACCACGTCTCGCCTTCGTGCCGGGGCATGAGCTCCTTGAGCAACGATTTGCGCAATTCACGCACCTCGTTCGACGTATCGAAGTACTCATCTTTGTGCGTCTTCGCTCCGGTGAAGAAGAAGTGCTCTTCAAGTGAGATTAGGTTCATTACCGCGAGAGAAAGGTCTTCCCCGGTCGAGAGATCAACGCCGCTCTTTTTTTTCAGTGCTGCAATCTTGGCGAGAAATTGGTCCTGTGAAGTTATTTTGTCGTTCATACGATTTAGAGTAAGAGGATAAGAGCTCCCAAGACGATCATCGCGATGCCCGCGACGAGACGCACACGAGCCATGTGGTCGCGTTTCCATTCCTGCATCTTGTCTACTACCGTTTTGTCGGATGAGAACCACAAGACGAGAACGAGCGGCACAATGAGGATGAGATTGTAGAGGAGCAGGTACCAGAATCCGGTCAGGTACGTGACCTGGTCGCGCAGAAGTCCGATGACCATGAGGTACGGCCCGCCCATGCACGGGAACTGGCAGATGCCGACCAGAAGCCCCAGCCCAAACGCCGCGGCGATGGACGTCTGCTCCAAGAGCTTTGCCATCGGCCGGCGCGTTATCGCGGGCATTTTGAGCTTGATCGGCAGACGCGGGAAGAATCGGTTCAGAAGCGTGATGATACCGAAGAGAATAAGAAGCGAGGCGCCGAGCTTCCCCATGAAGTGCGGCGTCGAGAAGAGGTGCAAGACCTGGAGAAGCCCGAGCCCTATCGCAAGGTACGCCGCGAAAATGCCGGCGATGTAGACGCCGCCGATTTGCATTATCTTTTGACGCGAGAGTTGCAGCCCGAATAAGAACGCGATTGTGATGAGGAGGATCGAGAACGAGCACGGATGCACGCTGTCGAGGAGCGAGGAAGCAAGCACCAAGGGCAGAAGCCACGCCCCGCCGCCGCTTGCATTCCAGATGAGCGTCGAGGTTGCCGGGCTGAATTGCAGAGCGAGTATCCCGAGAATGAATACCGCTGCCGCGCCTCCAATGATAAGAATCCGCTTCATATTACGGAGTCACGTTTGCCTTTATCTCTAACTCGAGCGTACCATTAGAGGAATCGGTCAGAGTTATGAACCTGTCTATCTGCCCGACGCCGGCAGGACCGTGCGCATTGGGGTCATACACGACGCGGATAATACGGCTCTCGCCGGCCTTGATGATCTCGTTCGCGGGCGGGACAGGACCGCCATGACCCGGCATACCAAACGGACCCTTCACATCCCCATTGGGTTCCACGACAAAGGCCGTCGTGCACATGCAGGACGTGACCACGGTCTTGAGGGTAACGTCTTGATTCGTCGGATTAGTCACGGTGAATTCTTTTGTGACGTTGCCGTTCTTCATCGAGATCGTGCCGAAGTCATGGAATACTTCTGGGGCGACAAGCGCGCTCTTTGAAGCATTCGGCACGGATGCTCCATGCTCAAGAGCGGTTGTACCTCGTGCGGCATTGCTCCATGCCAAGAGTCCAATGACGCCGACGATGAACACGGCGAGAATGATAAGTGTTTTTGTATTCATGGTAACTAGAATTGATTTTGATAGCGACACATTCAAGAGCACGCAACGCGCGTGTTCGGCCACCCAAAAAGCAAGAGCTTCTTAGGCGCCTCTAGGCGAGGAGGGGCTGTTTTCCAGCAGTGAAAGCCACCGCGTTATTTTTCTCCCGCGGGAAACCAGTGGTGTGTGATAGAAATATTCCGGGAATGCCACGGGCCTCACCCAAGGTGGGTCGATAAGAAATACAAGAAATATAAGGGCGGCAAAGGCGAGAACTGGAGTGAGAGTTGTGACAGGCACAGGCACGCTGAGAAACGATTGAAAGGAAGACAAGTGGTGGATGACCGCAGCCTGCGTATCCTGTGGACACAGCGGCACTCCCATCACGGAAAATGGACAGTCGCCCTGCATGCGACCGTTTGACCCATCCATCATGAGGATAAGGCCAAAAAGCGCCACAAAGACGAAGGCTGCAAGTATGGTGATGCCGAGTGCGCGTCTAATCATAGCGTTGTGCGGCGAAGTAAAACGGCATTGACTGCCACGATGACCGTTGAGACGGACATAAAAATCGCCGCGAGTGCGGGCTGCAGGATGATTCCATACGAGGCGAGAATCCCTGCGGCAAGAGGGATTGCCACTACGTTGTACCCCGTCGCCCAGAAAAGGTTTTGGATCATCTTTGCATACGTTAGTTTTGATAGACGAATTATTTTCGGAATATCGCGCGGGTCGTTTCTCACAAGAATGATCCCGGCCGATTCAATTGCCACATTCGTCCCTGCGCCAATCGCGATACCGAGATCAGCTGCCGCAAGCGCGGGCGCATCGTTTACTCCGTCGCCGACCATAGCGACCTTCGTTCCATCCTTTTGCAAAAGCCTCACCTTATCTGCTTTTTGGCCGGGCAATACGCGGGCGGAGTATTGATCGACCCCGAGTTCGCGCGACACCCATGCGGCGACATCTTCAGAGTCGCCGGTAATCATCGCGATTTTGATGCCGAGTGCTTTGAGACTCTTGATCGCCTCGCGCGATTCGGGTCGGATGATATCGGCGAGCGCGATACTCCCGACCAATTTCTTACCTTGCCCTCCATAGCCTTTGGCGGAGGATGGGGCCGCAATAACATGGATGGTGGTTTTGCCCCGATGCTCCAGCTCGGTAATTTTCTCCCGATAGTTCTTTGGAATCTGTATACCGGTATCTGAAAATAGTTGTTCGCTCCCGACTAATACCTCTTTTCCGTCAACGAGCGCCTTCGCACCCTTGCCCGGCAATCTCTCAAATGAGCTTATGGGACGAAGAGAAATCTTTCGCGCCTTTGCGTCGTCAACCACAGACTTTGCGAGTGGGTGTTCCGATTGGCTATTCACCGATGCGGCAAGTCCCAAAACGTCCGATTCTGTAAATCCTTCCGCGCTTACGATAGTATCTACGCCGAATTCGCCCTTGGTGAGCGTCCCCGTTTTGTCGAAAAGAACCACGCCCACATTGCGCGCCGCTTCAAGCGAGAGGCGCTGCTTGATGAGGAGACCGTTGCGCGCGGCCATAGTGGTGGAAATTGACGCAACGAGAGGTACGGCAAGCCCGAGCGCATGAGGACAAGCGATAACGAGAACGGCCACGAGGCGCTCGGTGGCGAAGGCAATTCCGGCTTGAGAGAGAAGCCACAGTACAAAAGTGATGGCTCCAGCCGATATGGCAATAAGGGTGAGATAATATGCGGCGCGGTCGGAGAGTATTTGCAGTCGCGATTTACTTGCCTCCGCCTCGGCTACAAGGCGCATGACGCCGGAAAGAAACGTATGTTCGCCGATTTTCGTTACTTGTACTTTCAGGCTTCCGTCGCCGTTGATTGATCCTGCGATAACCTCGCTGCCCACGGTTTTGGGCACTGGCCTTGATTCACCCGTGATGATTGATTCGTTGAGATCGGAGCGTCCTTCGACAACGGTGCCGTCTGCGGGCACTTTGGCGCCGGGTTTTATGAGCATGACATCACTGGTTTGAAGTTCAGCAAGAGAAATAACAACGGTTTTCTCATTACGAATTACTTCAGCAGTATCCGGAAGTAATTTCGCTAATTCTTTGAGCGCCCCCCGCGCGCCTTGCACTGAGCGCATCTCGATCCAATGCCCAAGAAGCATGATGGCAATAAGGGATGAGAGTTCAAACATGAGATCGTGCCCAGTACCCACAATGATCGAGACAGCGCTATAGAGATACGCGGCGGTTATTGCGATAGCAATCAAGGTCATCATGCCGGGGAGTCTCGCGCGAAGCTCTCGGTACGCGCTCGAAATGAATATCCAGCCGCTGTAGAAAAAGACAACCGATCCGAGCGCGAGCAAGACATATTGCCAGCCAATAAATTCAGGACCGCGGATGCCAAACAATGCCTGCGCCATTTCCGAGTAAAAAAAGATCGGCACCGTGAGGACAAGCGTGATCCAAAACTTCGTCAAAAACGAGGAGGTCTTATGCCCCGCATGCCTGCCTGCACTCCGCAAAGTCGAAGTGTCGTGCCCCGCATGGACAGCCTTGCCTTTTGTTGGAACAAGATTCATCCCACACTCCGGGCACATGCCCGCTGTATCTTGCACAATCTCGGGATGCATCGGGCATGTGTATCTCATGTGAGGATGATTGTGCTCCATACTATTTTTTCTTTTGCGCGAGTTTGTAGAGTTTGAGGATCTCGGCTGTAGCCTTCTTCTCCCTGCCGGTTTTCATCTGGTGCAGGACGTGCGTCTCCAGATGATTTTGCAATATCAAGTCTTCGACACCCGAGAGTGCCTCCTTTACGGCACTTGATTGCGTGATGATATCTACGCAGTAGCGCTCGGCATCTACCATTTTGGTGAGACCATTGAGTTGACCCCTGATAAGGCTAAGGCGGCGGAGCACTTTTTTCTTTACCTCGGTTTTCATGTCCCCATGATACCCCCATAGGGTATTTGTGTAAAGCCCCCTTTTTGATACCCTGATGGGTAAAGGTCGGCTTATCAGCATCAGTAATCTCCCAAATCTATGATACACACCAAGCATCTGCTCAAGGTTACAGCCGCGTGGATCAGTGTCGTATACGTCGTGTGTTTCGGAGGTGTAGCGCTCGTGCCAGGAATTCGAGAGTGGTTTATGCAATACGCTCTCCACTCGACAAATGTGGGCATCGGCGAGAATGTCATGACGCTCGGTGCGTTCGTCGCAGGACTTATCATCTGGAACGTTGTGGCGACTCTGGCCGCATGGCTCTTTGCATTCCTCTGGAATACGCTCCACACGTCCTGATTAACAGATATACTCCGAGCATGGCGGTCACCTTCGGCATCGGCAAGCTTTTTGGCGTCGCGGGAATCTAGACTCAACGTATTAGCGCCACGTCTTCACAATGTCCCACTTGATCTTCGTGGCTGCGCCGATTGAGATACATACGAGCGCGAGCTTTACAATCCATCCGATAAAGGGCACAAGACCGAGAAGCGCATAGATGACCGCGCCGAGCAGTATCGTTTTCCACGTCACATCGTAATAGTTGGACTTCGAGAACCACTTGTAGAGAAGAGAGCCCAACACGATCGGTGCGAGTATGGTCGCGTATATGAGCGAGGCGACAAATCCCAAGATGCCGAGCGCGCCGAGCGGCACACCTATCACGGTAGCAAAGAGAAGCACCGACGCGATGGGAAGAATGACAAGCGTAGCAAACCCTCTCCCAAGCTCTAAAAGCGGCTCCGATAGTGCGCGCTCCACGAGCTGCCTTGCATATACATTAAATATGAGACCAACGACGAGGGCGGAGGTGAGAGTCATTAGCGCAGTCAGGATAAACGCCGCTGTCAAAAGCGCTGCAAACACCGCTGGCGTTGATACCGGAGGCTTCGGGGCATCCTCGTATGTGATCTTACCCACGACTTTTGCCCCACTTTCCATCGTTGCTTTTTCCGGCGTCATATACGTAAGCGCTCCTTGAATTACTGCAGCGCTCCCGAGCGTGAGCTTGCCTCCGGTAAAGAAGACATCGCCCTTGACAGGTGCGTTGACGACGACGCTTTTGCCGCGCAGATGCAGGTTGCCGCCCACGGGCGCGTCAATCGTGATCGTGCCGCCGGCCCACACGACATCGCCGCCGACGCCATTTCCGCTTAGATGCACTTGCCCGCCAGCCGCGACGACATCACCCTTCACCGCACCGGTGACTACGATGGTGCCGCCGAGAGCGCGAATACTTTGTCCAACATTCCCGAGCAGCGTGACATTGCCGCCTGCCGCCATGAGATCCTGTGAGACAGAGCCGCTTATTAGCACATTGCCGCCGAGGGCGATCTCGTCACCGACTATCGTTGCAGCACTCGTGACACTCCCGCCCCCGATGTAGAGATCATTCACGATTCGTTCGGTCGAGGAAACATTGGGCGCCTCGCCTGATCGAATGACGGCCGCCGATGCGACTACCGGAACCAGGGCTAAAACTGCGAGTACTGCCACACAAGTCTTTTTGGACATACCCCAAAAGGTGAGTTGATATGCCCGCAGTATAGACTTAGTCCCCCAGATCACAAGCGCGAGAAAACGCGATTTGGCCCGCCCCGTGGCCTGAGATTTACGGGGTATACTTTGGCGCATGTACGAATTATTACTTGCCATTCATATTGCTGGCGCATGCATCACGGGTCTTGCTGCGTCGTATGCAGGGATCGCGATGTGGCAGCGTCAGGAAAATACGTATCGGCCGCTCGCGCTCATTCTTGGTGTCCTCGCCGGCTTTGAGATACTTACTGGCACTGCGCTTTCCGTCGTTTCATCACAGATAACAGCAATCTCTTTGTGCGGGAATATTGCGATCTATCTCTCCGTAGTCTTTGCTGTCGAAGCACTGCTGTATACGCGCATGAAGAAAATCTCGCTTACTTTCCCTCTTGCATACGTCGCCACAACAGTAGCATCGGCATTATCGCTTCTTGCCGGCGCGGCCGCGCTTGGCTTTTAAGTGTCTTTGCAGCTTTCAAGGCGCCGACTTGGCGCAAACTTCCCCCCGCACTATACTAGACCCATTGCTCCGAAGCTCTGCTTCGGTGCCAACGGAACAAAGAGTATGCTACCTGCATGGAGAAACGTCATATTGCGAAGAGCCACAACACAAGCTGTTTGCTCTACCACGTCGTCCTTCCGATCAAGTAC
>JACRFH010000062.1 GCA_016217975.1 Candidatus Kaiserbacteria bacterium | reverse complement strand
GACATCCTTGACTGCTTCTAACGCGATCTTCGCTTTGTCCGAAGACGTGAATGATTTTTTCATATTGCGATGTATTGTACACCGCGTGTCAAGAGGGAGTTCGTCTCAAAACACTGTCTATTTTTCCCCGCCTACTATAGAAGCTTTTTCTCCATGGTCCTTAGATCCATATAAAGTGCATTTCTGTTCAGGTCAGCCTTGCCCGTAAATCCTACCATTGAGAGCGCATAGAAATAGGCTGCCATAGCCAGGACGACTGGCCATCCAGCCTGACCCGTCCAAGCCACGCTGCCGAGTGTCGCCAATATTGTGAATGGGATCTTGAAATAATCCGCCGCAAATTTGCTTCTAGCTTGCGTATCTCTCGTAATGAGTCGCTGTTGGGAGTTTATTGCAGCGATGTATTGTATGACGATGGTGCGCATTTTCATTTTGGTCACTTCATCAGCTTCACTAATGAATTCCAACACTGCGTCGCACGCCTCACCCGATTCCAAAAGTGCTTCTGGACTAGGTGGATGTCCAGCTTTTATTTCTGCAAGGAGCCTTTCTCGCTCATTGCGCGGTCGAATTTCCTCTGGATTAGGCATATTTTTTGGTTACGGTTGCAATGATATATTTCTTACTTTGCGACAACATATTATAAAGTGCGGAGGTCTTGTTCGCCACATAAACATTCATTTTTTCTTCCATCTCTTTATCGCGCTCGGTCCATATACTCCGAGCTTGCGGAGTACATCCAACGCGCCGGGATTTATATAATTTGAGAACTGCGCTCGAATGTTCTTTACAGGATAGCTTCCTTTAAGGCCGCTGTTAGGCGCTCTAAATACTTCACCGTTAAGTCTTTGTAGATATAAAACAAGCATTGCCCTGACTGTATAGAGATCTTTGGGACTTCTTTGAGCGTGAGGCGGGAGATTGTCCATCTGTAAGATATCTGCGATTGTCATTTGTTCTATGCTGTGTCGTGCCAAGACACGATTAATATCGGCGAGTATTTTCCTTTCCTCGTATCCGGGAGCTAGTGCCATCGCTTCACGAGATACTCGCTCTCTGATGAGCTTAAGTCTGTCCGATGCATCCTGTGAGATGCTCTGGTAGATGCGTGTTTCGAGATTCCAGCTGGGATCGTCAGTCTTACCCAGCGCTGGAGTCCGCTCGATCTCATGTCTTAGAAATTCCATGAATTGCGGACCGACGGGGGAATAATCTTCAAGTAGGATAAGCAGCCCTTTCTTTACTCGCGTTCTGTTTTCGTCTTTGCTACTTCTGGAATGTCCAAGATATGGCGTGTTAAATATCGGTCTCAATCCAAGTTCACGCATCTGCTTGTCAGTGAGCAGGGGGGGGGGATTTGGGGTCGGCCAAACCGTGTCTGAAGCGTAATTTATTCTCAATCTCGGCCTCATTGTCTATTTTCTCAATGGTCTCAAACGGCAATTGTCCAATCGGTGGATAGGGCCATGCCATGGCGTGCGCGGTCGGTGACTGAAGAGAGAAAGTCGCATCCCTTTCAATTCGTACATGCCGATTGTTGTTTGAATCTATCATATCGTTTTTTTCGCCACGATATAGCGAATGCTACCACAGGATCAACACTCGCCAACTAGCATCCAAACTATCTACAAGCGAGCGCGGGCATGTTTCCATAGGGGCTTCGTGAGCGCGTCGTCTGACGACCCAGGAAGCTCCGCCGTGGTTTCTTTAGCAAAAGAAATCATGTACCCGGTGAAAGCATTCCGCCGCCGAGCGCCATTACCACCCAAACTGCTTGCCCACCTCCTCCGGCGTCTCGCGCTTGCGAGCCACTTTGATTTCTCCATTTTGTGCAATAAGCTTTGTAGGAGACGAAAGAAGGCAATGATGCGACGCAAGCGCATCCTGGTAAGCACCGGTATCAAGGAAGGCGACATATAGTTCATCAGTGTCGGCAAGTTTCGGAAGCAAAATATATCCGCCGCCGGCAGTATATTTGTCATCACTATCGCACGAGCTCCCGGCGAGCCATACGCGCTGCATTTTCTTTGCGCGCATGTGATTTACCGGCACCACGTGCCACTTTTGTTTCAAAGCCCACGTATCGAGAAGGTCGTTCATAAAACTTCCGTCGATCACGTACCAGGAGTTCCCGCCTTTATTGTATGCCTGCTTCTCGGATATAACCTTATAGATCGTGATCTGCGACGGAGCGGCTACGTAGCGCCCCCATTCGGCAATAAGATTGGGATGGCGCACTGTGAGCTTGTCGCATTGCTTTTTGGCGGTCTTTACGATCTGACTGATGAGTGACTTGCCTGTGTAGAAACGCTTCTTTTTGTCGTAGGGTACACCGGCTCCTCCACCGATATCAATAGTATCGAGACCGGGATTTTTCTCACGCATTTTGGCGTAAATCTCGACCGAGCGTTTTACCAGCTGTACGAGACCCGTCATGTGCTCTACCTGGCTCGATATGTGGTAATGCAAGACAGAGAGATTGCGAATTTTCCCAAGTGCGATCACTTCTTCTTCGGTAAAACCGAAGCGATTGAATTTTTTGTCCCAGTGACTCGCGACCCTGACGTTAAGATCGACGCGAATACCGACTGGGCCCTTAAACTTCTTCATGCGCTCATATTCCACCATGTCTTCGATGATCGGTATCACCGTGAGACCCTTGCCGCGCAATTCCTCGATTAGTGAGATATATCTTTCGGTTTTGGGGCCGTTGCAGATGACACGAATTTTGCTGTTGAAGCGCTCCTGCTCGATCATGCGTTTCACCAAGAAAAGTTCATTGGCGCTCGCAACATCGAGATTTGCGCCCTCGGCCACCGCCGGAAGCACAAACTCCTTGTTCTGATTTACCTTCATCGGGTAGTGGTAATAAAATTTGCCGCGATAGCCTGCGATCTTGATGTAGGCGTTAAACGTCTCGATAAGATCGCGTACGCGATTCTCTACGATAGTCGGGAAAAATATTTCAGTCGAAGTGCCGTATTTCTTTACGATATCGTAGATGTTGTACTGATAGTTGCCCTCGCGCACCAAGAGCGTCCCTTCGGGGGTGATATCAAACTGTCCTGTATTTACTTCCTCTCTCCCTAGCTGCCACAATTTTCGGAAGCCGTTCTTCTTCCGAGAGTGATGTTTCTTCGCCATTGTCTTCAGTCAGTAGTAAGCACCTTGACTACTATCTCAAGGCGTGGGCCTATATTGGCTGATTATGTGAAAATGTCAATGGTAAACGCCAGAAGACGGTGCATAGAAGGCCATTGACAGTACATATCCGTTGTATATACTTCGGATATATGAAAACGATGCTTGCCGTGAAAACCGATGCGAAGTCAGACACCCCCGCCAAAGGCGGTGGCTTGATGAATGGGGTCGCCTCGAAGGCGATCGACCGCTTGCCGAGTTAGTTGTTAATTGTGATTAGAAG
>JACRFH010000007.1 GCA_016217975.1 Candidatus Kaiserbacteria bacterium | reverse complement strand
CTCGTCTGATGATCCATCGTCGCGCCTGTACTGCTTGGCCTATGCGGCAAATATGCTTCTGGAAACGCCAGACGGGGAATCAGACCTTATGATGCTCTGCGATAGCGTGCGAGCGGAGGATCGGGACCGCTGTACGTACTTGGCTAGGCAAGGAGTCTCTATATTCGATTAAGAGTTGTGGCAGACGCCACTAGGGATGTTAGAATCAGCACGATGAAAGTCTATCTTGCGACGGATCACGGGGGATTCGAGCTCAAAAACAAACTTGTCGAGTATGTGAGAGAACTCGGCTACGAGAGTCAAGATTGCGGAGCATTCGTGAATGACCCACAGGATGATTATCCCGAACTTATCGCCGAAGCCTCAAGAAAGCTTTCTGCAGATTCTCTCGCCGGAATTGATAGCCGAGCGATCATCATTGGCGCATCGGGTCAGGGCGAGGCCATGGTCGCGAATAGATTCAAAGGCGTGCGGTGCGCGCTCTACTACGGGCCAGCAGGAAAAGAGCAGAAAGACATGAGCGGTAAATCACTCGATATGCTCGCTTCGAGTCGTGAACATAACAACGCAAATTGCCTCTCTGTCGGCGCGCGATTTCTTTCCGAAGAAGAGGTCAAAGATGCGGTGAAAAAGTGGCTCTCTATGGCATTTCCTGGCGAAGAAAGGCATACGCGCCGTATCAAGCAAATAGACGAAGTCGCATGATCGAGATATTCCCGACAGCGGTTCCCAAGGATGTCAATGAACTTGCTGAGCGCGCAAATTTCGCACGGAAGTTCGCCAAAAATTTCCATATAGATGCCGATGATGGAATTCTGACGCCCCTTATATGTTGGCCATATGTAGCTAAAGGTGAGTTTGTCGATTTTGATCTGTCGACAACGCATGGACTTGAAACCGAAGTGCATCTTATGGTCCAAGATCCTCGCGAGATCGGAAGAAGATTTGCCCGCGCGGGAGCACGGGCAGTCTTTGGCCACGTTGAGACTTTTAGGGATGTGAAAGATGCTACGGAGACCCTCGATTCTTGGAAAGAGGAAGGAGCACGAGAAGCGGGAATGGCCATTCTTCTTGATACGCCACTCAATGTTCTCGACGGCATGATTCCCCTCTGTGATTTCCTCTGTTTTATGTCTTCGGCACAAATAGGGGCACAAGGCGCGCAATTCGATCCCCGTGTGATCGATCGTATTAAAGCAACACACGAACGATATCTGGAACTTCAGATTGAGGTGGATATCGGTGTCTCCGATAAAACAATCGGTGATCTTGCCAAGGCGGGCGCCACTCGTTTTGCTGCAGGTTCTGCGCTCGCCAAAGCGCCTGACCCCAAAGTGGCATATGAGAATCTGATGCGACTCGCGACCGTATGAAGCACAGAGAAGTGACAGAGAGCAGGGGATTCATCATCCGACTTGAGCGTGACGAAGACGTGCTTCCTGCGCTTACGGCATTTTGTGAGCAGAAGGCGATACGAAGCGGTGTATTTCATGGAATTGGCGCGGTAAAAGAGTCAAAGATTGGCTACTACGATCTAAGCAGTAAAAAATACGGTCAAAAAGAATATCCGCATGAGATGGAAGTCGCTTCGATGACAGGAAACGTTACCCTGGTGGATGGCAAACCTTTTATCCACTGTCATGCTGTTCTTTCCGGCATCAAAGAAGGCACCGAAAATCAACCGATCGGCGGGCATGTATTTGAAGCGAAAGTCGCCGTGACGCTTGAAATTCATCTCTCCGCGTACAATGGTTCAATCGAACGCGCGCTCGACAACGACATCGGCTTGAAGCTTCTGGACTTGTAGTACAATGCGGTCATGTCGATAACCGACGCTGAGGTCAAAAATATAGAAGCGAAGGCGAAAGCTATTCGCGAAACGATTATTGAAATGCTCGTCGCTGCGAAATCTGGCCATACTGCGGGGCCGCTCGGCATGGCGGATATTTTTGCAGCGCTGTATTTCCATGTATTGAAGCACGATCAAAAAAATCCTGATTGGGCAGAGCGAGATAGGCTTTTTCTCTCAAACGGGCACATTTGTCCCGTACTATATTCGACGATGGCACATGCGGGATATTTTCCGATAGAGGAATGCATGACGCTTCGCAAATTCGGCGCGCGTCTCCAAGGCCACCCAGAGCGCGATATGCTTCCTGGTCTCGAATCAACCTCCGGGCCTCTAGGGAGCGGTCTCTCACAGGCTACGGGCTATGCACTTGCGGCGCGCATCCCCGTAAAAGAGTCTTCTGACTCTCACGGGGCGGGGGATAGAAATTTCCGAGTCTATTGCATCACCTCGGACGGAGAACACCAAGAAGGCAATACGTGGGAAGCGATCATGTTTGCCGGTAAATATCGCCTCTCGAATCTGATACAGATCATGGACCGCAATAATATCCAGATCGACGGTAGGACCGAAGACATCATGCCACTTGAGCCGCTTGCCGATAAATATCGGGCATTCAATTGGCATGTGATCGAGATCGACGGCCACAACATCCGTGAATTTGTGGCGGCGTGTGATGAGGCGCATACGATTCAAGAAAAACCCACGCTTATCCTTGCGCATACGATTCCCGGCAAAGGTGTGCCGCAAATAGAAAATGATTATCGCTGGCACGGAGGCGGACCCGGCAGGGGCGTACCATCCGCGGAACAAAAAGAGCCATTCTTGGAAGCGATCAAGAAAACATATGCTTAACCCGGACGCACATCTCGCTTTGAATATTTTCTCCGCCGGAGGCGGATCCGCCTTTGGCGGAGATAATCCCGATAAGGCTGCAACGCGGGAGGGATTCGGCAAGGGAGTCGTCGAAGCGGGAAAAATAGATGAGCGCGTCGTTGTGTTGACTGCGGATCTTATCGAATCGACGAACGTGGGCGCATTTCAGAAAGAATTTCCTGATCGATTTATTGAGATGGGAGTTGCCGAGCAAAATCTTGCAACGGTCGCTTCTGGCATGGCCGCCTATGGCAAGATCCCATTTTTCACTTCGTTTGCCACATTTAATCCAGGGCGCAATTGGGAGCAGATCCGCACCACGATCGCGATCAACAATGTTCATGCCATCTGCTGCGGCATGCATGCGGGCCTTCTTACGGGGCAAGATGGCGCGACGCACCAGGCACTTGAGGATATCGCGATGATGCGCGCGCTTCCCAATATGATCGTGATCTCGGCTTGCGACGCAGAAGAAGCGCGCAAAGCGACACTCGCCGCAGCCAAAGTTGGGAAGCCCGTCTATATGCGTTTCGCACGCGAAAAGATGCCAACGATGACAACGGCCGAGACACCATTCGAAATTGGCAAAGCGAACGTATTATGGAAGGCAAAAGTTGAAAGTGGAAAGTCAAAAGTTGCGGTCTTCGCCACGGGGCCGGTCTTGCACAACGTTCTTCTTGCTGCTAAACAACTTGAAGAGGAAGGAGTTGCTACCTCGGTGACAAATGTGCATACGATCAAACCGCTTGATGAAGAGACAATTCTCCGCGAAGCTGCCATCGCAGACACGGTCGTCACCGTCGAAGAGCATCAGGTCCACGGCGGTCTCGGTGGCGCAATCGCGGAACTTCTTTCACAGAAAGCTCCAACGCCTTTGACGATAATCGGTGTGCAGGATCGTTTCGGCCAATCGGGCGAGGCAAGAGAGCTCTACGAAGAATACGGCCTTGGTGTCTCGCATATCGTCGCAACCATCAAGAAAGCCATGTCTAGAGGCACGAAATAGCTTGCGCTTATTCACTCCTCGTCCGGCTGTGGAATGACTTCTGGCGGGAGTGATGCCATTATTTTCGTACCGCGTGCAACTATGGCCTGGAATTTCCGGATCTGCTCTTGGGAAAGTTCCCCTGTTTTATCATGTTCTGTCGTCAAGACATCAACAAACAGCATGAGGCCCTTCAATTCCTTGCTCTGTAGTTCTAGAGCGTCGATGCGAGCTTTCAGGGCCTTGTTTTCCTCGCTGAGATGTGTGATTTGCTCTCCGTGCAAATTGACAGTTTGTTCAAGAAGCATGCCGCGCAGTTTGGTTATGTATCGATCGAGCCTCGTGTAGGCCATCGTGGTAAAGATAGGGAATAGAACAAAGAACATTGGCCAGAACGAATACCAGTCGATCGTTTCAAGATTTTCTATTTTAAAGACTTTGGCCGCGAGCGCAGGCTCTGATTCTTGCGCCCATTTAGATAAATCACCACCGAATTCGCCCTTCCAGCGCTCCCAAAAATGCTTAGCGCGCTTCTCAAGTTCCCATTGCGGAACCCCTTTTTTCGAGATCCCGAGCTCCTCTTTTTTTTCACGCAACCTGCGCAATCGATCGCGGATATCTTGGTTCTCTGTTTCGTTGAATCCAACGCGATACCGCACGAATTCATTAGTCATCTTTGAGGGAATGTATGCCGCGATACCTCCGGCTATCGCGGCGGTGCTTGCTACCAGTGTGCCCTGTTTGACCACGTCAGCGGCCGCGAGGACCATCTTTTCATGGAATCGTCGTGTCGGTAGTGCGGAGGGTTCTTCAGCCATATACAATTAGCGTACCATATTTCGCAAGACCCACTTCACTGCATGTATTGACACTTGCCAGCTGCCTTGGATGAAGAGAAGAAGTATCAGAGGAGTGGGGATATTGAAATTGAAAAATGTAGGATGGTGCTCGACAAAGATTGAGAGGCTCATGATGATAGTGCCGCTTACAATGCCGAGCAAGTCGATCATCCACGCAAACCACGTGATGTAGATCGCCTTGTAGCCGTGTTCGCTTCTATAGAAGAAATAGAACCCGACAAGTTCACCAACAAGAATCGCGACGAAAAGAAGATCGAGCATGTTAGAGCTTCGTCGCAACAAAATCTCCAGGACGTTTTGCGTACCAGGCTTCGATATCGGCGTCGCTCATAAGCTTGGTCTGCGCGCCGACGCCTTGGACGACGGACGCGGCATTGATGAGGCCACGCATGAGCGCGTCGTGGGCAGACAAGCCTTTGATAATGTAGGCGACGGTAGTAGAAGCGGTCGCATCTCCTGCACCGGTGCGCGAGACCGGCGGCGCAGGGTCGGGATACATGGGAACGTGCCACGCGCCGCTTTCGTCGAGAATGTTGGAGCCATTTGGGCCGTCGGTGACTACCACGATCTTGGGGCCGAGTGCCTTGATGTCTTCCATCAATTTCTTCACGTCGCTCTCACCTGAACCAAGAATCTTTTGTGCCTCTTCCTTATTGCAGAAGAATATTTCCGTCACAGCATAGAGATCTTTTAATTCTGCAGCGCCTAGCTTTATCTGAAATGTCCCAGGCTGAAATGCAAGCTTGGTTTCCGGGTGTGCCTTGCAATACGCGGCGACATCATGATGAAACTCTTTTGCACTCTCGCCGAGCGAAGTGAGATAGATCCATTTCGGCGGCGATTCGAACATCGGCATCGAATAGGTGAATTTCGTCTGCTTTACGAGGATAGTACGTTCCGCGCCAAACCACAGCACATAGTGGTAATTAGTGGGGAGTCCTTTTTGCGTTTCCACATATTCATCGGAGACACCATTGTCTTTCAGAGTCTCGCGGCAATTCCTGCCATTCTCGTCATCTCCCACTCGCGCAATTAACGCAGAGGGTAACCCTATGCGCGCAGAAGCTACAGCGGCATTGGCCGCATTTCCCACGGCCCGCACTTCTATCACTTCTTCATATGGCACCTTGTCGGCGAACCGAACGCAAAGCTCGCGCGTGCCATGATCCATCAATTCCTCGGCGTCTTTCAGTTTGATAAAAGCATCCGTAGTAATGTCCCCGATAGCCACAAAGTCGTATTTCATACGAAGTATTGTAGCAGAAAGAAACTCAAGAAGTTCAAGAAGCTCTAGCTTCCGGCCCCCTTGCCTCTCGTGCGGAGTAGCTAGTAATTAAAGGGCACCAAGAATCTCAGGCGGATTTTGATAATTTCTTGGGGTTCCCGTATCGCCTCTGGATATCATGGACTTGTTTGGTGAGTCGGTCAATCTGGCTTTTCATCGTCGCCGGATTCAT
>JACRFH010000006.1 GCA_016217975.1 Candidatus Kaiserbacteria bacterium | reverse complement strand
CCGGCTCCTCCGGCAAGACCACCTCGGCGATTATGCAGCAAGCCATCTACACTCTTCAATGCCTCAAGCTTCCTGACGGCAGTTCGTCCTTCACGGAAGCGCAGACGGTGGATATCATTCCGGGGTTTCAGGAGAGGTGATTTATAGCGCGGCCGTTATTTTCTCCGCGATCGCCGTTGCTTCGCCTTTTTTGTATTCTTTGTGCGGCCACTTGTTGAGTCCGTCGCCCTTGAAGCGGGGGATGAGGTGCACGTGCGCATGATCGACGATTTGCCCCGCGTGCTCGCGATTGTTCATAAGCATATTGACGCCGTCGGCTCCGAGAGATTTTTCAACTGCGCCAGCGACTTTACGCACTGTCTCTTGCACCTTGGCCCAGTTTTCGCTTGATATCTCGAAAATATTTTCCGCGTGTTCTTTCGGGATCACTAATGTATGGCCCGGATGGATCGGATTGATGTCAAGAAACGCGAGCGTGTCCGCGTCTTCGTACACCTTGAAGCTCGGAATCTCGCCCTTCACTATCTTGCAAAAAATGCAATCAGGCATATATGAAAGTATCAAGTATAAGGTCACAGGTATCAAGTGCTACAATCGCTCGATGATATCCGACTTGGTGCGCTCTCTACTCTTCAAACGCGGTGTTGAGAAAGACGAAGACATACAGGCATTTCTTTCTCCCGACTACGCAACGCATACACATTCGCCGTTTCTCATGGCAGGCATGGAGGTGGCGGTCGTACGGGTGCTCCATGCCATAGAAAAAGGCGAGCGTATTGCGATATATGCAGATTTTGATTGCGATGGAATTCCGGGCGCGGCGATTTTGCACGATCTCTTCAAGAAAATCGGCTATGACAATGTCGAGATATATATCCCGCATCGCGACAGAGAAGGATATGGGTTTCATATTGAGGCAATTGAGAAACTAGTAGCTCAAGGCGTCGCCTTGATAATTACAGTCGATGTAGGCACGAAAGCTAATAACGCCGTTGCATTTGCAAAGAGGCTCGGAGTTGACGTCATTGTTACCGACCATCATGAAATAGATTCAGAACTTCCAAATGCCGTGGCAGTTTTGAATCCGAAGATTGTGCCGCCTGCCCTGAGCGGAGTCGACGGGTACCCTTTCCCGCATCTATGCGGGGCGGCGACCGCATGGAAGCTCGCACAAGCACTTCTCATTGAAGGCAAGAAACGCGATCTCGAAGCGTTTAGCGCTATTCCCGAAGGCTGGGAGAAGTGGCTACTAGATTTGGTCGCAATCGCGACGGTTGCCGATCTCGTACCGCTCACGGGAGAAAACAGAGTACTGACACATTGGGGTCTCAAGGTGCTGCGTAAATCTCCACGGCCTGGGATCATTGCACTGTGCTCGGCACTTCGCATCAATCGCGCATACATCGACGAGACTGACGTCGCATTTTCATTCGCGCCACGCATCAATGCCGCCTCAAGGATGGATTCTCCCGAGCTTGCGTTTGAGCTTCTTACGACGGCGGATAGTGTGCGAGCCGAGGAGCTTGCATTGAAGCTTGAATCACTCAACAGGAGCCGCAAGGGAGTCGTCGCTGGCATCGTGAAAGACGCAAAAAAGAAAGTGCACGCGCGTTTCGGCGCAGAGGACCGAGTGGTCGTTTTGGGAGATCCTGATTGGAAGCCGTCGCTTCTCGGGCTCGCTGCCAATTCCATTGTCGAAGAACGTGGAGGCGCTGCGGTCTTGTGGGGCAGGGATGGACTCGGGAAACTGAAAGGTTCGGCGCGCTCCGACGGCTCGATATCGATAGTCGAGCTTTTCTCTCGATCGGGCGCATTCGTAGAATATGGCGGGCATCGCGCCTCTGGTGGCTTCACTATATCGACGGAAGCAATACACACGCTTCCAGAAGTTCTTAAGCAGGTTGCGGCGCAGTTGGACAATGCGCCAAAAGAAGAGGAAGTGCCGAATGATGCCATCGTAACGCTTCGCGAAATATCGCTTGCGCTTCTCAAGGATGTCTCACAGCTTGCGCCATTTGGCATCGGCAACGCGAAGCCAATCTTCCGTATCCCGCGCGTACGCATCACGCATGTGCGCCGATTCGGCAAAGAGGGGAATCACACCGAAGTCTCACTGATCTGTAGCGAGACCGGCACCGCACACCGTGCATTTCAATTCTTCAAGGCACCGGAGCATTTTTCCACGATGCCTGTGCCTGATATGCAAGCAGATATTCTCGCTACCATGGAGCGAGATACCTACCGCGGGCCCGATCGCATGGCGCTGCGGCTTGTGGACATCCTTGCTAGCTAAATTCTCGGTACACGCTACGATTGCCATATGCAAATACTTTCACCGACGGAGGTTGTGCGTGAGGCCTGGAGTGTTTTTAAGAAGCGACCGTGGTTTCTTATGTGGGCGGTTATCGTATCGGGCGTCATCATGAATGTCATCTCGCAGATCGCCGGCGCGCTCGGCCAGAATTCAGGCGCGCTCGGCGCTATCATTGCCTTCACCGTGAGTTTCGCTGTGAGTTCGCTCTATGGTATGGGGCTCATCGCTTTTTTCCTCAAAGCGCACAATGATGTGATGTCGGTGACACTGAAAGATCTCTGGCATCCGACAGGATTTTGGAATTACATGGGGGCAACTATTCTCCTTATGATCATTGTTGGCGTAGGATTCGTGCTCCTTATTATCCCGGGGGTCATGCTCGCGGTCGCGCTTTACTTCACATCATACTTCGTGATCGATAAGGGCATGGGTCCAATTGATGCGCTCAAAGCAAGCTGGCAGCTTACGAAAGGCAATCGCTGGAATGTCTTTCTCTTGATGCTTCTTCTCATCCTCGTAATACTCCTCGGCATCATTTGTTTCTTTGTCGGTGTTTTCGTCGCGATTCCGGTCACGCTTCTCTCTTTCGTGATTGCATATCGCAAGCTTGAGTCTGCAGGAGGAGTGTCGGTCTAGCATGGGGGTCGTGATTTATACCGACGGGGGAGCCAGAGGCAATCCCGGCCCCGCAGCTGCAGGCGTGGTTATTCTCAAAGGGGCAGAGAAGTTCGAGGTGATGCAATACCTCGGTGATAAGCAGACCAACAATTGGGCTGAATACGAGGCCGTGATCATTGCACTCGGCAAGATGCTCGAATTGGAGCTTCGAGACAGTGATATTGAGTTCAGGCTTGATAGTTTGCTCGTCGTCGAGCAATTGAAAGGCAATTGGAAAATAAAAGAACCTGAACTCAAAAAACAGGTCGCAAAAGTAAAATCGCTTCTCAAAGATTTCGGCACCGTGCGCTTTACGCATATCCCGCGAGAGGAAAATAGTGAAGCCGACGCCCTCGTGAACGAGGCACTCGATGAATCTATTTAATCCTTGTGTTTCACAATGTCGAGAATAATGTATGCATCTCCGACGATGGAGAAATAAAATCGCACATTTTTGGTTACGCGTGCTTGCCAAATATCGTGTGTCTCGTCGTATTTCTTTGCGCGCAGCGATGGGTGGCGGATGTTCGCTGCCAGTAAACGGACCTGTTTTTCAAATGCATTTTGGATCTCAGGAGATAATTTGAGAAAGGCGCGGTCGAAATGTGGCGTTGTACGATGCGTCATTTTCGCAAATGCGCCATTAGTTCATCAACGGTATGAAAGGGGCCACTTAATTTTCCTTGTTCCACATCACGAAGTGCTTGTCGGAGTCCCGCAGGCAGCTTTTTCAATTTCTTCGTTCCTTTTTTCCCATGAATAAGTCTTTCCAAGTCAGCCTTGATACGTGCTGCAGACACTCCGTCTTTTCCCGTGCGTTCGCCGCTATTTCGATTGAGAGACAGTGCGCGACGCCACGCGACGGCATCTTTTTTCAACGCTTCGTATTCTTGTTTTGGAATGGTCACTGTACTCACATTCTGCATACTACCATATGATAGATTTGTGAACATGAACGAAATCGGGGCCCGCCCCGTTAGAGACGTGGAACAAGAAAGAGTCAACGAAGATCGTCCGGTCTCCAACGGCGTCCGCATCCTGTGGGGAATCTGTGCAGGGTTTCTTGTCGGAGTCTTTTTGCGCTCCGTTCTCCCTATTGGAGACGCGTATGCGTGGTTTTTTGTTCTTCTTGGCGCTGTTGTCATGCTCTCATTTGGGAGACGAAATGGATTCTCGATTGCGTGCGGTTGCGCATGTTTTGCAGCCGCACTCGGTATCGTGCGGATGGATGGCGCGATACTCGTGGGCGATCCGGCGTTTGATGCCAAGATCGGGCAGAAAGTAGAACTGATCGGTATTGTTTCAGCAGAGCCGGATGTGCGCGATTCTCAAGTGCGAGTCGCAGTTGATGTGTCTTCACTTGCCAGCTCTACCAAACCGGTGAGTGCCACCGTGTTGGTCGTTTTACCTGCGCATACGACCGTGTATTACGGTGAGAAAGTTCGTGTGTCGGGTACACTCGTGCTTCCGAAGTCATTTGATGCTGGCGCGGCTAAAACCGCCAAAGGCGGTTCGCCCGATCCGTCGCGGAGCGACGGAGTTAGTGGGAGAGAATTCAATTATCCGGGGTATCTTGCGGCACAGGGTATCGGGTACGAGCTCGATTTTGCGCAGTTAAAAGAGGGAAGTGGTTTTGCGGGACGCAGGATCATCGCAGGCGCGATTGCTATCAAACACCTTTTTGTCTCCGGACTACAGCGCTCACTTCCGGAGCCGCAATCGGGCCTGGCTGGTGGCATCACCGTGGGTGACAAGCGCGCGCTCGGAAAAGATCTAACCCAAGAATTCCGTACGGTGTCTCTTGTACACATCATCGTGCTTTCGGGCTACAACATCACGATTGTGATCGCGGGAGTATTTTGGATGTTCGCACGAGCGCCGCGCACCATGCGATTCGGCGCCGGAGTTCTTGTCGCGATTTTTTTTGCAGTCATGACCGGATTTGCATCCGCATCTTTGCGCGCCGCTCTCATGGCGCTCATCGCTATATCGGGTGAGTGGAGCGGCCGAATTTACCGTCCCGAACGCGCGCTTGCGCTTGTAGCGGCAGGCATGGTGGCGTGGAATCCATATTTACTCGTATATGATCCAGGGTTCCAACTCTCGTTTCTTGCAACCGCAGGACTGCTCGCATTCTCGCCCGTATTTGAAGGATGGTTTTCGCGTGTGCCAACAAAAATGAAGCTGCGCGAAATACTCACAACGACCTCAAGTGCGCAGATTGCCGTCCTTCCGCTCCTTCTCTATGAAAGCGGCAATCTTTCTATTGTCTCACTCCCGGCAAATCTTCTCGCGCTCGTGGCAGTCTCGCCTGCGATGCTTGCATCACTTATTGCAGCGCTCGGCGGCCTAGTCTTTGGGACGCTCGCGCCCATAGTTGGATTTCCTGCCTACGTCCTATTGTCATACATTCTCGGCATAGCGCACGCACTCTCAAGTATTCCGTTTGCCTCGGTGCAGATACCCGCGTTTCCCGCATGGATATTGTTACCTGTATATGCGGTACTCTTTGGATACGCGCTTAGCCGTAGAGGTTCTTTAAATGAAACGACCCCGACGTGACGTCGGGGTCGTTCGGAAGGAGGTTGCGTAACATTTATACCATCGGCCTCGGTGCCGCGGATGACATCGCTGGCTTGGCCCCGCGCTGCAGCCACCAGCCGGCAAGGGCTGCAGGCACGATCCAGTAAGCGAGAAGCGCGAGCGTTGACCAATTCCATAGGAACGGCCAGAAATTCGGAAGCACGGCGACAAGCTGCGAGAACGAGCCCGTCTGCGTGAGTACGCCAGAGATGCCGGAAACGAAAGCGGTCACAACGGCAGTGAGGAATGCGACCCCTGCAAATATCGCTGCATCCTTCATTGCATTTCCCTTATCGCCTCCTTTGAGGTACCACCATGTAAAGATGATAACGGCGGCGGCAGCGAGTACAAAGTAGACGACGTACTGAAGCGTGGCGTTGCCGCCGAGCCCCAAGAGCGCGACGACCGCCGCGACGACGTTGTTGATAAGGTAGTTGCCAAAGAAAGCGATGAGGATGGCACGTTCAGTACGCATAACAATTAAGATAAGTGCTGTTAGCAGCTAATGACTCAAGGATACCCTAGTCCCGCAAGGCTGCAAATTAGTTCTCCACACCTCAATATTTAGGCTATTTTGTGAATATCAGCTGCTGCGTATTCGGTAGAAAGGGTAAAAGGATTGAAATTCGTATGCGTGTCATAGGTATCAATCCCTTCGGATCGCTTCAAGAAGCCGATAATTGCGTAGGTAATCGGCGTTGCAAGCGCCTCATAACAAATCTGGAACACAATCGCAGTTAACGCGACCACAACGATGTCATGAGCCGCAAGACCAAAATACATGCCGAAAAAGAGGAAGAAAAAGCCATTATCTACTGTCGATCCCGCGATAGTTGAACCAATGGTGCGCATCCAAAGATGACGCCCCTTCATCCAGATTTTCATTTTTGCCAGCGTGAATGAGTTTGAGAATTCTCCGCTAGCGAATGTGAGAATAGTCAGAACGCTTATGAAAAGATTGGCGTTAAATATAATGTCAAAAGCAGTTTCATCTGCATATATAAGGCTAGGTGTGAGCCATGCATAGAACGAGGAAAGAATACCAATTAGAATCAAACAGGCGAAGCCCGTCCAAACAATACGTCGGCTCTGTTTATACCCGTATACTTCGGTGAATATGTCGGAGAAGATGTAGGTAATCGGGTATCCCATCATGACGACTGATATGTCCAACCCGTATATCCGGGTTATTTTCTGTGCTGTGAATGTCGAAAGTACAAGCACTGATATCCAAATCATGCCCAACATGTCGAGATATTTGAATGTATTGTGTCCCCTCACGAAAGAAGTAGTCCATGAGCCGCGCAAATTATCAAAGAAATTGTACAATGCTCAAGATGTCAGCCGTATAAAGCGATGATTTGACAAAAAAATTGACAAATGTGGAATTGACCCCTAATCTTCAGCAGATGGATTTTGAAACTCGCACTCTTGAAGGATTACAGAGGATAGGATTTTCCGATAAGGAGGCTCGGGTGTATGTCGCACTCCTCTCCATAGGGCAGGGTGACGTGACAGATATCGCGAGGAAGTCTGCCCTCAAACGCTCGATCGTATATGTCGTCTTGGAACGACTGCATGACGCTGGATATGTGTCTCAACTGCCCGGCTTGAAGATCCGCCAATACGCGCCTACGGACCCTGATGTGGTGATCCATCAGTCAAAATCGGCCCTTCTCTTGCTCGAGAGATCTCTGGATTACTATTCCAATCTCGAAAAGACGTCCCAAAGTGCGGCACGCGTACGATATTACGACTCACTGGCGGCAATAGAGGCCGTGTATGCAGAACAAAATGCGGCAGGGAACTTGAAGATTACGTCTTCCGGGAAACATTTGATGAAAACATTTCCAAGCGTATGGAAAGATTGGAAAGAGAAGATCGAATCAGGGGAGATATCGCTCAAAGGTTGGCAATATATGCTCAATGCTCAGGATCGCGGGACGGAAGTTGCGAAGATACTACGAACGCACGGCGCGACTGTACGCTTTCTTAGCGGTAAAGGAGAATCACTCTTTGATTTCGTGATATGGGACAAGAGCGTCTCGATTACCTCGCTCGAACACAAGCCCAACATGATCGTGATCGAATCAAAAAAGATCCACGACTCCTTCGAATATTTCTTCGATCTTCTGTTTGCAAACGCTTCGGCCTAGGTCTGCGCGGAAATGTCAGCGCAATTTTCGGCCTGTGGGTCCAGGGGTGATGATGCCGAACAAGTGCGGGATGTCTGTCCCGGCGAGCAGGTTTGATATCACGTTTTTGTATAAGCCCGATTCATCCGCCAACATTTGTCTGGAGATGTTCTTATAGCCAGCGTGGCGCAAGTCGCCGTATGCTGAGCGGAAGATATTATAATTGCGCATCGTGGTTTTTGCGTGTTCGGTCATTACATCAATGATGTGGGGATGATAGAACGCGCTCTCATATATCTCCGTTTCTGTCGCACCGAGTGCCTTGGCAAGCACGGGAACGGTAAGGAAATCCCTACTTCCGGGTATTTCTTGTGCTTTGTTGCGACATTGTTGGAGAGTGAAAATCCGAATTGACTCGGGCGTATATGGATCCCGCTCTACCTCGCCCCGCTCCATTGCCTCGGCCATGATTGCTTCAGGCAACTTCGCTAAAACGCTTCTCGATAACGCTCCAATTCAGATTCTTGAAGAACGCGTCGATGTATTTGCCCTTGCCTGATGCGCCGTGGTCGAGGATAAAGGCGTGTTCCCACACATCAAGTGCGAGGATGACGGGAAGTGTCACGAAATGCCCCTGATGCTGCTCGCCGGCAAAGCCTGCTTGGAATTGTTTGCCCACCGGGTCGTAGTAGAGGATCGCCCAGCCGGGTCCGCGCATATTGCCGATCGCCTTTAGATACTCATTAAAATACCCGTGATATTCCTTTTCAAATGCTTTGCAGAGAGGCCCATTTATGGTGAGCGGAGTCGAACCGCCTTCAAACTGCTCAAAATAATATTCATGCAGCCGCATGCCATCGAATTCAAACGATTTGCGGCGGATCAATTCTCCGAGCGCGATCGCATTCTTGTCGGTACCCTCTTTCGCGTATTCAACAAGTTTGTTCGCAATCGCATTGAAATTCTTTACATAGCCTTCGTACAGACCAATATGTTGTTTGACCGACTCATCTGAAATCCCCTCCATCTTCGGCAGATCAAATTTCTTTGCGGTGTAGTCCATCACTTCCGATAATAGCATATGCAAATTAAACTGTTGTGTAGGTATTCTGCGCGTGCTCAACTATATACATCCTATGCCGAATGGGTCGGTATGGAGAGGCCGGGGAGAGTCCCGTGGCACGTTTGAAACCCGTACGAAGCGAAGCGGAGATCATCGACCGTTTGTGGTCGAGAATCGAAGCCGACATAGACGATATCTCCGCATGGGCGGAGCTTGAGATCCAAGTAGCGATCATGTACCGATCGAGAGTACGGGATAAGATCCGTAATCTCGCGGAGCTACGGCTCCTCGGAAGTACATGGCGCGAACTCGTGATCGTCAACAGGCTCCTCAATGCGCAGTGGTCGGATGTGGCATGACCACTTCGTCAGATACTGGGGGTCCGGGTACGCTCGGACCTCTTTTTTGAGCTATACTTTTCCGATGCAGAAGAGCACGCGGATTGTCGGCGCCGCGATTCTCGTGCTCGCCGCTCTTTCAATTCTCATTTGGTATGCGGCATGGCTGGAAGATCGACACGCACTTCTCACTGTCTCATTTCTCGACATCGGCCAGGGCGACTCGATATTCATCCAGGCTCCAAGCGGGACACAAGTACTCATCGATGGAGGCCCGGGCTCTACTGTGATGCGGCGGCTGTCGCAAGTGATGCCGTGGTACGACCATTCACTAGATGTGATTATCCCGACGCATCCCGATGCCGATCACATCTCCGGCCTCATTGATGTGTTGAAGCGCTATCAAATTTCCTACGTACTCCAATCAAGCGTCCTTGGTTCAACGCCGACGTGGAATTCTCTCGAAGGTGCGATTGCGGATGACGCAAAAAGCGGGACGAAAGTCATCACCGCAGAGCGTGGGCGGATTATCAATCTGGGGAAAGGCGCATATCTGGAAATTCTCTCGCCCGACAGAGAACTCTTGAAAACCGATACAAATACCGCGTGCGTCGTCACGCATCTGGTGTATGGAAAAACCTCTTTCATGCTCGGCTGCGACGCGCCGCAGATGATCGAGAATTATCTGGTATCACTCGACGGCAAGAATTTAAAATCTGACGTATTGAAAGCCGGGCACCATGGATCGCGAACGTCGTCTTCACCGCTCTGGGTCGGCTACGTCGATCCCAGCTATGCAGTGTATTCGCGCGGATGCGACAACAAATACGGCCATCCGCATGCAGAAACAATCGCCACTTTTGCGCGATTTAATATTCCTACCGAAGACACCTGTAAGCTTGGCACGATCACCTTCGTCTCCGATGGCAATACAGTGCGTTTGAAATAACTAACTCTTACGGTATCGTTTCCACGGGGGGCTATTCAGGAGACGAGCAATGTCGCTCACAGAAAAAGTGCTAGGCCGCATCAGCGTCGTGATCGTGGTCGGTTGCATCGTGAGCCTCGCGGTTATTGCCGCGATGCACATGGACCACCCGAAACCGTTCACATGGGCGCAAGCCTACACTCGTTGAACTTCGGAATATCCCAGACCAACGAGGCCAGGAGCGCGCAAGCGACCTGGCCTCGACTACATCTGACGAGTTGTGTTGATTCCTGGAGGGCGTATGCTTGAGACGGCGGAGAAACGTGAAAGGAAAGACTGTGAAGCTGAGTCAAAGAACCCAGAACGTCGCCGTTAATGTATTTATCTTCGGCGGTTCGATGATGGTACTTATCCATCTGGGAATCTGGATTTGGCGCTATGTCCATCCATAGCGCGCGGAGAAATCCGCATCCCCAAACAGAGGCGGCCCGACGAAAGTTGGACCGCCTCGAACTCAACTCAACTATTTATTTCACGAGCCCTGCCTTTTTGAGAGTTAGATAGGCTCCGCGCTTGTGCATGGTCTTGAGGCCCTTGGCCGAGACGAATACGGTGACCTTTTTGCCGAGCTCGGGGATGAAAAGGGTCTTCTTTTGCAAATTGACCTGGCGGCGTCGATGACCCGTTGGATTGTACTTGGTCGCACGGACGCGGTTGGAGTAGCCGCCGCCTACTTGGGACTTCTTGCCAGTTATTTCACAAACTCTTGCCATAAGGGCTGAACTATAAGGTAAATCTACTGAAAAAGCAAAGAAAATAGTGGTCAGGCAGCTTCAAGACTACTAGACAAAGGGGTGGTGTTTCACTTTCGACTCTGCGGAGGCCTGGACCTCCACTTCAAAGTCTCCCACCTACTCTACGCGCAATGTCCCTCGCCTATCCGCCCAACTCCAGGGGATTCGAACCCCACACCTGCCGCGAGGCAGGGCTGCCCAAGAGAAATGTTGCCTGACCGTCGAGGAATCTACTT
>JACRFH010000002.1 GCA_016217975.1 Candidatus Kaiserbacteria bacterium | reverse complement strand
GCCGGTTTCCGACCTTTGTCATGTTCCCGTACTTTGAGTTTCAATGAGCTGAATATCTGTGCTACTGTTGTCTTGAGGTTTTGGTAGACGGTGATTGATTCGTTCATACAAGCGGCTCCCATTCGGGAGCCGCTTGTATTATATCAACATTAGTGGGCTGGCGCATTTCGATATTAAAAGTAGGTAGAATGCTTGGCGGATGGAGCGGTCAGTTGAAGAAACACTCCTCGACGTAGCTCGGAGTAAAAAACCCAGCCCCAGTTTCATTCGATACTGGAGCTGGGAAATGAAGAGAGTTGCGGGGACGCAGGACGATCCGATTGTCGAGATTCCACTCGTTGTCAGGCTTCGCCCAGTTGTTGTCGAGGTTGAGCGTTCCATCGTCATTGCGCTTCACGTTGAACACGTTCGTATTGCCGTCCCGATCGGGATGTACGACACGCCACCCATATCACTATCACTGCGGTTCGAATTCTCTCGCCGCTGTATCGTATTCGGCATCTCTAATGCCCTAGCGCATCGCACCAAGTATCTTCTTTTTTTGAACTTCTATATTCACTCCGTTTTCAATCGTAATCGAAAACGCTCTCGAATATGGTCATCCGGATTCGGCAGCAGGAAACCGTAGTCGCCCGCATATTCGCCTACTACCAAATGCATGATACCAAATCCAAAGGGCTAAATTCAAAGTGCAAAGCTAAGCGATCAAGAATTAAATCTACTTGCGGGGACGCAGGACGACCCGACCGTCGAGACCCCACTCGCGGCCAGGCCCCGCCCAGTCGAGGCCGAGGCCGAGCGCTCCACCGCCACCGCGCTCCACGTGGAACACGCGCGCATCGCCGCCCCGACCGGGAATAGTTTCCATCCCGATATATTCCCATTGTCCGGTTAAGAGAGTATTGCCGTGATTCACGAGTATTTCCGACGCAACCGTTGCGGGTACGCGTTCAAGTCCCAATCTTTGCAATCGTGTACTATCGAAAATATCTTTGGTTGTCGGCAACTTGCTTCCGAATTTCTTGAGTTCTTCGGCAGTAAAGAGATCTTTGACTTGAAGCGCGACGATTTCCATCGGCCCTTGTTCTTTGAGTTCCTTTTTGGGGATATTCTCAACCATCCGTTTCGCATAATCGCTGACATATACCTTCTTGTCCTTGAGTGCCTGCTGTATCTTTTTTGGCGTTGTGGCCGCAAGCGCGAGCGCTCGTCTAATGATCTTTACTTCGGGGAAAGCGGTATAGATATGCTCGATACTACCGAGCTTCTTCCAGAGATCCGCGGATATCGGACCGATGTACGCTTTTGTCTCCGGTGTGACATCTTCCGGCCTTTGCGCGATAATGCCAAAAATCGTCTGCGCGTCTCTTACGACATCGCGGCCTTTGCGAAGGACATCTATGCGTCGGTCACGTCCATAGCCGAAACTCCGAATAGGACGGTCGATCTCGTAAAGAAATCTTAGGGAAGTCTTGAGCGTAGCGGGGTCCCTCGCTCCGCGATCGAGAGCACCATCTATGATCTCCGTAAGCATCAGCGTGTCTTCGAATTTTTGGTCGAGATCGATGAGATCACTCTCTTTGAAATGGGCGCGTATATACTCTTTCGCTCGTTTCGCTGCATCACCGTCCATATGTTGCCCTGGGGCAGAGCCGCGGATCTGTGTGATGTCGCCTGGTTTCCCTTCGTAGATGGCCGCACCGGCGTTCTTGTCTCCGCGAAAACATACATGCATGCGCGAGCCGTTGTGCGAAAGATAGGTGTCCCATGCCGATGCATAGCCCGCAATACACCAACCAGTACCCTTGTCGGAAAGATCTTTGACGAGAGTATGCGCTCCCTTTTCTCGCTCGTATATCTTCCAGTCGCTTGGGATGTTCTCAAACGTCTTGCCTGCGTTCTCTCTAGCAATTTTTTCAACACGATGAAGTTCAATCTCGTAGAGTCGCAGAAAATCCGGCTTCTTTATGATTTCGTCCGCGACTTCAAGCGAGATGCCTGGCGTTAATTGAGCATAGTTTGCCGCAGTAAGACCTTCACTTCCTATATATCTAAGAATATCAATGCTCGACGCTAGGGCCTCACGATTCATGCGCGGATACGGCGCGTACGTCTCCGGTGTGCGCCGCTCGAACGGCTGATCGCCAATGGAATCCCGAGCTCCCAGAATCTGGGGCGCTATTACCTGATGGATCAGAAAGGTGAATTGTTTATCAGAATATTCTTCGTCAAGACATGAGATCCATTCATTGAGGCTTGCTTCCTGCTCAGCGATACGGCGCTCAACTTCGGCGTCCCCGTTCAACTCGCGGTTCCGCAGTACGCGGCGCATCTCGGATTTGAAAAGCGGGCGGTACCGGGTGCGTTGTCCGGTCTTGTCTGGCTCGCTGTCGGGTATCGAGGCGACCATTCGACGCAGCGCTTTTATGCGCTTTTCATGTTCGGGAAATGTCTTCTTGAATCTCTCAAGTCGGCTTGAATGCGGCGTTTCTTCGGCCATGGGGAAATCGTAGCACAGCTACAGATGCGTCTCGGAAATGGCGCGATTGATTGATGAGAGCAACTTGTCTTTGAGTAGGTCGGCTTCGCGGAGATGTTCGATGCCGTATGCAGTGTGGGAGAAAAGTGCGGTTTGATGGGCTTCGGCTGAGATATAGCCTAGCGCATAGAGAACTCGCGCAACACAAACGATCTCAACCGTCGGCACTTCTGCTCCTTGAAGCAAAGCTTCATGCGCTTGTGAGAGCGCCTCGAAGAGGTATTGATTCGCATCTTCTCCCTGCACTAGACGGACGACAAGTTCCGAAATGCGCGCGAATGCGGATATCCTAGAGGTGTTACCTCTAGGATTGAGACCCAAGAGAGCAGAAGCGCCCGCGATGCGCCATCCGCGCTTACCTTTTACCAAGGAGACATTTACGCGCGAATAATTCTGGAGCGCATAGCGCATCTTCGACGCTTCGCGCCGGACGGCCGAGGCTCGCGCCCGCACGAGCCCAAAATCGCGCGTAAAAAGCGCGTACGTCTTGTCAGATTCTCCAAGCTCACGACTTCCCAAAACAAGTGCCTCGGTTTGATACTTTTGATACATAGCTATCTCCCGTACAATTGCGGATGAGTCCCGATCGCGACAAATCGAAAGATTTCAGCGGAGACTTCATGGTAAATGGCCCGGTAGTCACCAGTGACGTTGACGCTACGATGGCCCGCCCATTCACCTCCGAGCCCATGATCATTAAGCAGCGGATGCCTCCTATCCTGCTTGAATAAAATCAGACGCTCATAATATCTTTCTCGAATTGGGGCAGGAATCTTTGCGAGGCTCTTCACAAACTTCCTTGCAAATACAATTCGCATACCTATCAACCTTTAGTCTGTTTTCGCAGATATGCTATAGCATCTTCAGCCGAGGTGAATCCAGGCGACCAGTACTTGGGATTATTAAGATTCGCCTGCGCTTCCCGCAAGATCTTCTGCAACCTCTTGTTGGGCACTTCCGGCTCCATTACGACGAGCTTTTGAGCTGCCGCGAAATCACGAAACGCTTGCTCCGCAACCAAAGAAAGCGACACCCCGAGTCTGCGGGCAACCTGCTGCGCTTCGTTCTTAAGCTTTTTGGGTACCTTGACGTGTACCATCGTTGTGTCAGCTGTCATATATCCAAAGTGTATCTAGAGGATATCTTTTGTCAATGGGCGGAAATTAAGCTTCAAATACAATGGTCGTATCCGTCTCGCTTTCTATTTGTGTTCGATACTTTTCAACGACTGAACGGTCTTCGCTTGAGCCAGTGAAATGATACGCCGCCGGCTCTCCGGGTCTTAAATTCGACTCCTTGCGGAAGGCTTGTATCGCGCGGATAGTGTCGCGAACAATTCCCTCTTGGCGTAGTTCGAGCGTTATCGTTGTATCGAGGGAGACTGTAGTGCCTGATTTTCGCACACTCTTTACATTGATCTCGTCCGCCACAAGAGAAAGAAAGTCTTCCGAAAGTTTTGTCGCGGCAGGCACGGTGAGTTCGGCAAGTGGCTGACGGACCCGGATATTGGCCTTGTCGCGCGCTTCAAGCGCCGATGTCACTATTGAGCGCGCCACTCCCATTGCTTCGATAAGCGCCTGCTCGCCACCCCGCTCCCCCAAGAGTCGCGCAAAGAAATTCGCGGTCGCTTTTGCCTCTGGCCACATTGCGAGATGCACGCTTTCTTCGTCTTCGCTTTCGCGCACCTCTTGGAAGAGATGTTCGGCAAAGAATGGCATTGAGGGCGCCATGACGCGCGCAAGTGCGTGCAAAACGTAGCGCATCGTTGCAAGAGCTTGTTGCTTATCTTTCGCGAGAATCTCTGGGTCTTTTCCGCCGGAGGCGGATCCGCCTTTGGCGGAGAACCGACCTCGACTTCTTCGAAGATACCAGACCGAGAGATCATCGATAAATCCGGCGATCGGGCGCGTCGCAGCATCAAGCTGATACGCCTCATAGCCAGCGGTAGATTCACGAATGAGTTGATCGAGCCGTGCCAAAATCCATCTATCGAGAAGATTGTCGCTCTTCCAATCACGCGGAGTGCCGCCTGCCCCGTGAGCATCAGCTTTTACGGGGTCTTCGTAGAGTTTGTAGAACGCGAGCACGTTGCCAAGACGGCCGATATTTTTTTTGAGGATATCGTCAACACCCTTCTCCGAGAATTGCAGATTCTCCGCCTGCATCACCGGAGAAGTGAGGAGGTAAAGTCGAAGTGCATCGGCACCATATTTCTGCACGACGGCCATCGGATCTGGATAATTCTGCAATTTCTTCGACATTTTCTTGCCATCTGCGGCCAAGATGATGCCGTTTACGATCACATTTTGGAATGCGTGCTTGCTGAAAAGTGCCCCGGCAAGTACATGCAGGTAGTAGAACCACGCACGGGTCTGATCCAATCCTTCGGCAATAAATTGCGCTGGAAACGTGCTGTCGAATTTTTCCTTATTCACGAATGGATAGTGCCGCTCTCCGTACGGCATCGAGCCCGAGTCAAACCATGTGTCGAGCACGTCTGGAATACGTCGCATCTCACCATCGCATTTCCAACAAGAGAAAACTATCTTATCAACCACGTGCTTGTGCAGATCATCTATTTTTCTACCACTCACCTCTTCCAATTCACGCACACTCCCGAATACTTGATTGTTTTTGCATTTTTCACATCGCCATATTGGTATCACACTCGCCCAGAATCGCTGACGCGAGATAGACCAATCACGCGCCCCTTCGACCCACTTGCCCCATCTACCTTCTTTTATGTGCTCGGGTGTCCAGTTGATAGATTTAGCGTTCTTCAATAGCCCATCTTTCAGCTTCGTCACATTCACAAACCACGAGCTGGTGGCGTAATTTAGAAGCGGTGTGTCACATCGCCAGCAATGCGGATACGAGTGCGTGATGTTTTCTTTAGCAAAAAGCAAACCTTTTTCTTGCAAATACTTCAAGACCGCGATGTCTGCTCCTAGCCTGATCTTATCGTCTTCAGATTGAGGTTTAACCTCAATCCCTGTAAAATCTTTTACTTCCGATTTGAATGTCCCATCCATGTTTACGTGCTGCACAAACGGCAAATTCACTTTCTTCAAGAGCTCCCAGTCATCAGCACCAAACGCAGGTGCTTCGTGCGCAATACCTGTCCCCGTGTCTGTTGTAACAAAATCAGCCGCATACACTTTCCATCCGTTCTCGCCATTCTTGAGATTCTTTTCGTTCTTGTAGTAATCAAACGGCGGTTCGTATTCCAGACCGACGAGTTCCTCCCCCCTAAATGTCCGAGGTTCGACCTCGGACAAAAGTCCTGATTTCTGTGCAAAAACGCATCCCATTATCAAGGTTAAACCTTGATATTCGACAGCTGCATACTCAATATCTTTCCCAACTGCGAGCGCAACATTTCCCGGCAGAGTCCACGGAGTTGTCGTCCACGCGAGCATGTAGACATCTCCAGAAAGGCCTAGCCTTTCTGGATTCTTGAGTTTAAACTTCACCGTGACCGCAATATCTTTTACATCTTTGTACCCTTCCGATACTTCCTGCTGTGAAAGCGTCGTCTCGCAGCGCGGGCAGACGTGCATCGAGCGGTAGTCTTCGTAGACCAATCCTTTGTCGTAGATCTGTTTAAAAACCCACCACACCGATTCCATAAACGACTTGTCCATGGTGCGATACGCATTTCTCATATCAGCCCACCTGCCGATGCGCGGAATTATCTTCTCCCACTCGCCTGCATAGGTAAGCACTCGCTCGCGGCAGCGCTCGTTGAATTTCTCGACACCGTATGCCTTGATGTCTTTTTTGTGCTTGAAGCCAAGCTCTTTTTCGACGATGTTTTCAATCGGAAGCCCATGACAATCCCATCCCCATACGCGCGGCACGCGGTAACCCCGCATCGTGAAGTAGCGCGGCACAACGTCCTTGATCACACTCGCGACGATGTGGCCATAGTGGGGCAAGCCCGTCGCAAACGGCGGCCCGTCATAAAAGATGTAGTCGCCCTTGGGCGCATGCTTTTCTACCGATTTCTCAAAAATGCGGTTTTTAAGCCAAAATTCAAGCGTTGCCTCTTCCCGCTTCGCGGTTTCTGATTTAACAACTTCATTCATTGATACATCGTAGCAAAGAGCAGCCACTCTCGCGAATTACTTTTTCTCACGTCTTACCTTCCAGAAATCAGGAATGAGGCCGAGGTGGCCGAGACGGGCGCGGATGGCGGAGGGTTTCCTGCCGAAGTGTTTGGCGATATCGGCATTCTTTTTCTTTTCGCTAAACATTGCGGAGAGAAGCGTGTCATCGTTTTTGTTCCACGGCTTGCCCATATTGGGATATTTGCCGCGAAGCACACTAGAGCCCGCGCCCGCCGCAAATTCTGATCGAGGACTGTTTGAGCCGCTGGACGGCGCTCTCCGTTGAGCGGAATTTGCGGCGGGCGCGAGCTCCTTGGCACCAACAGCCTTCAAGAAATTCTTTTCCAACATTTCGCGCTCTTCTCTCTCAATACTCTGTATTCTACGTTTTGCTGCTTCTGATTTGGAGCGAAAGATTCTGTCTTGCTCGACGATCGTCGGATGCATGATGAGTGCGCGGTTGTTGAACCCTTCTAGATATAGTCCTTCAAGACTTCTCACACGCGAGAGCGCCACGTAGCCTTGGCCAAACTCAAAGGCACGTGAAAGATCGATGATCGCTGCATCGAGCGACATCCCCTGACTTTTGTGCACCGTGATCGCCCATGCAAGCCGGAGCGGTATTTGCGTAATCTTTGCCAATATCTTGTTGCCATCCATCATCTCCCACATTGCCTCTTCCACCGTCACCTCTCCACGTTTCGTGCGCACGATAGGAAGCCCAGAATTGGCAAAGCTAATCACCGTCCCCAACGTTCCATTAGCATACCCTTGCTCGAAATTGTTGCGCGTAAACATAACCGACGCGCCCTCCTTGAGACGCAGCGTCTCGGGCGAGAGACAATTCTGCTTGAGCGCATCGACGAGCGTCTTCGCGCCGCGCGACGTCATCTCAAACACTTTCATCTTGCCTTCTACTTTGGCGAGTGAATCGTCGTTGATGCGATCGGCCTCGGCATTGTGCGTATGCAGCCGTGTCGCCACTTCTTTTCCTGGCTTTTTCATACGCGATTGGAGAAGCTCGTAGTGCTCGTCTTCTACATCCCCTCTGCGCACGGCATCCAAGAGTCCCAAAAATGCGCCATCTTCTTGACGATGTTGTTCGGAGAGATAGCAGACCACCGGATTCGCTTCGCGCCACGACGCAGAATCAAATGCAAATCGTGCCATTTCTCCTCGTGAAACTGGCGGCAACTGGAAGAAGTCACCCACGAATATCACCTGCAGCCCACCAAAAGGCTGTTCGGGCATCATCGGCCGAATGCGAAGCGTGCGAAGCACTTTGTCGACGCTTTCGAGCGTACCCCCATCGAGCATCGATATCTCGTCGACGATGAGCACCTTCGCATCAATGATGCGATGCGCCGTCTTTTCTCTTGAAGCAATTTGCTCCACATCCCAATCATTCAATCGCTTCTTCACTCCAATGCCGCTCCACGAGTGAATCGTCATGCCATTCACATGCGTCGCCGCTATTCCTGTACTTGCGGTGACAGAAGGCTCCACGCCGCGCTCCCGCAGCCATGCAATATACCTATTGATCGTGTGCGTCTTCCCGCTCCCCGGCTCACCGGTGAGAAACACATTTACGCCAAGCTTAAGAATTGAGAGTGCTTCCTCCTGCGTCATCGGGCTAGTGTATCAAATCAAAAGTTGCGCCGGAAAAGACGATTCCGATATACCATCAGTACAAGAAGGACATTGAGCCCGACTAGGTACAATTGAAAGGCCGCATTCTCAAAATTCCATACGGAAAGTGCCAAGAGTGATGGAATAAACGAGAGTGCATAGCAAATATACGCGAAGCCTGTCTCTGTATCGGGGCGACGCAACGTCTTGGTAAAAGTCGGGAGTGACGCAAATAGGTCTCCGACGATGGCGAGGACGATCGCAAAAGCCGTCTGACTCATGCCGAGCCATAGGAGTAGCGCCGCGAGAGAAAGCGCTCCGCATATGAGATCAAACGCTCCCAGTTTCCAATACGCTTGAGGATTGTAGAACGATGCAGCAAAGACTAACGCCGGGAAAAAGCCGGCCGAAAAGACCTTAAGCGCGCTCCACATATCACCGCCGCTGAAATATGAAACAACGCTCGCCGTTATCGGCGCAAGCGCCCACATGAACCACGTCACACGATTTGGCTTCGTAGTACCGCGAATCGTATCGCGCACGTAGTGGAACGTGCCAAGAAAGCTGATCGCGATGCTGATGGCAATAAGTACTGCAGGAGTTGAGAGAAAGATCATAAAATCACAAGTAGGATTGATTACTTTTGCACATCTGCGAACAACTCAAGTATTCTCTCTTTGAGGACGCCTCGTACAATCTTCGGTTCATAGCCCGAATCCTCGGCAAGATGTTCAATATTGAACTTCCGATCACGAAGCAAGTGCAAGAGATCTGCACGATCGAGCCCGATAACGACCCGAGAAATCTTCGCCTGGAAGATTGCCGCGGCACACATGAGACAAGGTTCGTTGGTTGTATAGATAACGCAGTCACTAAGATTGGTCCGGCCGAGAGCTTTGCAGGCGTCATTAATCGTGTGGAGTTCTGCGTGCGCGAGAACTGTCTTCTCTTCAGTTTCGCGGCGTCGATTGCGCGCAACCAATTTGTCTCCAGAAAATATCGCCGCACCAAAAGGCCATTCTCCACTCTCTTTGGCGAAACGAGCTTCTTCGATCGCGATCAGCATCCCTTTCTCGTCAGAAAACATATTTCACAGGTTCTACGGAGTGGGCGGCTGCTTCTCGTCATCGGGATATATCAGACCGCTTGTATCAGGATCCACAGAATGCTTGCCAGAGGGAAGCGGAGTAAGATGTTTGTTCGGCATCGGATTCGGAAACACATGAACCTGTGCAAAATGTGTCGAATCTGCAAGAGCATCTGCAAACTGCTTGTCTAATTCATCAGGCGAATTCACCACATAAAAACCATGTTTCTCCTGCCCCCAAGGCACAAGACGAGCAGGATACTTATCACCTATTATTCGCTGTGCCTCATCGGGAGATTCAGCGATATTGGGATCTTTTGGCGCTTCCGAGGCCGTTGGTCCTGCAGAAAAGTCTTCTGTCATAGACAAAAGAATATCACATCTTCTCTGGTGCAGGAATTCCCAGAAGCCAGAGGCCGTTTTTCAGCGTGCGACCAACGGCTTCGACGAGTGCGACTTTGTGCGCAGCGGAGGGAGTGCCATCGAGAATCTGCTCTTGCGCGTACCAGGTGTTGAATGCTGCGGCGAGTTGCGTGAGATATGTCGTGACCAGATGGGGTTCCATCTCGCTGGTTGCGTATGCAACAATCTCGGGAAATCGATACACAAACCTTGCAACCTCGTGACCATGTAGGACATCCGATGTCCTACATTTTCCAACTATGCCCTGTTCTTTGGCTTTCGCCATAATGGCCTGTGTACGGGCAAAAGCGTACTGTAGATACGGCCCAGAATCCCCTTCAAGACTAAGTGCTCGCTCGCGGTCAAAGATAATATTCTTGCCGGAAGCCTGTTTTAGTATCTGATATTTAATGGCGGCAATTGAGACATCTTGCGCAAGTCGTCCTTTGTCGTCTGCGCGACTCTCTGCGGCGCGCTCGTTTGCGCTTTCGACAAGATCGTCGAGCAACGATTCGCCCGTGATAACGTTGCCGCTGCGCGACGACATCTTGCCTTCAGCAAGCTGCATGAGTCCGTGCGAGACATGCCGGACTTTGGCCGCAAGTTCAGGCAAGACTTCTTTCATCGCGGCAAGTACCACCCTGAAATATTCTTTCTGTTCGACTGCAGTTATCGTCACCGAAATATCAAAAGGCCAATATTCATCTTTGAGCTGCACAAGCCCGAGGTCCTTAGTCTCGTACGTGGGCAGCCCCTTTGATGTGATGAACACTCGTGTATGGAGTCCATGTTTCTCGCCTTTGTATACGCGCGCTCCTTCGCTTTCTTCAAAGACTTCGGGATGAGCTTGTACCGTCTCGATACCTTTTGGAGCCGTTTTGCTTTCAAAGAAGTAATTATCGAATTTTGTGCCGAGTACTGCATAGATCTCTTCAAAATGCGCGAGTGATGCGGCTCGACCCGCATCATAAATCCCGTTTATCGGGTCGTCAGAGCGGTCGTACACTTTCGCATTTATCTCGTCAATCTCAGCTTTCGCAGCAGGATCATTCTCGTACGCCTGCGCCCCGGTTGCATATGCTTTCCCAAGCGCTTTAGCGTCATCGGGGTTCATGCCGAGCTTGCGCACGCCCCATATCGCTTTTGCCACATGTGGCCCTACATCTCCTTGGTAATTCACGCGCTTCACTTCCGCACCCTCGAATTGCAAAAGCCGAGAAATACTCTCGCCTATCGCGTTACTCATGAGATGTCCGATATGAAATTCCTTAAATGGATTCGGGTCGGTGTACTCCACCATTATTTTCTTGCCAGCATTAGTGCTCCCGCTTCCCCACGTATCCGCGCTTCGCGCTTCATCGATAGTTGCCGCAAAGACTTCGGGGGAAAGCGTAAAATTGATGAATCCGGGACCCGCGATATCGATCTTTGCGACTCCAGGTATCTCACCAAAATTCGCAACTATCTTTTCGGCAAGAGCGCGAGGATTCATTCCGGCTTCTTTCGATTTCGCGAGTGCAATTCCGCTAGCGTAGTCACCGTGGATAAGTTCGGCCGGATGTTCAAGAGTGGCTTCGCCCGAAAGACCTTCTTTCTGCAAGGCCGCCGCAAGCGCCTGCTTGATATCATCAGCAACACTCATATCAGTGGTTGAATAATCTTCCACATATCCACATCGATTTCTTTGGGCGTACGACTCGCGTCGATGACGTGACCACCTACTTTCGCGGCAAATTCTTTGTAGCCCTGCCGCACTCGTTCTTGGTACGCATCGTTTCTCTCATCAAAGCGGTCTTCGCCTGGCAGCCTATGCCTCGAATCGCGCCGCGTATGGGCTTTACCGGGATCGATGTCGAGAACGATGTAGCAATTCGGTTTCGCATCACCGAGCGTCGCTTCACGGCACTGCCAGAAGAAATCAGAGAGATTCGGCTGCTCATCGCCGCGCACCTGCATCGCAAAGGTGGAGGAATCGAATCTGTCGGAGACGACGGTCTTCCCTTCTTCAAGTGCCGGACGTATCAAGGCCGTCATGTGCTCGGCGCGTGCCGCCCAGAAAAGAAAGAAGTCTGTGAGCGGATCAAGCTTCGCTCCATCGCCTTCTTTGAGAATTGCTCGTATCTTTTCTGCGCGAGGCGCGCCTCCCGGCTCGTGCGTGAAAACCGCATCCGGCAGACGCTTCTTCAAAAGCTCAATCTGGGTCGTCTTCCCCGACCCCCCAAGCCCGTCGATCACAATAAACCTGTTCCCCTTCATGCAAGCAATTATTGCCTGTTTTCTTCATTGAGTCGAGAAAGAGGAACGCCGGCACCCACGAACTGTGCGGGTGCCGGCGCTGACCTTCAGTCACCAACTGGGGCTTCCTTCAACGCCTGCAGCAGATGGCTCGCTAGCGCTGCCTTGTGTACATCATCACCCTGCGCGAGACATTCGGCGAGGGCCACGAGATACCCGAAGACGTCCGGAAAGGACATCTCCTCAAAAGCAACGGCGAGTGCGACAGGTTCGATGGAAAGGCGCAATTGTGCGGGCATGGGTCATACTCCTCTGTTACCGCAAACAAAAGCCATCAAAATAGCGGCTATTTGCGACAACAGAGTAACAACCTGCCGGCACTATGTCTCTTCGAGGAGAAATTTGCAAACTAAGCACTTACGCGTCGATGCCCATTGAGCGGGCGGTGCCGGCAATAAGCTTCTTGGCTCCTTCGATGTCGTTGGCGTTGAGGTCTTCCATCTTCTCTTTTGCGATATCTTCAAGCTGCTGCTTGGTGAGCTTCCCGACTTTGTTTTGCGGCTTCTGCGAACCCTTTTCCATCCCGAGCGCCTTGAGAATGAGGCGCGAAGCTGGCGGCTTCTTGACGATAAAGGTGAAGGTGCGGTCTTTGTAGACCGTCATAACGACTGGCACTATCTGCCCCATCATCGCTCTCGTCTGATTATTGAACTGGCTGACGAACTCGCCAATGTTCACCCCTGCCGGTCCAAGCGCGGTGCCTACCGGCGGCGCAGGCGTCGCTTGCCCTGCCGTGATCTGAAGCTTGATGATTTTTGTGATTTCTTTGGCCATAGTAGTTTAAATATTAAGATACAAGTTACAAACAAATTATAATTTTCAATTTTTAAACTTGGATATTGTTTGTATCTTGTATCTTTGTGCTTAGACTCTCTGGACTTGATCGGCTTCAAGCTCCACCGGAGTCTCGCGGCCAAACATCGGAACTAACACCTTAACCTTTCCACGCTCTTCGTCAATCTCTCCCACTTTTCCTTCAAGATCCTTAAACGGCCCGTCGATGATGACCACCGCATCGTCGAGCGAGAGATCGATCGCGTGGCGCACCTGCTCGCCGCCTGCACGCGAGAGAATCTTGTCCACCTCCTCCTGCTCAAGCGGCACTGCCTGATTTGCGGTACCCACAAATCCCGTAACCTGCGGGGTATTTCTTACCACGCTCCACGCATCGTCCGAGGCAATCATATCGACAAGCACGTAACCGGGGAAAATCTTCTCGCGAGCTTCCACCTTGCGACCGCCTTTGACCTTGATCTTCTTTTCGGTCGGGACGACCACCTGGAAAATGCGATCTTTCATGCCGAAAGAATCGATCCGCTGCTTCAGATTGCGCGCGACTGCATCTTCGTAGCCGGAATACGTGTGTACCGCATACCACTTCCGCTCGGTGCCGTAGGTTTGCTTGGCCATAAGAATAGTTTGTTAGCCACTAGCGACTAGGGTTTAGGGTTGGTAGAAGTAGAAAGCACAGGAGTCACGGTGATCGGATTAGTAGTCGATGCAGACTGCGTGACCGATACTCCTCCCGCTCCCACGGCGCGCTGCAGCATGCCGGTGAAAAGAAAATCGAAGAAACCGAGATAGAGCGATACAAACACTGAAATCGCAACGACAAGAATCGTGTAGACGATCGTTTGGAATTGCGTCGGCCACGCCACATGGCGAAGCTCTGCGCGAGTTTCTTTGAGATATTCTACGAGTCCCATATTTTTGAGTAGCTTCTAGTAAGATACAAATCTTCCAATTTAAAAACCCCTCGCGGGGCTTATATCTAGCATAGTACTTCGGTTAAAACAAAAGTCAAGCGCCGAATATCTCTGCATGTGTACCGATCTTGGAAATAGTAACGATTCGTTGTACCTCATCGCGCTTGTACTGCACCAAAACATCGTATCCTAGATGAAATTCAGATACATCGAGAGCGATCCTTGCAGCGCATGATCTCGGAAATTCAATGGCAACTGTAAGCCGGAACGCCAAGCGTTGAAGGCCTGTTCAAATTTCCCCTCCGGAAAACTCCCACCTCGTCTGTGCTTGCGGAGCGACTTTTTAGCGCGTGCGGACAGCGCGACGTCATACATACGTCACTTTTTGTCGATATCACGCATCAATTCCTTGAAAGAAGTGTACCGCTTTCCGTGTTTCTCCGCCCACTCGGTCTCTCGAATGATCTGCCGTTCTTGCTCTGGCGTATATCCATTTTCGGTACGAAGTACGAATGGCACTTTTTCATCCTGCGCTACGCGCGCCAAATACATTTTGATGCCGCTCGAGACATCAAGGCCCATCTTGCTGAAGACTTTGCGCGCCTTTTTCTTGGTCTTCTCGTCGATCCTGATCTGAATAGTAGTCATCCGGTAATACTACTCCCGCTTTCAAGCTTGTCAATACATTGTCACTACAGACCTCATCCGAAATCATTCGTGCGATTATAGCATTGTATCTTCTTGCTTCTGAATTTACAGATCTCCAAACGTAAACGAACCGCTTTCGCTCGTATAACCCTGCGCCTCTTTAATGAGGGCTTTGTTGGCATCAGAATATAAAAGAGTACAATCTTTCGGACCATTGGGATTTGTGGGATCGCACCCCAAAGATAGAGTGCTATCAATCTGCAACATTGCGCGGATTGCGTAATGCTCACCGGGAATGAGTCCCGGGTAATAAAATCCGCCACTTACATACGACGGAATATTCCAGTCATTTGAAGTTTGGCTCATGTGATATCCGTCACCGATAGCACCAACGCGGACACCCGTTGAATCAACAAGTGTAAGTACAATATAAAAGTCCTTAAATTTTGTCTTGAGATCAGGCGCGATCGTCCACGATACAATCGCCCTTTTTTTCGCCGATAACTGTTGACCCGCATACGGAGAAGAGAACGTTAGGAAAACCGACGTCGCATCTGATGCTTGAACGGTATTGTTTGATTTTGCGGGAACCGAGACGACTTGTTTTGCAGCTGATAGCGTGGACACGTGCGTATCATCCTGATTTATCTGCACTTGTTCAACCGGAGACGGTTTCTGCACAAGCAGGAAATACGCAAGCGCTCCTGCGAGCACCAACAAAAGACCGATGAAAAGTACGACTTTAATTGATGCCTTTTGGTACATAGAGAATCGTAAAAATAATCATATGGATGCAATCTACCATGCCGAACATGCGTTTGCACCCGAGCAGATCATCCACGCCCATATGGGACGCGCAGGGTCGTACTGCGGATCGCTTAAAGTCCATTTGGTTTCCGGTGCGCAATGCGAGAGAAGTTTGTAGCTCGTGCCGTCGGATTGATAGAGAAATGCGGACTTCCAGCCCGTGCATTGGCTATATCGCCCTGCGCCGCCAAGTGGATCGCGAGGCAACGCAGATATATAGGTTGGCGCAAGTCCGGGTACATAATCTCCATTGTTATAAGATCCGTAGTCTCCTTGTTCTGACGAATACCACGCACTATTCGTTGTCGGAAATGCGCCGTTATGATTCGCTGCGTATGCAGTAAGCGCGTTTTTGAGTGAAGCAAGTGCAGTCTTTCTTATTTGGTCTCTTTGCCATGCCGCGGATGGAGCAGGCATATTTGGAATCGAAATATGCGCATCGATGAGCGGCGGACCGGCGACGAAATCAATCGCGGTCGCACTCGTCATGATTTGCTGCGCTTTTGTACCATTACTCCACACGGCGTCGGAGGGGCCGTTCCAATCGGGACCGTAGTATCCATCTGCTGTGCGATCATTCGCTAATACCGACTGTGCGGTCTTGATGAACATTTCGGCTGCTTTTTGTTGCAGGTCGACAGGAAGAAGTGGATACACTTCGATAATCCATTCGCGAACAAATGTGCCATTTGCCCACCCGTCACGATCATCCAGAAATCCGCTGTTTGAATCAATGAATGTATTGAAAATCCCTCGCGCTGTGTTGATAGCCCGCTGTTTATATATGTCGTCGTTGGTTAAACGAAACATGCGTGCGTGCATTACGTCCATCGCCATCGTGCCCGCAAGAAACGAAACGCTGCCTGCGAGATGAATATCATTCGGCCGTTCGATCCCAAGAGGAGCGGGGGAAGCCGAATGGTCAGCAGTCCACCATCCGTAATCAGTCCAATAGATGTTGTCAGTGCGCGATAGTTTCTGTTGCATCCATTCATATGATTGTTTCGCAAGCGTGAGATACGACTCATCATGCGTCAGTTGGAATATGCGAAATGCATCGAGAGTTAGTCCTATCTGATATAACGATTTAGCGTTTTTATCGTCGTTGTACCAAAGGCCTCCGCCGAGCTGTGCATCTCCCCACCGAATAAATCCGCATTGCACAGCGCCTTTCGCGAGTGTGAGCGCACGCGTGTCTTGCGTGACGTCATATATCTTTAGGAAAGCGGCAGCATTCCACCCCGTGTCGTCCGAGCCGAAGTTCATTGCGGAATGTGCGCCGCACGATGTAAATTCGCTATCACTAAAAACCGATTTCAGATAATTCCATTCCGCACGAATAGGCTGCGAATTCGTCTCTGACGGATTTATGAGATATTTTGCATAGAGGACGTTGAGAAACGTAGACGCAGGCCATGTTGCACCGCGACTATCCGGAAGCAGTTCCCCTACGATGCCACCCCATGTCGGCGTAATGTGGCCCGTGTCGCGCGGGCCGGTCCAGAAATTCTTGAAGAGATCTTCTATCGCAGTGTCGAGAGAACGCTGTGTACCGGCCATCTGACACGTATTAGATGTCGTCTGCCAGTCGCTCCCCACCAGCCCCGGGCATGATGACGTTCTTGTCTGAGTGATTGAACCTGCTTGTTCTGTTGGACATGAGACTGTTTGGGTTTGCGGTTGTAGTGGAGAACACGCAGGTGGAATCAGAGGCGAATTTGGTGGAACTATACCAATCGGCAGAGCGATTGTCCCGGGTGGAGGTTGTGTTGGCGGAGACGTATACGCGGTCGTACTGCAGACCGCGGCGATCTTTGCTCTCGTCCTTGGCCCCACAGCACCGTAGCCATTTGAATTCGCGGAGCCGGAGCAGATGTTCATTGTAGTGCACTGGAATTTCTTCACGGCGGCTTCGGTAAGGCGGCCGAAGTAGCCGGTTGCTGAATCAGATTCGAGAAGATTTTGTGAAATGAGGAATTGCTGGAGTTGCGCGACGTCATTTCCACGGGAGCCGAAGGAGAGATTGCGGGTGAGATTTGGACACGATGCGGCGGAGGCGAGAAGCGGAAGCGCAAAAGAAACTGCTGTTATAACGAAAACGACTTTCCGACACATGCCGTTATTGTACTGCATTTCTGGTGGCAGTAACGTAAGGCCGATTCATCCAAACAAATCCGAATGCGAGCCTGTGCGGGCAAGTGTGACTGCATCTTCATAAATCTCATATGTCAGTAACCAATCAGATTCGATGTGACACTCCCACTGGCCGTCATAATCGCCGGAAAGTTTATGCGGTCGAAACTGAACGGGAAGACGACCGTCGCGACGGAGAATAGCGACCGTCGTTAGCAACTTATCCATATCTTTGTGGCGACGCTTGAGCCGCTTGATATCGCTGTCAAACTGCGGCTCTCGGACAACGCGACGCATACTCAAAGAGAGCGCACGTGCTTTTCAAATTCTTCAAACGTCGCAAAGGTCTTCAAGCCTTTCCGATGACGGACATTAAGGAGAGCTTTTCTCGTCTCCGCATTCGGCGTGTGGCTCGGGAAAGGACACTCTTCTTCAAGAACAAGGCGGCGATCGCGGACGAACTGCTTCAGCATCGCATTCACGGCCGTTGTGAGCGGAAGCCCTAGCCCGTGCGCTACGCGCCTTGCGTCGTCGCGCAGTTTCTTATCAGTCTTTATGGTCAACGTCGTGTTCATACCGTTTATGCTACTTTCGGTACGATTATTTGTCAACCGGACGCTACCGCGATTTCCAGTTGAGCACACCGAGTCCGACGAGGATTGCCGCCAAGCCGTAGAAGACATAGGCAAGAGTCCCCTCTGCGTGGGTGGAAAACAACACAACTGCGATAATGACGCCGACGGCCACCATCCATTTGCCCGGAATTTGCTGGTCCATAGCGATTGTTACTTGATCTCGTAGGTCACCGACACGTCCGACGTTATTTTGTTCTGACCTGTTGCAATTTCGGGCGCGGGAGCCGCAGCGCTTCCCATGCCACTATCTGCGCTCATCGCCTTGGCATAATAGATCTGGCCGCCGCGGCCATTTTCGCTGAAGCCAACGACGCGGACAAGCGAAACGCCAAGCTGTTTCGCCAATTCCTTGGCCTTTTCGCGCGCATCATCGATTGCTTCCTGACGAGCCTGGGCCTCCAAAGCAGTTTCGTCTTCTACCGTGAATGAAAGCCCCGATACATTCGTTGCTCCCTTCGAGCCGATGCCCGAGAGAAGTGTCCCCGCCTTGGTTGGATCCTTCACCTTCACGGTGACAGTTTCGCTTACATCGTAGCCAGTGAGTGTCTGCCTGCCTGGACAATAGCCATTGGTGCAAACGCTCTGGCTGTATTCGTAATGCGGATTGACGCTGTAATCGGTCGTCTGGATATCTTTTTCATCAACGCCTTGTGATTTGAGGTATGCAATGATGTCGTTGCCCTTCGTATTGACGTCGGTCTGTGCAGTGGTTACGTCTTTCGCGGTTTTCATCACCGTAAACGAGAAGGTCGCCCGATCTGGGACCGCGAAGACTTCGCCCGTGCCGGACACGGTGATCGTGTTGGTCGCTGTCACGCCCGAGCCTATGAATCGAAATTCCTTGAGACTTGAGACCGCGAGGATGACAAGGAAGATGCCGAGCATGGTAAGCGCAAATGCGGCCGCGCTCTCAATTCTCTTGGGCGGCACAATGTGTAATTCCCTCTTTTGGAAGTCGTCCATACCCGGTTAGTACAATTTCGAATAATTACTGCCGCAGTCTCGACAGACTACGTATTGTATACCATCGAGTAACTCACGTCTGGACAATGGTAAGGAATAACTCATACCAAGGCGATTCGAAATTGTCCTACCGGGCATATAGAAATAATTATGAACTCCTAATGAATCTAGTATAGCACCAAGACGCGATGCTCCCTGCTTTCTTACTGGATATTCATCATGCCCGTATAGGTCGAAAGAAATGAGGGGATCGCAAATACGAGACCGATGAGCGGCAACACGAATGCGACAAGCGTGACAATGATAGTGGCAAGAAAATACTTGCGCGTCTTTTCCGCAGAAACAAATATCGCATCCACTTTCTTCTCGACCGTCTCAAGTTTCTGCCGCACGTCGTCCTCCATGGCGGAAGTGTAACACCTATTCTACGGGCTTCGTCTTCCGGCGATATTCGTGCCACACGAGCCACATGACGACGAGATCGACGACGGTAAGGCCCAGAAGCCATACCGAGTGTGTCGAAAACCAGCGTTCCACCTGGTAGAGGATAAAAAGCGCAAAAACAGCAAGCGAAGCTGGATATGCCCAGAGCTTGTTGCGCAAGAGCCCGGCGACGAGAAAAAGCTTCACTATCCCGTGCGAAAGAAGATAGAGTCCGCCAAAGACCAGCGTATCATGCGAGGGATTGAGAAGCGGCTGAACATGCGTCCCGAAAAAATCGCCCGGGTCCTCTATGAGCTCGTTTTGGACAAGCGCGAGCACGAATTGCACGATGCTGCCGGTAAAAAGAAGCATGAATCCAAGGATTGTCTGGACTGCGGCAATAACGCCTTTCACGGCGATTGAAATAACGAATGCCTCATGAATGCCCTTCTCCTCAAGCTCTTTCCTCTTTGCTTTATTTTTGAGTTCGGAGATTTCCATGCGTTATGCAGACGATTCACCATCCATTTCGTCGGATAAAAAAAGTGCGCGGTATTCGGGAAAAAGCCATTCTGCCATACAGAATATAGTGTACGTGATGAAGAAGGCCGCAGCTACATCTATCGAGTAGTGCAAATGTCCCAAGAGAACGACAACAGCGAAATATGCGGACCATGCGAGGAATACGTAGCGCAAGCGCCACTCTCGCCAGAAAATAAGCGCGAGGAGAAAGGGAGTCCCAGTGTGCCCGGAGAAAAACAAGTCGTCGCCAAAAAAATACTTTTGCGTCGTCGCCCCAAAATCGGTAGCAGCACGTCCGGGAAACGGTGCAATGTGCGTGAGCGTAACAAACCCCGCGCGGATGAAGAAGAACAGCGCGAGCGTGTGGAGCGTAAATGGGATGCGTTTCGGATGCGCGAAAGCGAGAATAAGGACAAATACGATGAGAATAATGGTGCCGTACACAAAAAGCTCGTCTACTTGAAAGACCGGAATGTTGGAGAGGACTAGATCAGACACCGGATTGCTCGCGTGTGATTTCGAGAATAATCCGGCTGCGAGACTCGCAATGACGCTTGCGATGAATACAAGAGCAGAACTTAATACCGCCGACCGATAGTCCTTGTCTTTAAAGTGATCTTTGTACCTGCGCGCGATTTCCTTGTGCGGGGCGGGGTGCTTACGGAGCGGTAGGTCGGAAACATCGGACATGAGTATGATAATAGTATACTCTCCCTGTACCCGCTATGCCCGGTAGTACAATTTGGCATAGCCTTGTTGAAGTCAATCGAGATATGCGCAACATAACCATCGTACGTAAAGGATCCAACATGCGCAGCGTTATCAGCGGCAGAAACAATGCCAAATTGTACTAACCGGGTATGCTGATCTTAGAGAGCATCATCGCATTCATCTCGACCTCGCGCTACTTCCTCATCTTTATCGGCTGCTACATCGAGGGAGCATTTGTGATGATGGCGACCGGCGTCTTGTGGCAGCTTGGCATAGTCTCTTTCTGGCCCGCGTATGTGGCGCTTCTCCTGGGCGATTTCCTGGCCGACATCATGTGGTACTGCATCGGCAGATTCGGCGCGCGGCATTTTCTGGAGCGGTGGGGCTACGTGATCGGTGCCTCGCCGCCAGTCGTTGAGCGTATTTCCAAGCATTTCCATGACAATCAGAACTCAATTCTCATCGTCTCAAAACTCACAACTGGCTTTGGCTTTGCCCTCGCGGTCCTCACGACGGCCGGCATCGTGCGGGTACCGTTCAAACGTTTCGCAGTCATCAATTTCCTGGGAAGTTTCGTATGGGTCTTTGCGATGATGTTCGTCGGCTATCATTTCGGCAATTTGCTCTCGTTCATCCCGAAGCAATTTTGGATAGTCCCGATCATAGTCACCACCACCGCACTCATATTTGCGCTGCGCTATGCAAGCAAAAAGATCGAGCGATCGGAGTGGTAAAAGATGCGACTCGACGCGCGCTCTTGCCCAAGGGATTAATCTCTTATATAAATGCCGTGGGTCGTTTTCCCTCTTGTTGTGTGATGAAAGTACTTTGAATAACGAAACCCCACCAGCCCACAAACCCTGATACACTACACGCGCGGCCGTTAGGCCGCGCTTGAGTATGAATTTCCCACTCAAAATCTTCAATCAACTGGGAAACGCCGTACAAAAAGTATACACCTTTTTG